>CAJFPD010000153.1 GCA_904398315.1 Candidatus Alangreenwoodia gallinarii | reverse complement strand
GCGGATCTCATTGAAAAAGCGGCGGCACGCGATGCGAATATCATATTCGGTGCATCCATCAAGGAAGATCTGGAGGATGAAATCAGAATTACAGTAATCGCTACGGGTTTTGACAGTGAAGAAGAGGAAGAGACGGAATCCATAAGACCGGCAGCTTCCTCTGCTGAGAGCAGACCGGCGGAGAGCGGTCAGGAACGCCCGGAGGAACAGGCAGAAGCGTTGCATGAGGCACAGCAGCAGGAGGACGAGGTTTCTTCCGATGATGATATCGAGGTACCTGACTTCCTTCAGGGAGCCATCAAGGCGATGAACAATAGATTTTAGACGGAAGACGGAAAAGCCGGTGTTGAGCCGGCTTTTTGTCGATTGAAGCGAAAGCATGAAAGGAAATGAGAAAACAGGCATGCCGCGCGAAATTACATCGGCCCAGAATGAAAAACTGAAAGACTTTTCAAAGCTGTACCGGCGGAAATACAGGGAGCGGACGGGACAGTATATCATCGAAGGAATTCATCTGGTCGAAGAAGCGCTGAAAAACGATGCGAAGCCGGTCAGCGCATTTTTGCGCGGAGATTTCGGCAGGTGCGGTGAGGAGAAGAAACTGGTGAAACGGCTGGAAGAGATAGGTACTGAGCTTTTCACCCTTCCCGCCGCTCTGTTTGACCGGATCGTGGCCACCGAGACGCCCCAGGGGATTGCGGCGGTGTCGAGTCAGCCCGACTGTGAAGTCGGGCATTTCTTTGACGGTGCAGCGCCGGATGACAACGTCATCGTTCTGGATCGTCTGCAGGATCCGGGAAATCTGGGGACGATCATACGCACGGCGGATGCGGCAGGGTTCCGCCGCATTCTGATCATGAAAGGAACCGCCGATATCTTTGCGCCCAAGACGGTGCGGGCGGCGGCAGGGTCTCTTTACAGGGTTCGTTTTGCCTATGCCGACGATCCTGCACAGGCGCTGGAACTTCTGAAACGCCACGGAAAGAAGACGGTATGTACCTCGCCGAGAGCGGAGACAGTCTGCTTCGGTGCAGACATTGCGGCTTCGTCAGCTCTGATCATAGGCAACGAGGCAAGGGGAGCGTGCGAAGCGTTTCTGAGAGAATCGGATCTGCTGGTTTCCATCCCTATGGAGGGAACGGTGGAATCCCTCAACGCGTCAGCTGCCGCATCGATTCTGATGTACGAATCCGTGCGCCAGCATCTGATACTGAACAAGCAATGAAATAAATGGAGGAAAATAAATGCAGAAGCAGCTTATCACTATTCTTGAGGAGACAAAAAATCAGCTGAACGAAGCGGCATCCCCTGAAGCGGTGGAAGAAATCCGCGTCCGCGTACTCGGAAAAAAGGGACGTCTGACGGAGATTCTCCGCTCCATGGGCGGACTGGAGCCGGAAGAACGAAAAGCCGTGGGAAAGAAAGCGAATGAAGTACGCGGGGAAATCGAGTCTCTTCTTGAAAAAAGGAGAACACAGCTGAATGAACTGAAAAAACAGGAACAGCTGGCGGCAGAAGTCATCGATGTCACAGAGCCCGGCAGAATGAGAAGACTCGGAGTGAAACATCCGATCACACAGACGATCGACGAGATGACAAAGGTCTTTATGAATATGGGCTTTGAGGTTGTGGAAGGTCCTGAAGTCGAGACGGTGTTCATGAATTTTGATGCTCTCAATGCGGGCCCGAATCATCCGTCCAGGGATCTGACGGATACCTTTTATATCACGGACAAGACTCTGCTACGCACCCAGACCTCTCCCGTTCAGGTGAGAACGCTTCTGTCAAAGGAACCTCCGATGAGAGTCATCTCGCCGGGACGTGTTTTCCGGTGCGATACGCCGGATGCCACTCATTCACCGGTGTTCCATCAGGTAGAAGGTCTTGTGGTGGGAGAAGGTATCACCATGGCGGATCTGAAGGGTACCCTGAGTGAATTTGCCAGACAGATGTTCGGCAGTGAGACGAAGACGAAGTTCCGTCCGCATCATTTCCCTTTCACCGAACCGAGCGCGGAAGTGGACGTATCCTGCTTCAAGTGCGGCGGCAGGGGCTGCAAGGTCTGCAAAGGAAGCGGATGGATCGAAATCCTCGGGTGCGGCATGGTACATCCGAACGTTCTCAAAGTAGGCGGCGTCGATACGGAAAAATATACGGGATTTGCATTCGGCATCGGCGTGGAACGGATCGCCATGCTGAAATATGAGGTGGATGATATACGTCTGTTCTATGAAAACGACGAGCGTTTCCTGAAACAGTTCAAATAGATCTTATCAATGCGAGAGAGGTAGTAGATACATGTTAGTTTCCATAAATTGGCTCAGAGATTATGCGGATGTCGACGTACCGGTGGAGGAATTCTGTGACAGAATGATTCTCTCCGGCTCCAATATCGAGACGGTGGAGGCGTACGGAACGAAATTTTCTGAGATCGTAGTAGGCAGAATTCTGAAGATCGAAAAGCATCCCGATGCGGACAGACTGGTGGTATGTTCCGTCGATGTCGGAGAAGAGGAACCGGTTCAGATCGTGACGGGTGCCAAAAATGTCTTTGAAGGAGCAACCGTTCCCGTCATCCGCAGCGGCGGACATCTGGCAGACGGCACTGTGATAAAGAAGGGAAAGCTCAGAGGCGTGGTTTCCGACGGGATGCTTTGTTCCGCAGCGGAGATGGGGTATGAGGACAAGGTGATCAATGTTCTCATCCGCGACGGCATCTGGATTCTCGACGATTCCTTCGTACCGGGGACGGATATCCGCGAAGCGCTGCAGCTCGAGGATCATGTGGTAGATTTCGAGATCACGCCGAACAGACCGGACTGTCTCTCCATGATCGGAATGGCCAGAGAGGCGGCTGCGGTGTTCGGAAAAGAGCTGCATTATCCTGATACTTCCGTAAAGGAGACGCACGGTGACGTAAAGGAATATATCGAAGTGGAAGTGAAGCGTCCGGATCTCTGCCCGAGATATACAGCTCATGTGATTACGGATATCAAAGTGGAACAGTCCCCGTGGTGGCTTCAGAGATGTCTGATGCATGCGGGCATGCGCCCTATCAATAATATCGTCGATATCACGAATTTCGTCATGATGGAGTACGGTCAGCCGATTCATGCCTTCGATGCCACCAGCGTCGCAGGAGGAAAGATCATCGTCGATGCGGCGGCGGAAGGCGATAAATTTACTACTCTGGACGGAACGGAGCGCGTGATGCCGCAGGGAACTCTCATGATCAACGATGCGGAAAAGCAGATCGGCATCGCCGGAATCATGGGAGGACTCAATTCCGAGATTACGGAAAATACGAAGACGGTCATTCTGGAAGTGGCAAATTTCAACGGTGATTCTATCCGGAGTTCCTCTAAGAAACTGGGACTGCGTACGGAGGCGTCTTCGCGTTATGAGAAGGGTATCGATGCCAATCTCTGTGAAGAGGCTGCAGAACGGGTATGCCACCTCATCGAAGCGCTGGGCTGCGGAAAAATCGTCGGCGGCAGAGCGGATATCTATCCGCAGGAGCAGAAGGCGGTGCCGACAGATGTCAGAGTTTCCCGCGTCAATCATGTTCTGGGAACGGATATCTCCGAAGAAGAGATGATCAGAATCTTTGAAAGTCTGGAGATGAAATGCGAAAGCAGCGGCGATGTGATCACCGTCACACCGCCTACCGTCAGACAGGATCTGGAATCCGAAGTGGATTATATCGAAGAGGTCGCACGCATGTTCGGCTACGACAGACTGCCTGTTTCGATTCCTCAGGGAAGCAGCGTGGCGCGTCTGACACATCAGGAGGAAGTGCGGACAAAAGCCAGAAATATTCTGACGGCTCTGGGGCTGGATGAAATTCTCACGTATTCCTTCATCAATCCGAAGAGCGTGGACAAGGTAAATGTCACGGAGACAGATCTGTCGCGCAGAAATTTTGTCCGGATCCTCAATCCGCTCGGAGATGACAGCAGTGTCATGCGCACGATGCTGACGCCGAATATGATGGAGGTTCTGGCCAGAAACTGGGCGAAGGGAAATAAAGAAGCAGGTCTTTTTGAGATCGGCAGGATTTTCAACAACGTTCCGGTCAACTGTGACGGACAGCCTGCGGAGGCGGAGGATCTGTGTATCGGAATGTACGGAGACGATGCGGACTTTTTTGCGATGAAGGGCATCATCGATGAGATGCTGTCTCTGATGGGAATGGATGAGCCTGTATATGAAGCGGAGACACATCTGCCGATGTATCATCCGGGAAGGTGTGCCAATATCATCTACAACGGAGAACTTCTCGGAACCGTCGGCGAGATACATCCGGATGTGGCGGAGCGCTACGGAATCGGAATGAGAGTATATACCTGCGAGCTGCTGTTCTCTGTCATCATGATCCACGCAAAATCTCAGATCATTTACCGTCCGCTGCCGAAATATCCTGCCGTTACGAGAGATATCTCTCTTACGGTGGATGAGAAGGTGACGGCGGGAGCTCTGGAAGAGGTTATCAGAGAGAACGGCGGATCCATGCTGGAGGATGTCAGCCTGTTTGACGTTTACCGCGGAAAACAGGTGGGAGAAGGCAAAAAGAGCGCGGCGTTTGCTCTCACTTACCGCAATGCGGAAAAGACGCTGACGGATGAAGAGGTGAACCGTGTCCACTCCCGGATTCTCGAAGCGCTGCACGATCAGCTGGGGGCGGTTCAGAGAGATATTTAACGGAAAACGGAAAAAGAAAAAGACGGGGAGGTCAGCCGGATGAGCGAAAGCAGCAGAGTCACAGTAAAGATCTATGGTCAGGAATATACGATTGCGGGAAGCAGCTCAGGAGAACAGATTGTATTAGTGGCAAATCATGTGGATACGATGATGCAGGAACTGGCATCGGGACTGCCTGCGCTGCCGACGTCCTCTCTGGCTGTTCTCACGGCGGTCAACATCGCCAACGATTATTTCGATGAGAAAGAACGCACGGAAGAACTGGAATCCACAATCTCGGATCTGAAAAAGGATGCGAATCACTATATTCAGATGTGGGAGGATGCGAAAGCCAGTTTCAAGCAGTATAAAGAGGATGCGCAGAACAGCATCGAGCAGCTCCAGGAGCTTCAGCGTATCTATAATATGAAGAATGTGGAGCTGAATAAGGCAAATGAAGCGCTGGAAGACATGAAAAGCCGCTGTGATTCTCTGAATGAGGAACTGGCAAAGGTCAGAGAGGAACTTGCCAGATCGGAGGAGTCTAAATCGGCGGAGTCGGCCGGCGCAAAGGAACTGATGGAAAAATATAAAGAGCTGGAGAATAGTTTTTTCGATATTCAGATGGAAAATCTCCAGCTGAAGAATGATCTTGACGAGCTGAAGAAGGATATCTGAAACGGAAAATCCGGCTTTGAAAGAGGGTCGTCTGAAAAAAGGACATCCGAAAGAGCGGAATATCCCGTGCAGGTATCCGGTAATATAGATTTATGAATGAAAAAGCGGAAAAAGTATTAGAATTCGATAAGATTAAAGAATTATTAGGGCAGGAAGCGGTATCTCCGATGGCAAAAAAAGCTGTCGGAGAAATTGTGCCTATAACGGATGATTTTCTGATCCGCGATTTACTGAAGGAGACGGATGAAGCAGCTGAGGTGATTCTCGCGGCGGGGACGCCTCCTTTCGGAGGTTTTCGGGATGTGAAGCGGAGTGTTCGCTATGCGGAAAAAGGCGGTGTTCTCTCGATGAGAGAGCTTCTCGATATTCTCTCCAGCCTGAGGACTGCTGATGAAGTGAGGAGTTTTTTTGAAAAGGAACCGTTCACGTCGGAGAGAGGTCCGGAGATTCCTACGATCGCAGGTCTGGCGGAGATGCTCAGCGGTGAAAGGCCTCTGTGCGATCATATCGACCGCTGCATTATCTCGGAGGATGAGATGGCCGACGGAGCCAGTCCGCTTCTGAGAGATATCCGCAGAAAAATCTCACAGCAGCGCGAGGCGGCAAGAGCGCGTATTCACGGGATGATAGCCTCCTCATCCAACCGCGGAATGCTGCAGGACGATATCGTAACGATGCGGGACGGCAGATTTGTCATTCCTGTCAAACAGGAGCACAGAACTCATTTTCCGGGCATCGTCCATGACAGATCCTCCACCGGAGCGACGCTGTTCATCGAACCGCAGGCGATCGTAAATATGAACAACGAAATCCGTGAGCTGGAGATGAAGGAACAGGATGAGATCCGCAGGATTCTCACCGAACTGTCAGCAGAAGCGGGCAGAGCGGTCCGGAGAATCATCAATAACCAGAAATATCTGACAAAGCTTGATGTCATCTTTGCCAAGGGAAAACTCTCGGTAAAATACGGAGGCTGCGCGGCCAAAATTAATACGGAGGGGATTCTCGATATCCGCAGAGGCCGTCATCCTCTTCTCGATCAGGAGAAAGCGGTGCCTATCGACATCAGAGTGGGAAAGGATTTCCGGACACTGGTGGTAACCGGTCCGAATACCGGCGGAAAGACCGTTACGCTGAAGACGGTGGGTCTGATGCTTCTCATGACCCAGGCGGGCCTTCATATTCCTGCTGCGGAGGGCAGCAGACTGCCGGTGATGAAAAAGATATATGCCGATATCGGCGATGAACAGAGCATCGAGCAGAGTCTGAGCACCTTTTCCTCCCATATGAAAAATATCGTGGAAATCGTCTCCGAGGCGGATTCGGAGACCTTTGTCCTGCTGGATGAGCTGGGAGCCGGCACCGACCCGACAGAGGGCGCGGCGCTGGCGATTTCCATTCTCGAAAAACTCTCGCGGCTGGGTGCGCTGACGATCGCCACCACCCATTACAGCGAGCTGAAAAAATATGCTATCGCCACAAAGGGTGTGGAAAACGCCTCCATGGAGTTCGATGTGGAAACACTGAGTCCTACCTACCGGCTGACCATCGGGACGCCGGGACGCTCCAACGCCTTTGAAATTTCAAAAAAACTCGGACTGGATGATGATATAATAGATTATGCCAGAAATCTGCTGGGCAGCGATGATATCGAGTTTGAGAATGTCATCTCCGCCATACAGAAAAACATGTCGGATGCCGAAGCGGAGAGAGATCAGGCTCTCGAACTCAAACTGCGTCTGAAAAAGCAGGAGGAGGAGCTGAACCGCCGGCAGGCGAAGGCAGAGGAAAAGAGCCGCAGGATCGTGGAAAAGGCGCGTAAAGAAGCCTATGATATGGTGGCGGAGGCAAAGTCCTTTGCGGAAGAGATACGCCGCGAGCTGCAGGAGCTCAGAGAAGAAGGACAGAGCGCGGAAAGCCGGAAGAAGCAGCTGGCGATCCGGCGCCGTCTCGCCGAAAAGAGCGACGAGTACCGGGATGTTTTCCGGCCGGCGGTCAACGACAGACCTGCCAGACGTGAGGAGCTGAAAGTGGGGGACCGGGTCAGCGTGGTATCGCTGGGACAGAAAGGTGACGTGGCATCCCTGCCGGACGAGAAGGATGAGCTGCTGGTTCAGATCGGCCTGATGAAAGTGAAAGTGAAACTTTCCGACATCATGAAACTGGACAAAAACGGCGTGCAGAAGCGCATCGAGACGAACTCCTCAAACTCCTATGCTGAAATGTACCAGCAGAAAACGATGAATATCTCTCAGGAGATCAACGTTATCGGCAAAACGCTGGAGGATGCGATGATGGAAGTGGATAAATATCTCGACGACGCTTATATGTCGGGCCTTCCTCAGGTGACCGTCATTCACGGAAGAGGAGAGGGCATCCTCCGGAATGGTCTGAAACAGCTGTTCCGGACGCATGCTCATGTGGACAGTTACCGGCCGGGAGATTATCACGAGGGCGGAGACGGTGTAACGGTTGTCGCACTGAAATAACCGGCAAAAGGAACAGAAAAACGAACGGAGAGAGGAAGATATGACAGATCAGAAAAAGGAAATAGCAGAGCTTCTTGCCGAAAAGGTGGAAGCCCTGGAGGTAGAGGAAATCGAAAATATGATCGAAATTCCGCCGGAGGGTTCTATGGGGGATTATGCATTTCCCTGCTTCCGGCTGGCAAAATCCATGCGGCGCGCCCCGAATCAGATTGCGCAGGAACTGGCAGAGCAGCTGCGCGGCGACGGGCGGTTCTCTGACGTCAGAAATGTCAACGCGTATGTCAATTTCTTTCTGAACAGAGAGCATCTGACATCCGACGTTGTGTCTGAAGTGCTGAAAAAAGGAAAGAGATACGGCGGCAGTGATCTCGGAAAGGGACAGAAGATCATCGTCGAATTTTCCTCTCCGAATATCGCCAAGCCGTTTCATATCGGCCATATCCGCACGACGGTGATCGGAAATTCCATCTATAAGATTTTCGATTTTCTCGGCTATGATACGGTGAGAATCAACCATCTCGGCGACTACGGAACACAGTTCGGCAAGATGATCGTGGCATACCGCCGCTGGGGAAAGGAAGAGGATGTCAGAAGGGAGCCTATTAAGACGCTGCTGTCCTATTACGTGAAATTCCATGAAGAGGCGGAAAAGGATCCTTCTTTAGAAGATGAAGCGCGGGCTACGTTTACAAGGCTGGAAAACGGGGAAAAAGAAGAACATGATCTCTGGCAGTGGTTCCGTGACGAAAGTCTCAAGGAATTCAAATATGTATACGATCTGCTGGGGATCGAATTCGATTCCTATGCCGGAGAGAGCTTTTACTCTGACAAGATGGACCGGATCGTCGATATCATGAAAGAAAAAGGCATCCTGAAGGAATCGGACGGCGCTCAGATCGTCGATCTGGAGGAGTACGGCATGCCGCCGGCTCTGATCAGAAAAAAGGACGGATCGACGCTCTATATCACGAGAGATATCGCTGCGGCCGTCTACCGCAAGGAGCATTATAACTTCGACCGGAATATCTATGTGGTGGCTTCCCAGCAGAATCTGCACTTTCAGCAGTGGTTCAAGATCATAGAGCTCATGGGTTATGACTGGGCAGATCAGTGTGTTCACGTACCTTTCGGTATGGTGAGCCTGGAGGACGGCACGCTTTCCACGAGAAAGGGAAAGGTCGTCTTTCTGCTGGATGTTCTCAATAACGCGGTGGAAAAGACGCGTCAGATCATGCGGGAAAAGAACGGTGAAGATGCGGATATCGACGAAATCTCGAAAAAGGTCGGAATCGGAGCCGTCATCTTCCAGGAACTTTCCAATAACCGCATCAAGGACTACGTTTTCTCCTGGGATAAGGTGCTGAATTTCGAGGGAGAGACCGGTCCTTATGTACAGTACACCCATGCGAGGGCAGCCAGTGTGCTGCGCAATGCGGGAAAGTCGGCGGAGAGAGTGATGTCCGGCGAAGGCACATTCGATATGAGCTGTGTGACGGGAGATACGGCCTACGAACTGATCAAGCTCATCTATCGCTTTCCGGAAGTTGTCAGGGAAGCTGCAGACAAATACGAACCTTCGGTCGTTACGCGTCATATCATAGATATCGCACAGTATTTTAACCGTTTCTACCACGATGAACATATCCTTGTGGAGGATGAAGCGGAAAAGCAGGCGAAGCTGGCCGTCGTCTACGCGGCAAAACAGACGATCGCCAACGGTCTGGCACTGCTGGGCATCGAGGCTCCGGAAAAGATGTAGTCCGGCAGCTGCGGCCGGCCGGATGCGTTACTGGAAAGGTACGAAGGAGGAAAACATGAGATACGAAGGAGATATTTACAGGCCGCCGAGCGAAGCGTACAGTTATATTCTTCAGATCACTATCGGCTGTGCGCATAATAAATGCACGTTCTGCGGATCATTTAAGGCGAAGAAGTTCAGGATCAGAAAGATCGAAGAGGTCTATGAGGATCTGGCCATGGCGCGTCAGTATTATAAACGGATCGAAAAGATCTTTCTGGCGGACGGAGATGCCCTGGTGCTTAAAAATTCCTATCTGATGGATGTTCTGACGAGAATACAGGAGCTGTTTCCGGAATGTCAGAGAGTGGGAATCTACGGCAGAGCCACAGATATCCTGAGAAAGTCGGACGAAGAGCTTCTGGAGCTGAAAAACAATGGTATGGGCATCATCTATATGGGTGTGGAGTCCGGAAACCCGGAGATCCTGAGACGCATCAACAAGGGAGAGACGCGCGAGGAGATGATCGCAGCGGTGAAGAAGGCGGAAAATCTCGGCATTGAGACGTCGCTCACCTTTCTGTCCGGTATCGGAGGTCGCGAAATGTGGCGTGAAAACGCGATCGATACCGGTACGATCATATCGGAGATGGAGCCTACCTATGCCAGTTTCCTGACACTGATGCTCGTTCCCGGTACTCCTCTCTATGAGGATTATCAGAACGGAAAGTTTGAGCTTCTGACACCGGAAGAGGTCCTTAAGGAAGCGGAGCTGATGCTGGAAAACATAAATGTGAAGAAAAAATGCGTTTTCCGCAGTAATCATGCTTCCAATTACGTTTCTCTGAAGGGCGATCTGCCGGCGGATAAGGAACGTATGATAGCGCAGCTTAAGGTGGCGCAGAAGCACAGCGAAATGTGGAAGGACGAGCGTTTCCGCATGCTCTAGACGGCGGAACGGATGTGATATACGCTTTATCATAAAAGAATGGAAACAGGACACGCCGCACGGATACCGGAGAGGTTTGATTTCGTGCGGTGTTTTCTTGTACGCCGGGGAGGAATAAGAGACTATGATCGACAGACTGGACAAATATTTTAAGAAATATCTTGATAATTATGTGTTTCTCGAGCTCATGCCTCATTACATAAAGCGCGAGCATCTGGACTTCATGCGGGGAGTGCCGATGCCGGTGAAGAAGGAATTTCTGAAGGAGCTGGCAGGTGAGGAAGGGATAAAGATACAGTATTTCATAGAAGGAATGATCGATCTGATCGGTCTGGACTCTTCCTTTCGCTATGCGCCGCAGTATATCAATTTTCTGAATTATGTGAATAAAGATATTCCGAAGGTCATCGTTTCCCTGGCCATCGATTTTGCAAAGGAAGAGCAGCTGATACATGCTGCGGTTCTGCTGCGGGCGGCTCTGAGGATCAACCGGGACGATCCCGATGCTCTGTACAATTATATGCTCGTCTGTCGCAATCTCTATAACGACAGCGATGATGACGACTATATCGCCGATCTGAAGATGGAAGTGTTCGAATCTCTGAAACATCTGAAAGAAGTCAGGCCGGAATTCGCCATGACGTATTATTTTCTCGGCTTCGCTTATATCAATGCGGGACGTTATTCCTCCGCAGCCCGTGAATGGAAAACCTTCGTCAGCCTCAGCGGTCCGTGCGAGGAACGCGGTGAGATTCAGGGACGACTGACAGAACTGGAAATCCCTGTAAAGATCGAGCAGGCGTATATGGATGTAATCAACGGGCGCTGGGAACAGGGCCTTGCCGTTCTGGAATCCTACCGGGGAGATGAGATGCTGAAAGGCTGGTGGCCGCTGTATTATTATCTCGGAGTGGGATACAACCGGACCGGCCGTTATAAGGAGGCTGTGGAGGCTCTCAGAGAGGCTCTGAAGGATAACCCTTCCGGGGCGGAGATTCTGGCGGAGCTGGTGATCGCAAACAATGCCCTGGGAGATGAGGTGAACGCGGAAAAATATAAGAAGAAGCTGGATCTGATACGGGAACGTCAGCAGCGAAAATGACGGAAGCCGGATAATTTTCAGAAAATTAAAAAAAGTTATTGACATAAGAGGACAGAAACCTTATACTATATAAGGTCGATGCGGGATGAAAGCGCATGACAACAGTCTGTTTTCTGAAACGGAAAAGGCTCTGTCGGATCTTTAAGATCTGATAAAAGAAATGTAAAAAAAGTCTTGACAAAGATGAAAACAGAGATTATAATAATATATGTTGTCAGCGGCAAATAATCGCTGCAGGACAGGTATTCCAAGGTAGCTCAATGGTGGAGCACTCGGCTGTTAACCGATAGGCTGTGGGTTCGAGTCCCACCCTTGGAGCCAATTCGCCGGGGTGGCGGAATTGGCAGACGCACGGGACTTAAAATCCCGCGATCCTTACCGATCGTACCGGTTCGACCCCGGTCCCCGGCACCATTTCGAACCCGAGGGACAGAGGAAAGTTACGTCTGGTGCTTTCATTTTCCGTTCGGGTCGTTTCGCTTTTTATGCGGGTTGCGTCGATGTTATTCCGGCTTACAACTGAATATCAGATATCGCGGGGTGGAGCAGCTGGCAGCTCGTCGGGCTCATAACCCGAAGGTCGTAGGTTCGAATCCTATCCCCGCAACCAAAGTCAGATATCCTTACAGCATATAACAGACTGTAAGGATATTTTTTTTATGCAATGCAAATTTTCTTTTTCCGGGCGGATGCCTTTGGATCCGGGTCGGATTTTCATGTTCCGGAACGTTTCCCGGGACATGATTTCCTGATGCGTAAATATCCTTGATTCCCTTCGGAAACCGTGGTAATTTAGATAAGGTCCGTTTTGCTTTTTGCATGGTTCAGATATAAAAATTTTGTATGGTTCGGGTATAAAAAATAGAAAGGCGCTATTGTTCTGGTACATCTGTCATGATCGATAAGGTAAATACCAATGAGATAAATACAAAGGAAAAGAAAAGAAACGGCATTGACTCACGGAAGAAGGGGACGATCTGCTGTATTCTCGGAGCGGTAAGCTGGGGATTTTCAGGAACCTGCAGTGAGGCCCTGTTCCGCGATTATGCGCCGGATGCCTCCTGGGTGACTGCGGTGCGCATGACGGTGGCGGGAGCTCTGATGATGGTATGGCTTCTGCTGCGACAGCGTACCGTGATTCTCGACATGATACGGGATAAGAAAACGCGGGTTCAGATCGCGGCTTTTTCTGTGGCGGGTCTGCTGTTCTGCCAGCTGGCCTATCTGTGCGCGATCCGGTGGACGAATTCCGGAACGGCTACGGTGCTTCAGAATATTTCCGTGCTGCTGATCGCTATCTTCGTCTGTATCACGACGAAGACGCTTCCCGACCGGCGGCAGGTGATTTCCATCGTCCTGGCTCTGTCCGGCGTCTTTCTGCTTGCTACGGGAGGAAAACCGGGAAATCTGGAGCTGTCTGTGCCGGGCCTTTTATGGGGTCTGGCGGCTGCAGTGGGAGCAGCCTGTTACTCTCTTCTTTCCCGCGCGCCGGTGGAGCGCTGGGGAAGTATTCCCGTGACAGGCATGGGTCTGTTTGCCGGCGGAATCATTTTTTTTGCGGCGATCCGGGCCTGGTATATTCCGGAAGGATTTGATGCGGGGGCCTTCGTGCTGATGCTGCTGATCATTCTGGTAGGAACGGTGGGAGCCTTTTCTCTGTTTCTGCAGGGAATCCGTCTGGTAGGCCCCGTAAAGGCGATTCTGCTGGGTTGTCTGGAACCGCTGACAGCGGCTTTTCTTTCTGTCGTCTGGATGGGCTCCTCCTTTTCCCCTGCGGATTACATCGGGTTTGCGGCAATTCTGGCCACCGTCGTTCTTCTGAAATAGTGCCGGAAAAGTCTCTGGAGGAAAAGACAGGGCCGGACACCCGGGGAAAATATTGAAAAAGCGTTCACGGCGGCAGCTCTGCCGTCGTTTTTTCTTAAAAAATCTTCGCTTTTGACAAAATGGTATATTTCTCACCCATCTTTGGAATAATACAGAACAGGCGAACGTGTTACTGTCAACGTACTAATCCATTTTATGATGAGTGAGGGAATACGTTGTGAAGATCTATAAGCCTAGCGGAAAATGCAATATCAGCGGGGAACGGCTGCGGGCCACCAGGGAGAGCGTTTCTCTTTCGCAGGAACAGCTGGCAGCGAGGCTTCAGCTCGCGGGACTGAATGTTACGCAGAAGACGATCAGCAGAATGGAAAACGGTCAGCGGGTGATAGCGGATTATGAGCTTCCGTTTCTTGCCGAGGCTCTCGATGTTACCGTATACTATCTGCTGGGTATTGAAGAACGACAGAGTTGATAAAGAAGGTTGATGCAAAAGCGCTGATACAGGAGCGCTGATGAGACCGGGAACAGAAAAAAGCGTACCTGACGGCAGTCCGATTTCTGTCCCTGAAACGCAAAAACGAAGGAACCTTCCGGCGGTGCCGGAAGGTTCCTTCGTTTTTCAGCGGTTATCGATCTTTTCCGGATACAAATCGTGATAAAACAGTCTGTTTTCTGCTGTCTTTTCCCATTTTGTACCCGGCCTGCCGTAATTGCAGTAGGGATCGATGGAAATGCCGCCCCGGGGCGTAAATTTGCCCCAGACCTCGATATATTTCGGATCCATTAATCTGATCAGATCTTCCATGATAATATTCACGCAGTCTTCGTGAAAGTCTCCGCGGTTGCGGAAACTGAACAGATAGAGTTTGAGAGATTTGCTCTCCACCATTTTCACATCGGGGACGTAAGAGATGGTGATCGTCGCAAAATCAGGCTGCCCCGTAATCGGGCAGAGGCTGGTAAATTCCGGACAGTTGAATTTTACGAAATAATCGTGGCCCGGATGTTTATTGGAAAAAGTTTCCAGTATTTCAGGAGCATAATCCCGGGGATACTGTGTCTTCTGGTTTCCCAGAAGTGTGAGATTTTCGTTTTCTTTTCGGTTATTGATTTCGTTCATATTTCTGGTTTCCTTTTTATTTACTCTTCATGGGACAGCGCGCAAAACTCCCGGAATCATCCGCCATCCGTCATTCACTGTAGCGCTCGACTCTTGCGGCGAGCAGCGGGTCGGTCCGGAAGCGTCCGCGGAGCGTGGAGGTATGAGTTTTCGTGTCCGGTTTTTTTATACCTCGGGCGTTGATACAGCTGTGTTTTCCGCTGATCAGCACAGCGACGTCCGCAGAGCCTGTCACTTTCTGTATGATCTCTGCGATATCGGCTCCGATGCGCTCCTGAAGCTGAAGCCGTTTTGACACCATGTCCGCAATACGGGCGATCTTGCTCAGGCCGATGACTTTTCCGACGGGAATGTAGGCAACGGTAACTTTCATGTCGTACATGAGAGCGAGATGATGTTCGCAGTGGCTGAAAATATCAATATCCCGGACGACGACCATATCGCTGCCGGATTCGACGGGATCGAAATCCTCTTCAAATGTCCGGTTGAACATCTGCGCGATCTCATCGTTGGTGTAATTCATTCCCTCGAACATCTCAAGAAACATGCGCGCCGTGCGCGCCGGAGTATCCCGGAGCCCCTCCCGGTCCGGATCGTCTCCCAGAGCGGTGAGGATGCCGCGGATATGTTCTTCTATCGCTTTCTGATCGATTGCCATCTGTAATGGGTTCGCCTCCTTTGTCATACGCCGCGCCTGTCCGGTTCCCAGATCAGCTTGTGAAGCTGCAGGTGCACAGCGACGTCGTTTGTTCTGTTTTCCTTCATAAATTCTACTATTTCAGCGGGTTCGATTTCTCCGAAAACAGGGCTGAGATGGACTTCACATCTTTCCGTCAGACGGTTTGCGCCGATGACGGTCAGCGCGCGCTGCAGATCGCTGCGGGAACCGGCTACGAACTTTACGGCGTCACCGGATCTGAGAAAATCAAAATTGGAAACGCGCATCATGATTTCCATTCCGCTGGAGGGCAGTTTGTAGTCCAGTGTGAAGACAGGTCTGTTTTTCATGGCGGCGAAAGGGGAGATATCCACGGAACCGTTCGTTTCGATTTCCACGCTGATTTTGGGATCGGAGCACAGAACGCCGAGCAGAACGCCGATATCTTTCTGCAGCAGCGGCTCTCCGCCGGTAAGCGTGACATTTCGGATGCCCTCTGTCAGGATCATTCTGTGAATCTCTTCTGCCGACATCCGTTCTCCTTCCTTTCCGGCATCGCCGGCCCAGACCGTGTCGCAGTAGCTGCATTCCAGATTGCAGCCGAAAAAGCGGATGAAGTGAGAGAGCGTGCCGGCTCGGGGCCCTTCACCATTGATACTGATGAAATGTTCTGCGATATTATACTTCGTCATGGGATTCACCTCTTTTTTCGGCCGTTACTGCGCTGTCATTCCGGTCGGCGCCATCCGGTCTGTCGTGTGTTGTGCCGGACATTCCGCCGGATATTCCGGATATTTCAGAAGACGGCGAGTAGGATGCTCTGTTATTGGGTGTCTCAAAGACTGTCACTTCGAGGACCGGATATCCCTGACGGCGGATGCGGTCGAAGAAATATCTGGAAAAATTTTCGGCCGTAGGACGGAAGCTGACTTCACGGATGCGGAAACCTTCTGCCAGAAGGGCTTCTTTTGTCTCCGGACGCAGAGAATCTTTTTCGATGATGAAAAGATGGTCCAAAGCTTCTGTCTCTTCCCGGAGAGCTTTTTTCAGATCGCCGAAATCGAGGACCATGCCCCGCGTCTGCGTTTTTTCACTGAGCTCCTCTGCGCCGGCGGTGACGAGAACGCGCCAGCGATGACCGTGTATATTGGCGCATTTTCCGTCGTAATCCTTCAGAAAGTGCGCGGAGTCGAAACTTTCTTCAGCGGTGATTTTATACATGACTGTGACCGTCCTTTCTTTATATATATTCCGATATCGATGTAAAGAAAAAACAGGCGCCCTGAGGGACGCCTGCAGCCGGATGCGGAAGGAAATCCATGAACCATATCGGCAGGTTCTGCAGGGTCCTGGTTTTGTTTTGAGACAGGATGGTACCAATGAACTGTCTGATAAGGCCGTATCCGGCCGGCGGCAGCCGTTTCTGCGGATTCCGGCGTCTGCCGCCGGAACGGTTACCGCCGCCGGAGATGCCGGAGATGCCGTCGAAAAAGCCGATGTCTGGCCATCAGTTTCTCTTGCCTAAAGAAACTTCTGCCCGAAGGGGAATCGTCTGAATCTGGCGCCTGTAGATTCTTCGGAAGAAGAACAGAGCGCACAGAAGAGAAAAGCATTCCGCAATCGGGTAAGAGAGCCATACGCCGGTTACGCCGATGAATCTGGAGAGAATCCATGCGGCGGGCAGTATGATGATGAGCTGGCGCAGCAGCGTCATGATCAGACTGTATGTACCGAAGCCGAGGGCCTGAAACAGCGTGGCAAATACGATGCCGAAGGCGGCAGGGATGAAGCAGAGGCTCAGCAGGCGCATGGCCGTCGTTCCCATCCGCAGCATGTCCGCCGACGGATTGAAGATCGACATGATGGGACCCGGAAAGAGCTGGAAGATCAGAACGCCGATGCACATGATGATGACAGCGGTGATCAGACACAGCTTCAGCGTCTGCATGAGACGCTCACGGTTTTTCGCTCCGTAATTATATCCCATGATCGGCGTAGAACCCTGATTCAGTCCGAAGACCGGCATAAAGACGAAGGACTGAATCCGGAAATAGACGCCGAGAACGGAAACGGCTGTTTCCGAGAATGCGATGAGAATCGCATTGAGAAACACCGTTACAAAGGACGGGATCGCCTGCATGAGCATCGAAGGAAAACCGACGCTGTAGATATCCATGAGGATCGGCTTCGAGAAGCGGAATTTCCTCAGGCTGATCTTTACAGGATGTTCCCGCAGAAACAGAAATCCGGCGATGACGAGCATGCCTAACAGCTGGCCGATGACGGTGGCGATGGCCGCGCCTCTGACTCCCATCGCCGGAAATCCGAAGTAACCGAAGATGAGGACCGGATCAAGGATGATGTTCGTCACGCAACCCACCATGTTGGAAATCATGGGCATAACCATATTTCCGGTAGCCTGCAGCACTTTTTCACAGGTCATTTCCAGAAAAAGGAATATAGATACGCCTGTGACAATATCGCTGTAGGCCATCGCCTGATCGACGAGATCGCTGCTGTCGGAAAAGGCATTGTAGAACATTCTGGAGAAAAAGATCGTAAAGATCAGAAAGACGAGCCAGTTTACGAATGCCAGCACGAAACCGTGAGTGGCAGCGGAATTGGCTTCGTCGAATTTCTTTTCTCCCAGCCTGCGGGCGATCAGGGAATTGACACCTACTCCTGTACCGACACCGACGGCGATGACGAGCATCTGAATCGGAAAGACCAGCGTGACGGCGGTGAGAGCTCTGTCGCTGATCTGTGCGACGAAGATACTGTCTACAATATTATACACCGCCTGCAGTGTCATGGAACAGATGGCCGGTACGGCCATGGTAAACAGAAGCTTCGGGATCGGCATGATGCCCATTTTGTTTTCCTGCAGTTGTCTGCTTCCGCCGGGATCCTCTGTCGAATTTTTTTCCATCATAAAAACCTCCAAAATCTGAAATTTTAAATCTGAAACTTTCAGGCAGAATTTTTCCGCAACGTTCGGACAAAAGCTCCGGAAAAGGCGGAAACGAAGTCTCTTTTCTGCATATTGCACTGTATTATAACATCATGGCTGCGGCTGCACAACAGGAAGCTGATAATTGTATCTGTCACATCTCTTTTCAGGGGCCGTTTCAGCCGGCGGAAAAAGAGGATAGGAGGGGGAAAAGCGGTTGACAGGCACTCAGCCATCGTTTACAATAAATCTATAGTGCAGAAACCGCACGAAGGGGTACACCACCACGGGTGTAGAACTTCGTGCGGTTTTTGTTTCCTGCCGTCTGTTCTGAAAACGCCGCAGCGATTTCGGAGAAATCCGAAATGACCTGCGGGAGGAACGGCGGCTTTTGGCAGAGAAAAACGGGAGGAAAGGAGTGAAAGGGAGATGACCATGATTAACGGCCGGCCGGAGCCGGAAGCTGCAGGAAAGAAAATGATACGATATCTGGAAGAGAAAGGATATCGCACGGAACGGATTGCGGTGGAATGTGACGGAAAAATTCTGCCGAAGGATCAGTACGGGCAGAAGGTGATCGGAGAGGATGAAACCATCGAAATCGTAAGTTTTGTGGGAGGCGGCTGATGAAAGATGAATATGTGTGACGTGGATAACGGAAAAAAAGATATTTTCTGTACGCTGGATGAGAGGCATACGAATGCATATATATAAAGAAGATATTTTCCGCACGCTGGATGAGAGACATACGGAGGAAGTACGGAAAAAGCTGTGGGATGCCCGCGTGGGAATCGGAGGAATCGGCGGCCTCGGATCTCATACAGCTGTGGCACTGGCGCGCTGCGGTGTCGGTCATATTCATATAGTGGATGACGATGAGGTGGATCTGTCAAATATCAACCGTCAGGCGTATTTTCTGCGCCATGTGGGGCTGAAAAAGACGGAAGCACTGTCGGAGCTGATCAGGCAGATCAATCCGTATATCGAAGTGAAAGCCGACTGTGTCAGAGTGACGGAACAGAATATCCGCAGTCTCTTTGCAGAAGATGATATCATCTGCGAGGCTTTTGACGCGGCGGAGAATAAGGCGGTGTTCGCCAATGAGGTTCTCACTTCACTGCCGGATGCGATACTCATAAGCGGATCAGGCATGGCGGGATTTTCTGACACGAATCTCATCCGCACGCGAAGGGTGAGCGCGAGATTTTATCTCTGCGGCGATGAGAAAAACGGCCTGGAAACGGGACAGAAACTGATGGCTCCGCGGGTTATGGCGTGCGCAGCTCATCAGGCAAATATGGCGGTACGGCTGATTCTGGAAGGCGGGGCGGCCAAAGAAACAGAATTGCGAGGAGGAAGAAATGAATCAGAAGGAAGATAAACTGATAATCGGAGGACACGAGTTTCACTCGCGTTTTATCCTCGGATCCGGAAAATACGATCTGGAACTGATCCGCGCTGCGGTGGAATACGCCGGAGCGGAGATCATCACTCTGGCGCTGCGCAGAGTCAATACGGATGAGGACAATATCCTCGACTATATTCCGGACGGAATAACGCTCCTTCCAAATACGTCAGGAGCGCGGAACGCCGATGAGGCTGTGCGTATCGCCCGTCTGGCCAGAGAGGCGGGCTGCGGCGATTTTGTAAAAGTTGAGGTGATACGGGACTCAAAGTATCTCCTGCCGGACAATTATGAGACGGTAAAGGCCACAGAGCGCCTGGCGGAAGAGGGGTTTATCGTCATGCCGTACATGTATCCAGATCTGAATACGGCGCGTGACCTCCAGAGCGCCGGCGCAGCGGCTGTCATGCCTCTGGGTGCGCCGATCGGGTCGAATAAAGGTCTGTGCACAAAAGAGTTCATACAGATCATGATCGATGAGATCGATCTGCCTGTCATCGTGGACGCCGGAATCGGAAGACCGTCTCAGGCCTGTGAAGCGATGGAGATGGGGGCGGCGGCTGTCATGGCTAATACAGCCATCGCCACAGCGGGGGATATTCCCGCAATGGCCGGCGCATTCCGGAAAGCGATAGAGGCCGGGCGTGCCGCATATCTGGCGGGAATGGGACGCATTCTCAGCCGCGGAGCATCCGCTTCGTCACCGCTTACCGGTTTTCTTGGGGACTGAGTGCTGACGCAGAAAGAACGGCGGCTGCAAACTGTAAAAAGCGGAACGCCGGAAAACGGACAGCTGCAGAAACGGAATGAGAAAGAAGGATGAAATATGGAAAAGGAAGAAAAAAAAGAGAAGCGGTATCCGGAGAGCTCTATGGAATATCTGCCGGATATGGAGGTACTGAAAGATTCCGTCATCATGGAAGAAGTGCTCAGCGCGATGGAGGCTTATGATCCGCAGAGGTATACGCAAAGGGACGTGGAGGCGGCTCTGGCAAAGGACATTCTTTCTCCTGATGATTTCGGTGCTCTTCTGTCTCCGGCGGCGGAACCTATGCTGGAGGCGATGGCACAGCGCGCGCTGTCGGAGACGAGAAAACATTTCGGAAATTCCGTCTACATGTTTACGCCTCTGTATATCTCCAATTACTGTGAAAATTACTGCGTATACTGCGGTTTCAACTGCCGCAATAAAATACGGCGGGCGAAACTCCGTTTCGATGAGATCGAAAAGGAGATGCAGGCTATCGCGGAGACGGGGCTGGAGGAAATACTGATTCTCACCGGGGAGAGCCGAAAAATGTCGGATGTGAAATACATCGGAGAGGCCTGCCGGATTGCAAAAAAATATTTTCGTCTGATCGGTCTGGAGGTCTATCCTATGAATTCCGATGAGTACGCTTATCTCCACGAATGCGGAGCGGATTTCATCACGGTTTTTCAGGAGACTTACAACGCGGAAAAATACGAGACACTGCATCTTGGCGGTCATAAGAGAGTCTTTCCCTATCGTTTCTGCACTCAGGAAAGGGCCATACGCGGCGGCATGAGAGGAGTCGGTTTTGCTGCTCTTCTGGGACTTTCCGATTTCAGGAAGGATGCGTTTGCCACGGGTATGCATGCCAGTCTGATACAGAAAAAGTATCCTCATGCGGAGATCGCTTTTTCCTGTCCGCGTCTCCGTCCGACGGTCAACCACGACGAGATAAATCCGAAGGATGTTCATGAAAGGCAGCTCCTGCAGGTTATCCTGGCTTACCGTATTTTCATGCCTTTTGCCGGCATTACGATTTCGACGCGTGAAGGAAAAAATTTCCGCGATCACGTTATCGGCCTGGCAGCGACTAAAATTTCAGCCGGCGTCAGCACCGGAATCGGGAGCCATGTGGAGGAGATCGAGGAAAAAGGAGATGAGCAGTTCATCATCTCCGACGGAAGAAGTGTGGATGAAGTGTACCGCGCTATCCGGGAACGCGGGCTTCAGCCGGTGATGAACGATTATGTCTATGTATAGAGAAAGCGTGCAGAAAGAAAAAACGCCGTTCCGTATCATCGCCGTGACGAACCGTTATCTGTCCGCGGGAGATTATTTTGAGCGAATCGGGCGGATTGCATCATCCGGCGCGGACGCTGTGATCGTAAGGGAAAAAGATATGACGGAGGAGGAGTATCTCCCGCTGGCACGCCGGGTATTGAAAATCTGTGAAGCGCACGGTACGGAATGTGTTCTGCATAATTTTGTCAATGCGGCGTCAGAGCTCGGCTGCCGGAAAATCCATCTGCCGCTTTCTGTTCTGCGTGAGCTGAACTGCGATACGGGCCGGAGAGAGGAAGACAGAGGGAAAGCTGTGGCGCCCGGAAAGCCGGAGGGCAGGACCGGCATACTCAGCCTGTTCGATATCGTCGGCGCGTCGGTTCACTCACGCGGCGAGGCGGAAGAAGCGGAAAGACTCGGTGCGGACTATATTACAGCGGGTCACATCTTTGCCACAGACTGCAAAAAAGGCGCGGAGCCGAGAGGAACGGATTTTCTCACAGAAATCGTGTCAGCCGTCTCCATTCCTGTCTACGGAATCGGAGGCATCAGCAGGGCAAATATCAGATTTGTAAAGGATGCGGGAGCTGCAGGAGCCTGTATCATGTCTCAGATGATGAAGGGGGATTTTTATGAAAAAGGCGGCATCCTGTGAGACTTGTATGTATTACCGGTACGATGAGGAATACGGAACGTATTTCTGTGATATCAGTCTCGATGAGGATGAAATGGAGAAATTTCTGACAGATACTTTCCGCGACTGTCCCTATTATCTTCTGTATGACGAATATGCGATCGTACGGAAACAGAACTGAGCTACGGCTTCATTAAGATTTTCTTATGAATGCTGTAATCCGATTGACTTTTCATTGCCGCAAAGCTAAAATCGTTCTGATAACATGATTTTTACAGGCATTTTACGGACAGAAGAAGGATTTCAGCACAGAAAGCTGCAGATCAGGCCGGGAGTTCTGTTACAGCCCTGCCGGATTCTTTCTGCAGCCGGTATGTCCCGGTCCTGCCTGTGTCCGTTTTCGTCCTGTGCGGAAAGGGGATTGACCCGGAAACAGGGGGTAACCGGGGGTAGAAATTATGGAAAAATCGATGTTGAGAACTATGCGGGAAAAAATGAAGCACGGCGCAGGAAAATCCGGTGACGGAACGGAATCCGGCCTGCGGAGAATGAAAAAAGCGGCCGGCAGGACCGGCGCGGGAATACTGGCACAGATACGCAGATGGGAAGAGCGTCCGTTTCTCTTTTCCATCGGTCTGGGTCTTTTTCTTTATCTGATCGTGGAGATGCTGAGCAGGCGTTCCGTAATTGCGGGAATAGGATATCTGGTACAGCATCCGCTGCTGTTTCTGTACAATTCGCTGATCGTTATCGTAACGCTGTCAGTGGCCCTTCTGTTCCGGAAAAAGGAATTCGTCTTTGCGCTGGTATCGCTGATCTGGCTGGGACTGGGCATTACAAACTGTGTTCTGCTGGGATTCAGGACGACTCCGCTGAATGCAATGGATTTCAGAACGTTTAAAAATGTCATGAGCATCGTCACCGTATATTTTACGAAGACGCAGCTGATCCTGATCGGAGCGGGTCTCATGCTGCTGGCGGCCGCCATCGTCTTCATTTTTATCAAGGCGCCGAAGAAGAAACGGAAGCCGGTGAAGGCACTGGCATCGATTGCCGTTCTGGGTGTCGCGCTGTCGGCGGCTACGGTGCTTTCTGTTTCCTCCGGTTCGCTTGCTACGACGTTTCATAACATTCAGGATGCGTATAAAAATTACGGATTCGCCTACTGCTTCGCCTGCAGCGTGGTGGACCGGGGAATTTCCGAACCTGATGATTACAGCAGCGACAGCATCGGAGCGATCGTGGATGAGATCGAAGCGAAGGGCGGAAATGCGGAAGTCGTCCGCTCGGATCACGCCACAGAGGAGACACCGAATATCATTTTCCTGCAGATGGAATCGTTTTTCGATGTCAATCATCTGAAGGGAGTGACTTATTCGGAAAATCCGGTTCCGAATTTCACCTCGATGAAAGAGAATTATACATCTGGTTTCCTGACGACGCCGTCTTTCGGCGCAGGCACTGCGAATACGGAATTTGAAGTGCTGTCGGGGATGAGTCTCGAATATTTCGGACCGGGAGAATATCCGTTTACGACGATCATGAGAGAAACCACGTCGGAGTCTGTAGCGTACGATCTCAAGGATTACGGATATTCGACCCATGCGATACATAACCACACGGGCAAGTTCTACGGACGTTATCTCGTCTATCCGAACCTCGGATTTGATTCCTATACGTCGGTGGAATATATGCAGAATGTGGAGCGCAATCCTCTGGACTGGGCGAAGGATAAGTGCCTTACGGGTGAAATCACCAAGGCGATGGAGTCTACGGAGGAACAGGACTTCGTGTTTGCCGTTTCCGTGCAGGGACACGGCAAGTATCCGAAGGAAGTCATCGATCCGGATCAGACGATTACGGTGAGCGGATTTAACGAAGAAGAAGCGGTAGGATTTGAATATTATGTCAATCAGATCCACGAGATGGACGAATTCCTGGGTGAGCTGACGGATACTCTTTCCGCATCGGAGGAACCGTGCGTTCTCGTCGTGTACGGCGATCATCTGCCGAAGTTCAGCATCGAGCCGGAGGATCTGGAGAACGGAAATATCTATCAGACGGAATATGTCGTCTGGGATAATTTCGGTCTGGCGCAGCAGGATAAGGATCTGACCACATATCAGCTCTATTCCTATGTGCTCGATCAGCTCGATATGCACCGCGGCGTGATCACTTCGCTGCATCAGCTGATGCAGGACAGCAGCAGTTACTATACGTCGCTGTATGAGCTGCAGTATGATATTCTCTATGGAGAATGCTACGCTTACGGAGGAGAAAAGCCGTTTGAAAAGACGGATATGAAGATGGGAATCGATCCGATTACCGTCAGCAATATCGTATCCATGGGAGATTATCTGTATGTAACCGGCGAAAACTTTACGACAGCCAGCAAGATTTTCATCAACGGAAAACAGGTCGATACGGTCTATCTGAATTCCGGAAGAATACGGACAGAGGAAGGCATCTCCGCCGATCCGGGAGATGAGATCGAAGTGATTCAGATGAGCAGCCAGAAGACGCATCTGAGTTCCGCAGGTATGTGGATCTGGTATCCGGACGGGGCGGTCAGAGCAGAACGTTACGGTGAGGATGACAGTATCAATCAGCTGCTGGAATCCGAGCTCAGCGACGAGGAGCTGGAAGCGGATATCCGCACCGACGGGGCTTCGTGAGGAGCGCGGTTCCGTACCGGGAGGTAATTCTGTGCTGTGACTTGTGACTGCACCGGAAAGCAGGCCGGCCGGATAACAAAAACAGAGTAAATACGAACCGAAACAGACTGAGGCCCCGCCGCGGACGAAAAATCCGCGGCGGGGCCTCAGTCTGTTTTTCTTTTCCGGTTATACATATTTCTGCATATACTGCAGCGCATTTTTTTCGAGACGGCTTACCTGAGCCTGGGAGATACCGATCTCATCGGCCACTTCTGTCTGCGTCTTGCCGTCGAAGAAGCGCCGGTCGAGAATATAGCGTTCTCTGGGATTGAGCCGGGCCATGGCCTCTGACAGAGAGAGACTGGTCATCCAGTTTTCATCCGTATTTTTGCTGTCGCGGATCTGATCCATGATAAAGACGGGATCTCCGTCATCGTGAAAGATCGGCTCGTACAGGGAGACGGTGTCCTGAATGGCGTCCAGCGCCCGGACGACCTCCTCTCGGGGCGATTCGATCTCCGCTGCGATTTCGTCGACGGAAGGCTCTCTCTGAAGTTTATGAATCAGCTGCTCCCTGGCGCGCAGGGCGCGATAGGCCAGATCGCGCAGCGAGCGGCTGACGCGCATGGCGTTATTGTCTCTGAGATAACGGCGTACCTCACCGATAATCATCGGGATGAATGTCGGAAGGTGAGGACAACGCAGAAAATGCGGAGAGCCCGGCTAACACCGCGGATATGCTACAGTTTCTGAGTGACAGAGGTACCGTAGATGCGCAGATCATTGGCCATCGTCTTCAGGACAGTATCGTCATCTGACAGAAGCGCGATGATATTCATGTGACCATCCTGAGAGATCCAGGCATAGATGACGCAGTCCATGGTGAGATCCGGCGAGGTGTAGGTTCCTGTGGTGCGGTAGACCGGCATCGTCGCGAAGCTGACGGATTCGGAGGATATTCCGGTGAGTGAGGAACCGCTGTCGATGAAACCTTCCTGCAGAGCCTGGCCGTAGTCATTCGGATATATCTCCGTGATATTGATTCCTTCCAGCTCTGCGTCATATTCGGAACTGACGACGGCCAGCGCGGAGTCTCCGATGAATGTGGTGAGACCGTCGTCGGAAATTGTCTCCATACCGTGAGGAAGTATGAGATCCACATGCGGAAGGAGATCACTGCTGTATCCGTCGCGGACGAGAGTGATGTGCCTGCGCTGCTCCGGAACGGCGGTACGGGCTAAAATCGCTGAAGATTCCGCCCGGGTAATGGAATTTTCAGGAAGGAACGATCCGTAGATATCGTTTCCCGTCACGATGCCGGCCCGGTAGAGCTGAAGGATTTTATCGACCGTCTCGTAGCCGGCGCTTTCCCCGAAACTGCCGAAGCTCATACGATCGATCGTATTGATTTCGGTAAATTCCGATGCCGGCAGTGCGTTGTAGAGCATCAGAGCCATCTGGGCGCGGGTTACCGGCGCGTTGTAGTCGGAAAAGGTTCCGGCTTCCAGAATGCCGTTTTCCGCGGCGTAGTCCACATAAGGCTGATACCACGGCGATCCGTTTTCGATGGTGCTCTGACCGGTGTAATAGATCTCGTGAATCCGGTCGGCCATGACGATGGCCTGCGCGACACTCAGATTTCCGTCGGGCTGGAAGGAAGAAGCTGTCATTCCCTGCATCAGATTGTATTCATAGCAGGTGGAAACATCGGAATATTCCCAGTCCGAGGAGGCCACGTCGGTGAACTGGCCGCTGTAGTCCGCAGAGGGACGGAAATTGTCCATGCTGCCCGCACTTTCTTCCGCTGCCGATGCGGTCAGAGACAGCGAAAATATGAGAGCCGCGGCGAGGGCGGCCGACAGTATTTTTTTCATAAAAATCTCTCCTTTCAGAGCATTCGTTGGAAAGTGATTACAGTTTCAGTATAGCATGTTCTGAAGAGAGAGACTATATCGCCGGCCGTGCAGAAGTATGTATACTTAGTTTTTACACGGCCGGAAGAAAGCGGACGGGCTGACGCCGGCCGGGGAAAAGCAGGGCTGAGAAGAACGCCGGAGATATCCGTCTGTTACGACGGGATCACTCTGCGGCTAAGCAGGGTGCCTGCGGCGCCGGTGAGGATGCCCAGAAGAATTCCCGCCAGAACGTCGGATGGAAAATGTACGTAGAGGTACAGACGCGAAAAGGCGATCAGGGCGGCCAGGATCAGCGCGGGGAAACGCAGCCGGCTTTTTGCAAAGCACAGGGCCGAGGCAGCTGCGAAGGAAGAAGCGGTATGGCCGGAGGGAAAGGAAAAATCGGCCGGGGGATGAATCAGCAGCGCAACATCCGTATTGATATCAAAGGGACGTGTTCTTCCCACCAGGGGTTTCAGAAGACCGTTGCACAGGATCAGCTCCAGAATCAGGGCAAATGTCACGGCGATTCCCGTCCGTCTGGTTTTCGGAAAGATCAGCAGAAGAATGTCCAGAATAATCCAGACCAGTCCTCTGTTTCCGAGATTCGTGAAAAAGATCATGAGAGAATCGCCGAATGAGGTATGAAGCGTCTGAATCCAGTCCAGGATATTGAGTTCCAGTGTCATCATAAAAAATCCTTTCTTTTCTTTCCTGCCGCCATGACGCTGTCCTGTCACTTCGCCGTCCGTATCACTGCGCCCGGGGGTGCTGCTGTGTTGTCGTACTGTTCCGTCATGCAGGTTCTGTTTTCATTATAGCGCAGCGGCATCGAAAAAGTACAGTATGAGAAAACATTTGGATAAATATCGATGAGACGAAAAAATATGCGGATAAAATACGTCGGTATGATAAAAAAGACAAATTTTTCTGTATAAAAGCCGCTGTCCCTGTAGACCCCGAAAATCGGATGGATTACTATAAAATTACAGAAAAAATCACAGACCGGCAACCGCGGACCGCGTGAGTCAGGTCCGCAGATCACGTGAGCCGGATCAGTTTACATGCTCGGCAAAATCAGAAAAGAAAGAGGTATATTATGGCAGCATTTGACCGCATCCGATGCGGCTTTCCGGAGCTCGACGAAATACTGGATTATATCCGTCTCGGCGATAATGTCGTGTGGCAGGTGACAGATATCGGTGAATTTTCGATGTTTGCCCGGCCTTTTGTGCGGCAGGCTGTCGAAGACGGACGCGATGTCACTTACGTGCGCTTTGCCCAGCACGATCCGCTGATCGAAGATCTGACGGGAGTCCATCTGCTGGAGCTCAATCCCGATATCGGATTTGAAGCGTTTACCGTCGCTCTGTACGAAGAGATCACACACCGGGGCAGGGAGGCGATTTATGTCTTCGACTGCCTGTCGGAGCTGCAGTCTGTCTGGTACACCGACCTGATGATGGGAAATTTTTTCTGTGTGATCTGTCCGTACCTGTTTGAACTGGACACGGTAGCATATTTTCCTCTTCTGCGGGGAAGGCATTCCTTCGATGCGATTGCCCGTATCCGCGATACCACGCAGCTTCTGCTGGATGTCTGCACGAACGAAGACGATGTTTATCTTCGTCCCTTAAAGGTATGGAACCGCAATTCCGAGCGCATGTTTCTGCCGCACGGTTACAGTAAAAAGAACGGCAGATTTTTTACCATAGGCAATGGTGTGCGCATCAGTCAGTATTATCAGCTCATGCAGGAGATAAGCGAGAAGAGCCAGAATCAGGAAGTGGACAGCTACGACCGCTTTTTCGAGATGGCACGGGCGGCATACCGGTCAGGTAATTTCCTGCCGGAGATGGAAGAGCAGATTATAGACAGCACCATGACGAAGGATGAGAAGCTGAAGGAGCTGGTTAGACGGTACTTTACGCCGGCGGACTATTTCCGGCTGCGCAGACGGATGATCGGAAGCGGTGCCATCGGCGGCAAGGCCTGCGGTATGCTGCTGGCCCGCAAGATCGCGGAGACGGAGATTCCGGAATTCAGAGCTTACAGTGAGCCTCACGATTCCTTTTATATCGGATCAGATGTATTTTATACCTATCTCGTGTCCAACGGAGACTGGAGGCTGAGAATACGTCAGCGTACGAAGGAAGGCTATTTTAACGCCGCAGGAGAACTGCGCGAACATATTCTGAAGGGCAAATTCCCCGTCAAGATCCGCGATAAATTCTGGAGCATCCTCGAATATTTCGGCCAGAGTCCGTTTATCGTCCGTTCGTCCAGTTTTCTGGAGGACGGTTTCGGCAATGCTTTCGCAGGAAAATATGAGTCCGTGTTCTGTGCCAATCAGGGAAGCCCGCAGGAACGCATGGAAGAATTTGAAAATGCGGTGCGCACGGTATACGCCAGCACGATGGATTACTCCGCTCTCGAATATCGCCTGCAGAGGGGGCTGGAGCGGAAGGATGAACAGATGGCTGTGCTGGTTCAGCGCGTCTCAGGCACTTATTACGGAAAATATTATATGCCGGGCGCGGCAGGGGTGGGATACAGCCACAGCGCCTATAAATGGCAGCCTGATATGGACTCCGACGCCGGAATGCTCCGTCTCGTGATCGGGCTCGGCACGAAGGCGGTGGACCGAACGGAGGAAGATTATCCGCGGCTTGTCAATCTCGACCGGCCCGCTGTCACCCGGACAGCCGATATTTCCGAAAAACACAGGTTTTCGCAGCGCAGAGTCGATGTGATCGACTGTGAACAGAACAGCTTCTGTGAATTGCCGCTGATGCGTCTTCTCGATGTACTGCCGCTGTGGTATCAGAAATTAGTGCTGGAACATGACACCGATGCGGAAAGACTTCTCCGGGAGAGAGGACAGCGGAGAGAAGTGCTGTTTATAAGCTGTCAGAGGCTGTTGGAAAACAGGACATTCACCGGACTGATGCAGAAGCTGCTGAAAACACTGCAGAGAGTTTACGGCACTCCTGTGGATATCGAATATGCCATCAATATGGACGAGCGGGGCAATTTTGTGGTGAATCTGCTGCAGTGCCGGCCGCTTTACGTCGGTCAGGACGGCGGCCGGATCAGTCTGGATGACGTAAAACCGGAAAAAGTTCTGTTCGACGTCGTGGATTCGTCCATGAGCGGTTCGGGCGTGAGAAGGATCGATGTGGTGGTGAGCGTCGATCCGGTAAAATATTATGAATATCCTTACCGCAGCAAATATGAGGTGGCAAAAGCCATAGGATACGTCAACCGGCATTATCGCGGCAGCGGGAAAAAGCTCATGCTCATGACGCCGGGCCGGATCGGAACGTCATCACCGGAGCTGGGCGTGCCTGTGAAATTCGGAGAAATATCCAATTTTTCGGTGATCTGTGAGATTTCGGACAGCCGGGCGGGATATAATCCGGAGCTGAGCTACGGAAGCCACATGTTTCAGGATCTCGTGGAATCGGAGATCGGGTATGTGGCAATTCTGAATAACGGAAAGACGCTCCGCTACGACGCGGAAATGCTGAACGGACTGCCGGATCTCTTTGAGGAGATCTGCCCGGACGCTGCCGACGGTCTGAAGGATATGATTACCGTGAAGGAGACGGAACATCTCACGTTCTGGCACGATGCGGTGGAAAATCATTCTGTCTGCGGAATCCCGCGAAGTGAGGAATAGGCCTTTTACGCCGGCAGGACACAGAGGCTGACCGGCATGACAGGTCTGATTTATTGCGGCTGCGGCATGAACTTTCGGATCGCCGCCTGCGCTGTAAGAAAGGCACAGCGCAGCTGCGCCGCATTTTTCTTTATTTTTTCTGTTTTTTCCGGATCCGCAGGGCAGCCGTTTCTCAGCTCTTCTGTCAGAATATCGGCGATATCGGCCACCGATTCCACACCTACGTTTGCGGCCGTTCCTTTCAGCGTATGGACGGCCCGGAAAGCTTCCTGATAATCTTTTTTTTCCAGAGATGAGAGAAAATGATCGCAGTTTTCGTCGTCTGCGAAACGCTGAAGATACCGGAGAAAGATGTGTTCCTTTCCCATCAGTCTCTGGACGGCTTTTTCCGCGTCAATGCCTGCGTTCCGGAGCATATCGAGTTCTTTTTCTGTCATGATGAATCGGTTTTCCTTTCTGATTTTTATTCTCTGTTTTTTCTCTTCGCGGAGAAAAAGATGCCGGCGATGCAGAAGACGGTAAATATAATGAAGGAAATCCGCATCGCGTGCAGAACGGCGACGGCAGAGGCCTCAGCCAGAGTAATATTTCCGATGGTTACTGCCACTACAGTGGTGACGACAGCCATGCTCAGCGTATGACCGATAGAACGGCTGGTAGCTGTCACGGAGGACGCTATACTGTAGTCCTTTTTCTCCACACTGGACATGATCGCATTCGTGTTGGGAGAGGAGAAAAATGCAAAACCGATGCCGATGACAGTCAGTGCTCCGATAATCAGAGGGAGAGGGTAACCTTCACGGATAAAGACGAAGGCGAAAATACCTGCCGCTGATATGGCCATTCCGCAGGATGTGAGGACGAACGGAGAATAGCGGTCGGAAAGTCTGCCTGCTGCCGGAGAGAGTATCGTCTGAAAGACGGGACTTGTGATGAGGATCAGTCCGGCGATCTGTGAATCAAATCCCAGGACGGTCTGAAGATAGATCGAGAGCAGATAGCTGACAGCGTAGGAAGCTCCGTAATTGAGGAGCGCAGCGATATTTGAAAAGGAAAAGATCGTGTTTTTCCGAAAAAGATCGAGATCGATCAGAGGTTCCGGCGTGTGCAGCTCCCGGTGCAGGAAGAGGAAAAACAGCAGGACCCCGATCAGAAGAAGAATCTTGGGCAGGATGCCGGATGTGACGGAGGAAAAACCGTACATGATACAGGCCAGCATGCTGCTGTAGAGGATACAGCCTGGCAGATCCATGCGCTCTTTCCGCTCTGACGCTGCAGAGTCCGGCTCTTTCAGTCGCAGCACTGCCAGCAGTGCCGCGGCTGCGGCCAGGGCAGCGGTAATATAGAAAATCGAGCGCCATCCGAAATTGTGGTTCATGACGCCGCCGATAACGGGTCCGAGCGACAGTCCGGCATAGGTGGCGGACACCGACAGGCCCAGCATTTTTCCCCGTTTTTCCGCAGGGCAGGAAGCTACGAGAATAGCCACATTTGTGGCAAAGATCATGGCTGCTCCGATTCCCTGCGCGAGACGGAAGGCGATGATCGTCTCGATATTCCAGGCGACGGAGCAGAGAAAGGCGCATGCGGTGAAGAAAAACTGTCCCGCGACGAGCACTTTCTTTTTTCCGTAAAGGTCTGCGAGACGTCCGAAGGGGACAGAAAGCGCGGCGGATGCGAGAATGTATCCGGTGATAATCCAGCCGATACTCACAGCACCGGCGTGAAATTCTTCGCTGATCGCCGGTACGGAAAGATTGAGCGCACTGCCGGTAAAAGTGGTGAGAAAGGAAGTCATCATCACGACAACCAGCAGCGGTAGATTAGATCCTGTTTTCGATTGCGTCATCATTTTCATCATTTTTCTCCCTCTGATCTGTATCCGTATATTATACGTCAAAAGGGACAGAAAAATAAATGTAAATGGAAAGATTCGCACGGAGAGAAACAATAATATACATTATACAAGGCGGAGAAAAGGAGATTCGCCGGAAGAAATCGTTTATATTTCGGGCCGCCTGTGCTATAATGCATCAGTACAAATTGTGGGAGCCACAGTGATTCTGATGATGCACTTAGACTTAATGGGAAAGGACAGCAGAAAATGTATTTTAACTATCTCGAAAACACGGATCCGGAAATCGCATCTGCCATCCGGCGCGAAATGAACAGGCAGGAACACAAGATCGAAATGATCGCGTCCGAAAATTTCGTCAGCAGAGCGGTAATGGAGGCGGTCGGCAGCGCTTTGACGAACAAGTACGCGGAAGGGTATCCGGGAAAGCGGTACTACGGCGGATGTGAATTTGTCGATGAAGTGGAGACGATGGCGATTGAGCGTCTGAAGGCGCTTTTCGGCGCAGAGCATGCCAATGTTCAGCCTCACAGCGGGGCAAACGCAAATACAGCGGTATATCAGGCGGTTCTCAGTTACGGCGATACGGTCATGGGCATGGACCTTTCCAACGGAGGTCATCTGACTCACGGTTCCCCCGTCAATTATTCAGGAAAATCGTATAACTTCGTGTCCTACGGCATCGATCCGGAATCGGGCAGGATCGATTTTGACAATGTCAGAGAGCTGGCACTGAAACACAGGCCAAAGCTGATCGTGGCAGGAGCCAGCGCCTACCCGAGAACGATCGAATCGGACAGGTTCAGGGAAATCGCCGATGAAGTCGGGGCTATTCTCATGGTGGATATGGCTCATATCGCGGGTCTGGTAGCTGCGGGATGCCATCCGAATCCTGTGGAGCACGCTCATATCGTCACGACGACGACTCACAAGACGCTGAGAGGACCGAGAGGCGGAGCGATCCTGTGCAAAGAGGAATTTGCAAAGGCGATCGACAAAGCGATTTTCCCGGGAACGCAGGGCGGTCCTCTGATGCACGTCATCGCAGGAAAAGCGGTGTGCTTCCTGGAAGCGTCAAAGCCGGAATTCAGAGAATGCATGCAGCAGGTTGTGAAAAACGCGCAGGTTCTGGCAGATGGCCTTTTGTCCAGGGGATTTGATCTCGTCACGGGCGGTACGGATAATCATCTCGTCCTGCTTAATCTGGTAAAGAAAGGTCTGACGGGCAAGCAGGCGGAAAAGCTGCTGGACGAGGCGAATATCACGACGAATAAAAATGCCGTTCCGAACGATCCGCAGAGTCCGTTTGTCACCAGCGGTCTCCGTCTGGGAACACCGGCGATGACGACGAGAGGCTTTAAGGAACCGGATGTTGAGAAGACGGTGGAAGCCATCGCGCTGGTGCTGGATAATCCTGAGGATGAAGCGGCACATCAGAAGGCGCGTGACATCGTAAAGGAGCTCTGCGACAAATATCCGCTGTATCGCTGATTTTTGCCGTGACAGCAAAAGAAAGCAGAGCGCGGGAGGATCCTCCGGCGGCCATACGGCCGTCAGAGGATCATTATGAAGAAAAGGATTTGGAATCATTTATGGAATTTATCAGGAAAAACTGGTCCGGTATACTGCTCTGTCTGATCATAGCCGTACCGTCCTCTCTGCTGGGAAATATGTTTCCCATCATAGGAGGCCCGGTGATTGCCATTCTGGCCGGAATGATTATCACTCTGCTCATCCGCGACAAATCATCTTTACAGTCGGGTATCACGTTCACGTCGAAGAAGATCCTGCAGTATGCGGTGATTTTTCTGGGGTTCGGCCTGAATCTCTCTGTCATACTGAGCACCGGCAGGCAGTCTCTGCCGATCATCGTGTCGACGATCGCGGCTTCGCTGATCATCTCCTATATTCTCTGCAGAGTCATGAAAATACCGGGAAGAATCTCCACGCTGATCGGTGTGGGATCCTCCATCTGCGGAGGATCTGCCATCGCTGCAACAGCGCCTGTTATCGATGCTGACGATGAAGAGGTGGCTCAGTCGATCTCCGTCATCTTTTTCTTCAACGTACTGGCAGCCATCCTGTTCCCCTCGCTGGGAGCTCATATTCTGGGATTCAGCCATGATGCCGAGGCCTTCGGAATCTTCGCGGGAACGGCGGTCAACGATACTTCTTCCGTCACAGCAGCAGCTTCTACCTGGGACACGATGTTTGGCCTGGGATCCGCGACGCTGGATAAAGCGGTGACAGTCAAGCTGACGAGGACGCTGGCTATCATACCGATCACTCTCGTTCTGGCATTCTGGCGCACGAAGAAGGAGCGCAGCAGTGAAGGCGTAAAGGTCAGCCTGAAATCGATCTTTCCGTTTTTTATCCTGTATTTCGTGCTGGCATCCGTCATCACAACAGTTTTTCAGGCCATGATCTCTGCGGATATCATCACCGGAGAAGCGGCGGTCCTGATCACAGGTTTCTTTTCTTTTATGAAGCAGGTGAGCAAGTTTTTCATCGTCATGGCGATGGCGGCCATCGGCCTGAATACCAACATCGTCAAACTCGTAAAATCGGGCGGAAAGCCGATTTTCATGGGGCTCTGCTGCTGGGTGGGCATCGCCTGTGTCAGCCTCGGTATGCAGCATGTTCTGGGCATATGGTAAATTATTTTCTTTATGGGGAAACAGCCGGCAAGCATAGGATCTGCGGCCGGCTGTGCTGTATTTTTTGTCTTTCTTTCTTCTTATCCTTCCGGCGGCTGAGAGATGTTTTCGGATCAGATTTCATCGGAGATATTGATTCTTCCTCCGGTACTGGAAAAATCTTCCGGCTTTCGCGTCGGATTGAGTTTCAGAAGATCGTCGGTGGAAATATCGAATCTCAGAGAGAGCGTATCAAGAGTGTCATTGCGGCGTATGACATACGGCTGGTTGTTCGGGGAGACGCAGAATCTGTCGCCGTATGGTATATTGAGAGTCAGTCCCGTGAGATCCTGATTGAAATCGACGGAAGAATTGCAGTAATCCAGAGCGCTGAAACAGATTCCGAATTTTCTCAGAATGTCGGTCAGTGTCTCGCCCTGTTCCACACGGTAGAGGATGCCGTCCGGCATGGTATCCGAAACATAAGGTCTCGCTATCATATCGGAGGCCGGAACGGATACTGCCTGCGGTGCGGAAACAGGAACGGAGGATTCGGCAAAAGAGCCGGTTTTTGAGGAATTATGACCGGCAGAGCCGGCGCTCAGAATGGTATAGACTGTGTCTTCCGTTTTCTCCTTCCCGACGCCGGCTGCAGGAACGGAAGTGAAAACGGCGGCCGGACTGTCGGCGGAATCAGAGGCCTGGCCGGCGGTCAGATTTCTGCGGTCCGGGGAGTCTGCAGGAGACGGCTTGACGACATAGGAATCAAAATTCGCTTCATCGGCAAGAAGCGAGGAATCGAAGTTCGCTTCCTCCGCTCCGGAACTTCCCGGCGGCTGTGAGGTGCTGCTGTCAGAAGAGATGATGGAACCGGCGCCGGTATCCGCCGTATCTGAGATGTTATCCGAACCGCCGGCAGCGTTGCTTTCGCGCGGATAAACTTTGTCAGCAGAGTTTTGCTGACCCGGCCGCTGGCCGCCCTGAGGTCTCTGAGATCCGGGATTCTGCTGACCCGGCCGCTGGCCGCCCTGAGGTTTCTGTGGTCCGGGATTCTGCTGACCCGGCTGGCCGTCCTGAGGTTTCTGTGGTCCGGGATTCTGCTGACCTGGCTGGCCGCTCTGAGGTTTCTGACCGGGTGTACCGGCTGTATTTTTCGGAGGGATACAGAGTTTCATACCGATATGCATATTGTAGGGATCGATATCGCTGTTGGCGGCCATGAGATCATCCAGGGAAACGCCGAATCGGCGTGAAATGCTGTAGAGCGTATCTCCTTCGCCGATGATATAAAAGCCGGCGCAGTTTTTTCCCCCGGGAGCCAGTGTCGGCGGAATACAGATTTCCATTCCCGTTTTCAGCTGGTAAGGATTGGTAATTCCGTTTAAGGCCATCAGCCGGCCGTAGTCTACGCCGTATCTGCGGGCGATTTTATACAGAGTATCTCCGGCGGCTACCTTGTGGACATAAGCACAGTTCTTTTTGTTGAAAGGTTCTTTTGTCTTCATTTTTATCACATCACTCCTTTGGAATTATAGTATTTTCAATGCATGTTCATTGTGATAGAATGAAGAGAAATTTTACAGTGAAACCCCGCGAATCAAGCCCGAAGGGCGCAGATGAGCGGTCGGTTTCACGTACGCGAGGATTCCTTAGAGAAGTGACATCGGAAAGATGGCAG
>CAJFPD010000152.1 GCA_904398315.1 Candidatus Alangreenwoodia gallinarii | reverse complement strand
TGAGCTTTTCAGCCAGCCTCTCTCGCAGCTTGTCAGAATGAGATGAAAGACATCCTGTGCCGCCGCATACTAAAACGTGTGATCTCGCAATCTGCATGCTTTTTCCTCCTTCTTGTTAAAGATTTTCGTTCGCAATCGTATATTCCGTAACAGGCTGGCCGTTTACGATATGTTCCGCTACAACCCTCGCAACCTTTTCCGGATTCATCTTTACGTAAGTAACTTTATCTCCGTTTTCATCATAAACATCGACCATCGGTTCGAGAACACACATTCCCATGCAGCCGGTCATTCCCACCGTAACATCACTGATGTTTCTCTTCTTCAGTTCCTCGGTAAAAGCATTCATCACCGGTCTGGCGCCGGCAGCGATTCCACAGGTGGCCATTCCGACTACGATTCTCTTATGCGCATGCCCGTCGCGCATGTTTATCGCATCCAGGCTCTTTTTTCTGAGCTCCGCCAGTTCAGCTAATGATTTCATTTAAGATACCTCCAAACATTAAAGTGATCTGTTCGTTTAACATATCTCTGATAAATGAGATAATTTCGATATCGTTGATCGGCACCTCTCCGATCTGTTCTCTCACATCCTCTGTCCTGAAGACATATTCTGCATCATCATTTTTCAGGAGCAGATGAAATTCCATATCGGGATAACCCATAATAGAGGCGGTTATCGTATCCGCCACATCTCCCAGCGGCTTTCTGTCGATGTGATCGATCTGAAAAGTTGACGTCACTGTCGTTCCGCGGCCGACCTCCGACTCGATATAAACCTCGCCGCCCGCCATATGCGCGGCATCCATCAGAAGAGGAATTCCCAGGCCGGCTTTCCGCGTGCTGCGCGTCGTGTAAAACGGATCGGAGACACGCTTTACCGTCTCCGGAGACATGCCCCATCCGTCGTCTTTCACATACATCGTCAGCAGATTCTTTTTCTTCTCCGCGATGATTCCCGCTTCCACAAAGGTGGAACCGACGACGACGGAATTCTGCATGATATCCATCAGATGCAGCGACAAATCGACCATGGCTCTACTCGTTGATATACTTGTCGCAGATGCCCTGAACATCGGCCTGAACGAGACGTCCGTAGACCTCTCCGTTGATCATAGCGACAGGCGCCAGACCGCAGGCTCCCACGCACCGGCACGCTTCGATACCGAACATACCGTCGTCCGTAACTTCTCCGGCTTTGATTCCCAGAATTTCCTCAAACTTTTCGAGAATCTTTCCGGAACCCTTTACATAACATGCCGTTCCGAGACAGACACTGACGGTATACTGTCCTTTCGGCTGAGTGGAAAACTGCGTATAGAACGTAACCACACCGTAAATCTCAGCCAGAGGAATACCGAGACCCTCCGAAACGATCTTCTGAACCTCGATCGGGAGATATCCGAAGTATTCCTGCACGTCGTGCAGCGTCGGAATCAGAGCTCCCTGCACGTCTTTGTACTTGTCAATGATATCGTTGATCGCTTTGCGCTGCTGATCCGTGATATCAACTGTACGTCTTCTGCTCATTCCATCATACCTCCTGTGAATGTATAAAAGCTGAATCAATGATTGTGGACAAAACCAATCTCTTCGGTCAGAGTGACGAACCTCCGTCTTCCTGCCCGCAGCCGCCAACCGGCTCCCTCAGCAGTTCGATCACGTCACCCGCATCCGTTATCTGGCGCTCTGTCTCTATATAATTTTCTCTCTCGGAAATGTCCCACAGGTAATGGGCATCGGAGCTTCGGAGTACTCCGTATCTCTTTAGCCCGGGATTTGCCCCGAGAAAGGTAACCCTGTCGCAGTCTCTGGAAATCTCTATGTTCTTAACGGGAAGATCTTCCGGAATCATGCCCAGATTTGACAGTATGCTGTGAGAATCCCGGTCCACATGGGCCGGAATACAGACGCCGCCGGCATCCGTCACGATCTGAAACACCTCTTCGATCATAAGCGATGCGGCTGTGATCAGAAGCTGATCCACACTTCCCTGCAGTTCGTCCTGATCATTCAGAATCCGCTGCTCTCCGAAGATTTCCGTCCTGTTTCCGATGCCGTTCATATGTCGGTATATGATATCCTGGACTTTGCGCGCGCTTTTTCCGTCGGGAAAAAGCGCCACCACATGAACTTCCTCGGCTGTCTCGATTTCCATGCCGAATACGACGATCAGACCGTTCCGCTTTCCCACCTCCGCCACAGCAGCGGCGTTCTGCATGGAATTATGGTCGGTGACAGCGATGATATCCAGCCCCTTGAGCAGTGACATATTGACCACGTTATTCGGCGTCATGTCATTGTCGCCGCAGGGGGAAAGCGCCGTATGAATATGGAAATCGTAATAATATCTCATCGTTTTTCTTTCATTTCAGGCACATCCTTCCGGCACAGCCTCTTTCTGTCTGTATTGCCAGCCGGGCTTACGCATCCTCTGTCTTTCCCTTTATCAGGTCGTGGAGCCTCCAGCACAGCTCATATGTGGACAGCGGCGTGGATAAGATACAGATCTGCTCTTCCGCCGCTTTCTTTACCGTGGATTCCGGAACCGGTATATCCTCCGGAATCACAATGCAGGCGATATCCGCCAGCTGAGCCACAGCCACCACATTGAGATGAGTCAGTACGGTGATCCATATACAGTCTTTTTCCGACATGGACATGACTCTGCTAAGCAGATCGCACGTATAGACCGTAGAGATCTCCGGATCCGCCGGAAAATCTCCGGTCAGCACTTTTCCGGGCAGTGCCGCTGCCGCCTCACTCAGCTTCATCCCTTTCCTCCTTACCGCCGCATTCTGTTTCCGTACTTTCCTTATGTTCCGCCTGCTCCGGCGCCATTACCGGCGGCAGCATACTCTCCAGTTCGAACATCTCGTTAGCCAGGTTTCTGACCCTCTCCCGCAGCTTGAAAATGCAGTCCGTGATCTTGGCTTCCCCTCTTACGATGTCCTCCGCCAGAGCCTTACAGCTCGGCGCCCCGCAGGCGCCGCAGTCCAGACCGGGCATCTCTTCGATGAGCTTCTCCATCTCATCCAGCTTCTGCATCGCTTTTACGATGTCGGAATCGAGAGCGTGGATAGGAATATGGTTGATCTCTTTATCCCACATATAATCTCTGTAATCCACATTCCTCCTCGGGAGCTTTCCCACACGATATTTTCCGTTCTTTTCATCCCGCATGGACTTCATGATCACCTGTGAAACATATACGTTCTTGACCATCAGCGGGCCTCCCAGACATCCGCCCTTGCAGGCCAGTGCCTCGATATAATCTATATCGTCAAACTTGTCGCTGTTTTCTATCGTATCGAAAATTTCCGCCGCGTCATGAATGCCGTCCACCGCGATGAATTTATTGATAGAGAGAGCCAGGCTCTCTCCCCCCGGATTCGGCCATCTGACGCCGAAAGTCGTGGCTTCAGCCAGATCCTCTTCTTCATCCTCTTTCAATGCCTTTATCTGTGCCCTCAGCGACATGTAAATATCCTGGAAGGAGATAATTCCGTCGATGTCGGACTTCTCGCCCCGCAGCGGATGATATTTCGTGTACATCTTCGCTGCGCACGGCGTTATGAAAAAGATTCCGATATCTTCCGGACGTATTCCCGGTTTTTTTAGCGCCCGTTCTCTCGCCAGCTTCGCCGCCGCCTCCACCGGAGCCAGAAGCGGCAGAAGATTGTCGAGAAGATTCGGATATTTGACCTGAATCAGGCGGAGAATCGCCGGACACGCGGTGGAAATCACCGGGATGGAAGGTTTTCTGTCCTTCAGGTATTCTATTGTGGATTCACTGATGATTTCCGCGCCCGTCGCCACCTCGAAGACATCATCAAACCCGAGTCTCTTAAGAGCGGTGAGAAAATGATTCCTCGACCGGGCTGTCCTGTACTGACTGTAAAGAGCCGGGGCCGGCATCGCCACTTTGTATCTGTACTGCTGTATCATGTCAAAATCATCTGTGACGGCACGCTTGGCGCCGTGCGGGCAGGCCCTGATACACTCTCCGCAGTCGATGCAGCGTGATTTGATGATGGTGGCCTTACCGTCATGAACCCGGATCGCCTCGGTGGGGCAACGCTTGATACAGTTTGTGCAGCCCATGCACTTGTCTTTTTCCAGCCTTACCGAATGATAGTACTTGTCATCCATAACGATTCACTTGCCTTCCGTTTTTCAGAGTTTGTCTGTTTTATATGCCCCCTTCAGGAAAGTTTAAACTTCATTTTCACTCTGGTGCCTTTACCCGGAGCCGAGTCAATATTCAGCTCATCCGAGTTCCGCTTGATATTCGGAAGGCCCATACCTGCACCGAACCCCAGCATACGGACTTCCTCCGGCGCGGTGGAATATCCCTCCTGCATCGCCAGCTCCAGATCCGCGATTCCCTTTCCCTCGTCCGAGATAAGAACTTCCACCCGGTCGGGATAAATGTCTGCCACCGCTTTTCCGCCGCCTCCGTGAATGAAAGCGTTGATCTCCGCCTCATACATGGCCACCGCGATGCGCTTGATCGTTTTCGGCGGAATGCCGAGCATGTTCAGACTCTTTTTTACTCTGCTGGACGCTTCTCCCGCAGCATTGAAGTCATCCTTATCTATAATGCATTCGATATGCATGCTGCTGATTTCTGCCAATTTTTCCAAACCTCCGATATTCCGATATGATGCAGCCGGCATACTTCATTTCCTGCATCAGTAGTCTCCGGCCGCATCCGTCTCAGGCCGACTGCCCCGAGACAATACCCGCGGTATACAGTTTTCCGCAGGCTTCAAACATCGTCGCATCCGTCCGCATGACGGTCACTCCTCTGTCCTGCGCCAGCTCCAGTATGGACTGAGGGATATTTTTTCCCCTGATAAACAGAACGGCGTAAATGTCCAGCATCTCCGCCGTCCGGATCACCTGCGGATTGATCAGCCCTGTGATGATGAGGCTTCCTTCCTCTGTATCCAGCATCACCTCACTCATCAGATCCGCAGCTACTGCTCCCGTAATGTCAAGATCACTGCTGTTTTCAGCGCGATAGATAATCTCGGCGCTGACCGTTTCCGCGATTTTTGCGATATCCATCAAACACTCCTGTCCGGGATGAGCGCCTCATCCCGATAATTACTACGTTTTTTCGGGCGTGAACAGGCTTTTTCATGCAAAAATGCAAGAAAGGTTTCCCGCGGGAAACTTTGAAAATCGAGTTCGTTTGCTGTTATTCCGCAGACCGCCCGTTCTGAAGAATGCGGCGCCTGATATTCCTTCCGGCATCCGCTTTCCGGTCGCCCGGCGCACGCCTTTCGTATGAACGATTTTAGCAAAAAAAAGCGCAATTTGCAAACGTCCGGAGCCATCGTATCTGTTGTGAAATGTTATTTTTTACACAAGTTTTGTACATGTATACACACCCGGAATTCCGACAGACGCAAAATATTCATTTGACCCTCTGATTTAACGTAAAAAGATTGTTGATATTTTCAATAATATGTGTGCCTTACCAATATTACCTGTGATTTTTTTAACATAAAATCAGAGTAACGTACACAAAATTATTTTTTGTATTCAATTTAGAATTAAAAATATTTTCGGACTTTTATACTTAAATCAATATTTTTTTTGGAAAAATGCCATTTTTCATTATTTTTTTAACTGACATAAAATTTTATGAAATATTTTTTCTGAGCGCGGAGAAAACAGAATAAATTCTGTCTTCTCCGCCTTTCTATGTATACAGCACACAATTTATGCGGATTATTCCTTCTTTTCCCCATCGACGGAACGTTCCTGCTGTTTTCTTTTTTCTGTCTGATATTTAACAGTCAGCGCATCCTGTCTTGCGCTTTCCTCCTGTCTCCTGCGCTCCCGATCCGCTCTGCGCACCTCCGCAGCCGCTTCCGCGCGCCGGCGGAACCGCAGCGCGAAGATGATATAAGCGATCACAGCTGCAACTACAGCTGCCGCTGCAATCATAACCAGTATTTTCAGGAGCGATATCTCTGACAGAAAAGAACGGAATGACGATATATCCACGCTTTCCGCCGTATATACCGGAAATTCCATCACTTTTTCAGAATCCCGGTATACCGCCAGCTTTCCTGCTTCCGTACCGCCGGAAAAAGGAGCCTGAAGATCCTCCCCCTCGATTTTCAGCTCAAAATCCGAAGCATCGACATTCTCATCCCGGCTCATACGTTCCAGCGTTACCACCACATTGCTGTCCACTGTCACGTCCACATTTCTCTGTGAACCTCCGTCCACGCCGATCTTTCCTACGACAGAGCCCGCGGAATAGCCGAGATCCACTGTCCTGAAATTGTCAAATCCGAAATCGAGAAGCTTTATCATATCCGAATAAAGATCCTCCGGTTCTGATTTGAAGACGACACCGATCAGAGTCATGCCGTTTCTCTCCGCCGCTGCCACGAGACAGCTGTGAGCCGCATTGGTATATCCCGTCTTTATTCCGAGAATTCCCTCATACTTAGGTGTCCGTGTAACACCGTCGATATCCAGTTTTGTCGCCGTGTCGTAGATCAGACGGTTCGTGTTGTGAATCAGCCGCTGTTCCGGCTGCAGATTTGTAGGAGGAATGACATATTCATACGTTGAGACGATCTGCCGGAATATCTCGTTTTTCATGGCTTCCTTTGCAAAAAGAGCCATATCCTGAGCCGAGGTCACATGGGCTTCGTCGGGCAGTCCGTTGGGCGTCACAAAATGCGTATTTGTCGCTCCCAGTTCCTCCGCTTTTTCGTTCATCATATCCGCAAAGGCCTCCGTCGTTCCGGCACAGGCTTCCGCTAAAACGATGGCCGCATCGTTGGCTGATGCCAGCAGCATCCCGTACAGGAGCTGCTCTACCGTCACCTGTTCCCCTTCCAGCAGATAAATTCGGCTCCCTTCGGTATACGCCGCATCATGGCTTACCGTGCAGACCTGATCCGGCTCCAGATTCTCCAGCGCCAGAATCGCCGTCATGATCTTCGTAGTACTGGCGGGATAATGCGGATAATCTTTATATTTATCATACAGGACTTCGCCGGTGTCAGCATTGATCAGTACGGCTGACTGCGCGATCAGCTCCGGCACTCCGGTAACCGCTGCACAGACCGGAGTTGCCGGAGAAATGATACCGGCAATCAGCAGCGCGCTAAGAATCATCCCCGTCAGCAGACGCACGCAGCGTGATCTCCGAGATTCACCGCGAACTGTGAGACTCCGCGAATCGAGTCCGCTGTTTACTGTAAATTTTTCTGCGATTGATTCTCTCATTTTTTCCTCATAATATTCTTTTTCCCGATTCTCCCTCTTTGAAGGGAATGCTGTAAACTGCGAGTCATTCTTTTCTCAAATTCTCCGTCCTGTTTCTTATTTTATTTCTTTCATTTATATATTACTGTCTGAACAATAACATCCGAACACATCGCATTATTCACCGGATCTTCCCGGATTTCGGCGCTGTTCCGGTACTGTTCCTGCTGCCGTCATCCTTCCCTGCCGAAAAAATATTCTGTCAGCTTATATCCGTCCGTAAAATGGTGCGTTCCTGCGCGTCCGGATGCTTCGGAATAACGGTTTTCTCTCTGCCCGCTGTCCTTTCTGCTGTCATACAGGACATAGGGAACCGGCTCCGCGGAATGGGTACGGATGCTGACCGGCGTAGGATGATCCGGCAGGATCAGAACACGGTAGTCTTCTCCCGTGGAATTCAGATAATCGATGAGGGGAGCCGTCACTTTCCAGTCGATCAGCTCCAGACTCTCGATCTTTTCCGCCATAGAGCCCTGATGTGAGCACTCATCCGGAGCTTCCAGATGAATATAGACAAAGTCCTTTCCGTCCCGGAAAGCCTGTACAGCGGCCCGGGCTTTTCCGTCAAAATTCGTCTTTATCGTGCCGGTGGCCCCTTCTACATCGATAGGCTCCATGCCGGAACACACGGCGATGCCCTTGATCAAATCCACGGCGGAGATCACCGCGCCGTCCACGCCGAATTTCTCCCGGAAGGACGTCAGAGACGGCTTTCTGCCCTGTCCCCAGATCCAGATGGTATTGGCCGGATTCAGACCTCTCTCTCTTCTGGACACATTGACCGGATGATCCTTCAGCAGCTCATAGCTCTTTCTCATCATCTCTTCGATAAATCCCGCGCCCTCGCCCTTCGGCAGATTCGGTCCCACCTTCTGTTCCAGAACGTCGTGAGGCGGTGTCAGATCGTAATCCGTGGAACCGTCCTTTACGATCATAGCATGCCGGTAGCTGACGCCCGGATAAAACTGTATTCTGTCCGTTCCAAGCCGGTCATTGATGAAACGGATCAGCTCCGCCGCCTCTTCATTTGAAATGTCTCCGGCGCTGTGATCTTTTATCGTCAGCTCCTCGTACGGACCGTCCCCTTCCACGGTAATCAGATTGCAGCGGAACGCCACATCCGTCGGAAGCATATCGATTCCCATGCTGGCGGCTTCCAGCGGAGACCTTCCGGTATGATACTTCTCCGGAGCATATCCCATGACGGACAGGTTGGCCACATCGCTTCCCGGAGCCATGCCCTCCGGAACCGTTTTTACCGTGCCCACCTCTCCGTGAGCTGCCAGATGATCCGCACATTTCATATCCGCCGCTTCCAGAGCTGTCTTCCCGCCGATCTCATCGTATGGCCGGTCGGCCGCGCCGTCGGTGAGAATTACTAAGTATTTCATCTATATATGCCTCCTTTTGCCGAAAATTTCTTTACTATTTTATCATAGTAGAGTATAATTGTGTACAAAATTATTCGCTCAATACCGGTTCCGCTATCGCAGTTATTCTGACGGGGAGGTTGATCATATGAACAGAGTATTTAATTTTTCAGCAGGGCCTTCGATGCTCCCGCTCGAAATTCTTCAGCAGGCAGCCGCTGAGATGACCGATTATCACGGCTGCGGCATGTCGGTAATGGAAATGAGCCACCGCTCGCAGGAATTCAAGGAAATCATCGAGACCGCGGAGTCCGATCTGCGCGACCTGATGAATATTCCGGAAAATTATAAAGTGCTGTTTCTCCAGGGCGGCGGCACGCTGCAGTTTTCCATGGTGCCTCTCAATCTTCTGAGAGACACGAAAAAGGCCGACTACATCGTCACGGGGCAGTGGGCAAAGAAAGCCGCCAAAGAAGCGGAGAAATTCGGAGACATCCGCATCGCGGCCACCTCCGAACCTGACGTGTACACTTATATTCCGAAGCTTGAGCGGGAGGATTTCCGTCCGGATGCCGACTACGTCTATATCACCACCAATAATACGATCTACGGCAGTCGCTACAATTATATTCCGGACACGGGAGACATCATTTTAGCGGCCGATCAGTCCTCCAACTTCCTTTCGCAGGTATATGATGTAAAGGATTTCGGCCTCATCTTCGCCGGCGCGCAGAAAAACGTGGGACCGGCCGGCGTCACCATCGTCATCGTCCGTGATGATCTCATCGGCCACTGTCCGGCAGACGCTCCGGTCTATCTCGATTACAAAATCCACGCCGATAAAGGATCCATGTACAATACGCCTCCGTGCTATTCCATCTATATGGCCGGTCTGATGTTCCAGTGGATCAAAAAACAGGGCGGCGTGCCTGCTATCCAGAAGCACAACGAAGAACAGGCCGCCCGTCTCTACGATTTCATCGACAACAGTTCCCTCTACCGCTGTCCGGTAGCGGAAGAGGACCGTTCCCTCATGAACGTCGTCTTCGTCACCGGAGACGCAGATCTGGATAAGAGATTCGTCGCTGAAGCAAAGACACAAGGGCTCGTCAATCTCGGCGGCCACAGAACGGTAGGCGGCATGCGCGCCAGCATCTACAATGCCATGCCGGACGAAGGCATCGACAAACTCATCGGCTTCATGAAGAAGTTTGAAACGGACAATAAATAACGGAAAACAAACAGCGGTTCCGGTTCATCCGGCCGCTGGCAGTATCCCTTTATTCAGAGAGAAAAGAGAAGGTCTTATCATCATGTATAAAGTAGCAACGTTGAATAAAATTTCGCCGGTAGGTCTCTCCGAACTCAGTGACCAGTACGAGATCACCGACAATCTTGAGGAAGCGAACGGCATCGTCGTCCGCAGCCAGAAAATGCATGACATGGAATTTTCGGACAATCTGCTGTGCATCGCCAGGGCGGGTATCGGTGTCGACAATATTCCCGCCGACCGCTGCGCATCTCAGGGTATCGTCGTCTTCAACACGCCCGGAGCAAACGCCAATGCGGTCAAAGAACTGATCATCGCAGCGCTTCTCCTGGCTTCCCGCGATATCATCGGCGGCTCCGTATGGGCAAAATCCCTGACGGGCGATATCGCAAAGCAGGTGGAAAAGGGGAAGAGCCAGTTTAAGGGCCACGAGATCATCGGAAAGACCATCGGCGTCATCGGTCTCGGCGGTATCGGCGTCCCTGTGGCAAACGCCGCCGCAGCGCTGGGCATGAAGGTTCTGGGCTACGACGCTTATCTTTCGGTGAAAAACGCTCTGCACATCTCCAATAACGTACAGGTGGTGGAAAAGCTGGACGATATGCTGCCGCAGTGCGACTTCCTTACGGTACACGTCCACGCCAACAGCTCCACCAACGGCATGATCAATGCGGATACGTTCGCGAAGATCAAAAAAGGCGCTGTCCTGCTGAATTATGCCAGAGCTTCCATCGTGGACACGCCTGCGCTGAAAGACGCGCTGGAAAGCGGCGTTATCAGCAAATATGTCACGGATTTCCCGAATGAAGATATCGCCGGACTTCCGAATGTGATCCTTACACCGCATCTGGGTGCTTCCACGGAAGAAGCCGAGGACAACTGCGCAGCCATGGCGGTGGAAGAGATGATGGACTATATCGAAAACGGAAATATCACCAACTCCGTCAACTTCCCGGTCTGCCACATGGGAAAATGCTGCGCGAAAAGCCGCGTAGCTCTTCTCCATAAAAACATCCCGAACGTCATCGGCCAGATCACAAACGCCATCAACGAGATGAACATCCGGGACATGACAAACCGCAGCCAGGGCGACTATGCCTACACGCTGCTGGATCTCGATTCCGAGCTCACGCCGGAGACCGTTCAGAAGCTGAAAAATGTCAGCGGCATGATCCGGGTGAGAAAGATTAAATAAAAGATTAAATAAAAGATCAGACAAACCGTGGAGTTTCCATCCCGGAGAAGTTTTCAGATAAGCCGGCCGGGAAGTTTTCAGACCGAAAAAGAAAAAGAGAGCAGGCGGGAACCATATCGCCCGCTGCTCTCTTTTTATATCATTTTATATCTTTTTTATATCCGCATTTCGGGCATACGCCGTTTTCCTGCAGCGCGATTCCGCACAGAGGACAGCGTTCTATATGCAGATGCGGCTCATATTTTTCGGAAGCCGCGTTGTCGCCGCTTGTAAAGGTCAGCCTTACGATATTCAGCTTATCCTTCAAAAGATCATAAACGATCTTTATCATCCCTTCCACCGTCAGCGTCTCTTCCGTGACCACCAGACGGCATTCCGGATAGGCAGTTGCCAGTTCCGTTCTGAACGCAGGTCCTCTCAGCTCATTATTGGGAGCTCCGTTTCTGATGCCCTGCTTCTCATAAACGTCAAGCACAGCCGGAAGCAGCGGATCATCCTTGCGCAGAACCAGCGCGTGATCAAAATTTTTCAGGACCTCCCACGCTGTTTTCTTAATCTCATTGCATGGAAAAACCATATTGACCCCGGAATTGACGGAATCCTCCACCTCAATGGTCAGCGTTCCCGTATGCCCGTGCAGATACTGCGCCTCTCCTCTGAACCCATAAAAACGATGAGCATACTGCAGATCGAACGTCGTAATACTTCTCATTCTCCTGTCTCCTTCTGATATTCTCTACAGATCATTTCCCCGTACTTTCGTAACTTTTACGGCTGCCGCCGTCTGTCGCTGCTGCCGTCTGTCTGCCGGTATTATCTGATATTCTTTCTTTCCGCGGCATTTTTATACCTTTTCCGCTGTATCTTTTCAGAAGGATTTTTCCGGAAAATCCGTCCGCCCTCCGGTACGGCCGCATATCCCTGTCCGTCTCCCGCTTCTGCCTCCGCCTCTTTGCGTTCTCCGTCTCTTTATATCCGCTGCCTCTTTACGTCTGTCCGGCGCTGCGCCTTTTCACTTTACTTTACGCCTGTTCCGCCTCTGTCATCCTCAGAATGACAGCTATAGCCTGTTCCTTCGTAATCAGCTCCGCCGGAGCAAAACGGTCCTCTGATACTCCGTTGAGGCATCCGAATATGACGAGATGATCGACAGAAGAGCTTGCCCAGCTTCCCACCGTATAGTAATCGCGGAAACGATTTCTGATCTGCAGCGTCTGTTCAAACATGTCGGAAGGATAGTCCAGCCTGTACAGATGCATCGCCTGCCACAGCAGAACGGCCGCATTCTGCCGGCTGACCGGTTCCTCCGGCCGGAAGGTTCCGTCCGGATAACCGCTAATGTAGTGGAACTGATACATCCGGTTGAAAAACTCCTCGTTGATATCGGTAAACACATTTTCCGCATAAGATCTGTAGTATTCCGGATCCATTGTCGATTCGTCCGCTCTCCGCTGAGCATAATATTCATCCTTCCCGGCCCACACCTCTTCCATCGTCGTGCCCTCCGGCTCATGCCACAGCACATAATACGCCGTCAGCTCCGCCAGCTCTCCCCGGGTGACAGGCTGCTGATAGCCGCTCTGAAGATGCTCCGGTACCAGTCCCTCTGCGATGGCTTCTCTCACTTCTTCCACCGCCCAGGAGGAACAGTCCGGCTGAACTTCTTCCGCCGGTGCCTCCGTCTCCGCTCCGTCCGATTCCTCTGCCGTTTCTGTCGCTTCTGCTGCTTCTGCTGTTTCTTCTGCAGCATTTCCGTCTCCCGCGGCTCCCGCAGCTTCCGCCGACGCGGAAACCGTGCCGCAGAGCAGCAGAACGATCAGCAGCGCTGACGGTAAAATTAAGTGTTTTCTCATCTTTTTTCTCATCGAATACTCTCTCCTGAAAAATATGCTTTGCAATCGTTTCTGTTTTTATTTTAATTCTTCTATCTATACAGTACAACCTGTCCTCTGCATATGTTACACAGATTTAATAAATGAAAAGTGATGGAAGCAAACATATGCTAAAAAATGATATATATCACAATAAAAGACAGAGACTGAGATTTTTTCACTCTCAACCCTCTGTCTTCCATAAGTCAGGTATTCAAGAATTCTACTTGAAAACATAAAAAGAGGGATTTTTTTGCTTTTATTATCGCGAAAAAAAGACATCGGAAATCATATAGAAGAATAATAACTTTTCTTAATTAATAAGAAGAATAGTATTTGTAGATTTTTTATGAACTTGATAATTTATCCGATTCGAGCGTATTTTTTATCTGATTGATATCATTCTGAATCGATTCCACGATGTCTAATGTATGACTGAGATCTGTCAGCAGTTCCCGGTAATTTGCCTC
>CAJFPD010000151.1 GCA_904398315.1 Candidatus Alangreenwoodia gallinarii | reverse complement strand
ACCGTCAGATCGGCCAGAGTCAGCGTATTGCTGGAATGTCCCGTTTTGCGGCGCGTCATGGCGCGGATTCTCGCCAGCAGCTCGTCGAAGTCGAAGGGCTTGACGAGATAATCGTCAGCTCCGAGATCCAGCCCTTTCACCCGGTCGGCTATCGCGTCACGGGCGGTCAGAAAGAGAACAGGCAGATCCATATTTCTGTCGCGGATCTGCTGAAGGAGTGTGTAGCCGTCCATTTTCGGCATCATGACGTCCAAAATCATGGCGTCATACCGGGCGCCGAGGAGAAAGTCCAGCGCTTCTTCCCCGTTGAAGCAGCGGTCCACACTGTACCCGGATTTTTTCAGTGTCTTGGCGATCAGGAGATTCATATCCTGAGCGTCTTCTACGATCAGTATTCTCATCATTCACACCTCGCATCTGCAGGGATAAATTTTATCTATCGTAACACATTTTTCACATTTTTGCATCGGCGGTATGGCGTCCGGAAAAAGAAAAGCATCCGGCCCGAAGAGGACCGGATGCGGACAGATCATGTTAATTGCGGACGGATGACCGATGCGATTATCCGTATGAATCGTACTCCGCAGATCATGCGGCAGTCCGTTATCCGGATTCAGGCATCGAGATTTTCGAACATTCCGGCACCACGCGTGGACAGAAGGCGGGTCAGCGCGAAGGATGCCAGAAGGAATACTGCGCATACGATGCATAGATAGATATCCGCGCCGAGTCCGAATCTGTGCAGAGCCAGATAAAGCAGAAACGGCAGGAGGACGACCGCAGCGGAAAGAAACAGAGAAAGTGTCGGCGCCGCGCCGCGCTTGACGGCGGATGCTTCGGTGATCCAGTCGAATTTCGGATATTTCAGGTTGATGAAGATACCGATCAGCGCCTGCAGTATATTGACGATGACGGGCAGGATCAGGACCATGATTCTGCTGACCAGGCTCATCTCGAAGGCGATTTCAAATATCACTGACGCGAAGAGAAGGAACGGCAGGCTCACCAGCACATGCAGCAGGACTTTTGCTGACAGGATGTCCTGAGGCCGGAGAGGGGATGATTTCAGAAGCCACAGGGTCTTCGCCTCCAGAGAAATCGACGGGGCGGAGATGATGATGAGGCACGAAATCAGTCCCATGAGCAGGCACAGCACCGCGCCTGTAGCTGTATGATCCGGATCGAGAGTATTCAGCAGGGGCACGAAATTCTCCCGGCTGACCAGCGCGTAGACGGCGACGATCGGGTAAAAGATAAGGCCGACGCCGGCGTTGAACATGTAAGTGGTGCTGCTGAGAAAACGGCGGATTTCCTTGGAGAAAAGCGCTTTTCTCACGCCGGAGACATGCATCTTCTTTTCCCGGTATTCGATGCGTCTGGCACCTTTTTTCGTCGATGTGATCTGCACGAAGCTGACCGACAGCAGCGCGTATACCGCTGCAGCGGGGATAATGCAGATCGCTGCAAAGAGCAGGAAGGAGACGGGATTTCCTTCGATTCCTGTACCAAAGAAGTAAAACGGCGGAAGTGCCGTGCGGATAATGTCGCTGAGCATTTCTCCGCTGGCTGCCAGCCGCTCGATATAGTACTGCCAGCGGAAGCAGAAGTACATGTATCCGAGGAACAGAACGATCGTCAGAACCATAGTGACGATATTTTTTCTGCGCATGCGGGAGCTGACCGCCGCAATGATCCAGCCGAACAGCGCGGAGCAGGTGAGTACGAGCAGAGGCAGGAGGAGACAGGACAGAAGAAACAGGATGACACCTCCCGCGCTGACGCGGTATTCCATGCAGTAGACGATACCGCAGGGCAGGGCGATGAGAAGCTCGTACAGATAATTGATGCCGAGCAGAGAGAGCAGGCGGGAAGCCAGAATCGTGCGGGGCGATATGGGCATGGAAAGCAGCAGTTCATTATCCTTCGATTCAAACAGCTGAGTCTGGGTCAGAAATACACTTCCGATGAATCCCAGGAGAAATACCATCAGTCCCATAAATCCGAAATACAGCCAGCCCATGCCGGACTGTACGAAGGGATCCCGCAGTGTCAGGAAAACCTGAGCGAACAGCAGCAGAAAGACGGCGAAAACGAAGACGAAGAGAACGGCCACGGAAGCTTTCGCTCCTCTGCCGGCTTTCCGGGTACCGCTGCCGCGGTCGTGTGCAGTCAGTCCCGACAGGACAGACTGAAGCCGTATGGATATCAGATGTTTCAGTATCATGTCAGCCCTCCAGTTCCAGGAATACGTCTTCCAGAGAGGTATCGCCTCTGACTTCCTCCATCGTGCCCGATGTGACGAGACGCCCCGCCTTGATGATGGCCACTTTGTCACACAGTTTTTCCGCTACTTCCAGAACATGGGTGGAGAAGAAAATGGCGCCGCCCGCGTCGCAGTGCTCTCTCATGAGCTGCTTCAGGAAATGAGACGCTTTCGGGTCGAGACCGACGAAAGGTTCATCCATAATGATGAGCTCCGGCCGGTGAAGAAAGGCGGAGATGAGTGCCAGCTTCTGCTTCATGCCGTGAGAGTAGGAGCGAATGGGCTGTGCCAGATCTTTTTTGATTTCAAACAGATCGGCATATCTGCTGATCCGTTCCTCCCGTTCCCCCTGAGAAACTCTGTAAATATCCGCGATAAAATTGAGATAGCGGATTCCGGAGAGAAAATCGTAAAGATCCGGATTGTCCGGGATATAGGCCAGTTTCTGTTTGCAGGCGATGGGCTCTTTGCGGATCGAAAGCCCGCCGATTTCCACGCTGCCCTCCTCGAAGCGGAGGATACCGCAGCAGCATTTTATGGTCGTGGTTTTACCGGCCCCGTTATGTCCGATAAAGCCGAAAATCTCTCCTCGGTGTATCTGAAGGCTCAGCGAATCGACAGCCCTGCGGCCGCCGTATTTTTTGGTGAGCCTGTCGATATTGAGTATAATCTCCTGATTTTCCATAATTACCTCTTTTTCTTTTCTGTGATTTTTCCGCGGAACATACGAATTATAACCCGATAGGGGGGGGTCAACTTTCTTTTCTCCTGCGGACACATTCGGTGAGCAGGTATTCGATCTGTCCGTTGATGGAACGGAAATCCTCCTCGGCCCATCTTTGAATTTCCTCCCAGAGGGAAGGTGCCAGGCGGAGAACGATCTGTTTTTTCGCCTTTTCCTTCTGCTTTACGGCCTTTTCCTTTTCACGGATTGCCCGTTCCATGGTTTCCAGCTGTTCGAGCTTTTTCTTCAGCTTTTCTTCTTTCTCGTTCAGCTTCTGTTCTTCATTCATTTTTTCACATCTCCTTTTCCCTCTGTGCCGGATGCCGAACAGCCGGCCCGCAGGGATCTTTTATCCTGCGGGCAAAACGGACAGTAACGCATTCAGATATGCGGCCGCGGTACAGCGGGGAGTGCGGCTGCAGGATCAGTAGATGCTTCCGCTGTTGATGACCGGCTGCGATTCTCTGCCGGAGCAGAGAACCACCAGAAGATTGGAGACCATCGCCGCCTTTCTCTCCTCATCGAGGATGACGATATCTTCGTCGCCGAGTTTGTCAATGGCCATTTTCACCATGCTGACGGCGCCGTCCACGATCTTCGTGCGCGCGGCGATGACAGCTTCCGCCTGCTGGCGCTGGAGCATGGCTGCGGCGATCTCCTCCGCATAGGAGAGATGAGTGATCTTGACTTCTTCGATTTCGAGACCGGCAAATTCCACTCGTTCCGCCAGCTCGGCACGCATGCTGTCGGCGATTTCCTGAGAGCTTCCGCGGAGGGTGCGCTCTGCGGTTTCCCCGTTGTCATCCACATCCATGGAATCATAGGGATATAAACGCGCGATGTTGCGGATAGTGGAATCCGTCTGAATCGAAAGGAACTCCGTGTAATCCTCGACGTGGAAAACAGCTTTCGTCGGATTTGTCACCTTCCAGATGACGACAGCGCCGATAATTACGGGATTTCCCATGACATCGTTGACTTTCTGAGTGCCGTTGTTCAACGTCATGTTTTTCATGGAGATTGTCTTCTTTTCATTGATGCTGATATTGCCGGAACTGAGCTTGCGGAGGCTGCTGCCGTCTCCTGCGGCTGTTGCTTTCGCCTTCTCCAGCGCCTTGGAATATGCCGGATTATTAAAGGATGCGAAAGGATTGACGTAGTGAAATCCCTGACGGAGTATCGTGCCGTAATAGTTTCCGAAAAGAGTCAGCACGAGAGCTTCATTGGGGCCTACGACTTTCAGGCCGCCGTAAAGGATCGGAAAGATGCAGCATCCGATGATGCCGGCGATGAGAAGCGCGGTCCCCGCCGGAGCGCCCGAACTGATTCTGAGACCTCCGATGACGATGACGACGATCGAAGCGATCAGCAGAACGGTAATCAGCAGGAGCATCGCAAAGCCGTTGAGAGGCCGGATTTCCCGCTGTACCACTTCGAGTGCGGGATCACCTGCGCCGCCGGTGTCATGTGTCTTCTCCGGATGCGGCTGACTGCGGAAACGGCCGCTTCTGTCTGTATTTCCATTCTCTTTCATCATGTACCTCCTGGTATAAAAGTGATATCAATTTGATATCACTTTTATACCATATAAGCAGCAGATCTGTCAAGGGAACGGAGTGAAAAGATATGTAAAAGGACAGAACGGATTCCGTCATCGGCTGCGCAGGAGGGTCATAAAATGTCATAGAATCAGAAAGGAAATCTTTTCCGGCTGCGGCATCGGCTGCAGCGGGACAGAAAGGAGACCGAGGAAAATGTACATCTATATCGTACGTCCGGGAGAGACGCTCGGACGTATTTCGGAAATGACCGGCGTTTCGGAGGAGACAGCAGCATATATCAATCAGATCTCCTGGCCGTACGGTCTGGCCGCCGGTCAGGCGCTGCTTCTTCCTGCGGAAGCGGCGCCGGAGGCGGCCGCGGAACGGGAACGGCCCTGTCAGAAGTTGTGGAGGCCGGCGGCCATAAAGGGATATGCCTATCCTTTTATCGACAGCGGGATTTTTCGGCAGACTCTGCCATATCTGACATCACTGTGCGTCTTTTCTTACGGATTTACGGAGGACGGGAGACTGATTCCTCCGAAGACGGATGACAGATGGATGATCGGAGAGGCGAAAGCGAACTCCGTCAGGCCGGAGCTTACGCTGACATCCCTCAATGAACAGGATCAGTTTGATAATCTGCTGATTCACGCGCTTCTGCATGATGAAGAAAGGAAAGAACGTCTGATCTTTGCGCTGCTGAACGAGATGAAAGAAAAAGGATATGAGGGGTTGGACCTGGATTTTGAATATGTGCAGGCGGAAGACAGGGATGCGTATACGCGGTTTGTCGCCCGGCTGACAGAGCGTATGAACGTAGAAGGGTATCCCGTCTCTGTAGCGCTGGCGCCGAAGACGTCGGATGATCAGCGGGGTATACTCTATGAAGGAATCGATTATGCGGGCCTGGGAGCTGCTGCCAACAGCGTCTTTCTGATGACATATGAGTGGGGTTATCGCGGCAGCCCTCCCATGGCGGTGGCTCCGCTGCCTGAGGTGCGGCGCGTGGTGGAATATGCCGTCACGCGGATTCCTCCGGAAAAAATCGATCTGGGGATTCCGAATTACGGCTATGACTGGCCGCTGTTTTCTTCCGGAGAGGCGGCAGAAGCGCGGACCGTCGGCAATATCGAAGCGGTACATCAGGCGGTGGAAACAGGGGCTGAAATATTGTGGAGCGATACGGCTCAGTCTCCGCATTACCGGTACGAACGGGAAGGAAAAAAACATGAAGTGTGGTTTGAGGATGTGCGCAGCATGAGGGCGAAGTTCAGCCTGGTGCAGGAGTACGGACTGCGCGGCGCGGGATACTGGCAGATCATGAGACTGTTTCGTCCCGGATGGATTCTGTCGGCAGATACGTTCCGGATCGTCAGAGGCGGATAGGAAGTGAAGCGGCCGGGACGGAGAACAGACGGACCCGCAGGAGGAACGGGAACGGACTGTCTCCGGATTTCCGGCCGGACGGGAAATCTGAGAAAATACAGAATTATTTTAAAAAATAAATTGAATAATACGGTAGAATATTATATTCTTGATAAGAGAATCAACACAAAATATAACTAAAACTATTTAAAAAGTCTAAAAATATGAAAAAGAACTGTATTTAAAAATAAAATAATTAGATATTGCATAATGATTTAAGCTGTATTATAATTAATAACGGCTAATGATTGAACGTGGAAACAATAGTATTTTCGGAATGACAGAGAAGATCCGGGATCCGTTCCGGAAAAAACGGTGATACGGACAATCAGGTGCTGCAAAAAAACGGAAAGGAGGGAAGGATCGTATCAGAAAGGAGAACGGAGATGTGATCGGCTCGATCAAGAAGCTGAATGAAGCGATCCGTCATCAGCAGGGGATTATGTCTCCGGAGTCGAACGGCAGAGGCCATGGCAGACTGCTGCGGACGATCGCAGCGAATGAAGGAATATCCGGCGTCGAGCTGGCACTGAAGATGGATATGGCACCTCCCGTGATTTCTGAAAAACTCGCCGGCCTGGAAGAGAACGGCATGATCTACCGGGAGAGGGATCAGAAGGACAGACGAAGGACACATATCTATCTCACAAATGACGGAGCGATGGCTCTGGCACGCAGAGAATTCGGTCAGAAGCGCTTTGAGGAGCGCATACGCGAATGTCTGAGCGAAGAGGAGCAGATCGTATTCTGCGAGATGTGCGAGCGCATCATGTCAGGCGTCAGAGATATGGAAAAGGATCCGGTCTATACGGATGAATCGCTGATCGATTTTTACGAGCAGCAGAAAGCACACAGACTCCATGAGGAAAAGCAGATATACCGAAAGCCGGGCAGAGACAAAAAGAGCGCCCGGAAGTGATCAAAAAATGAAACAAGCTATCGCAGAGAGGATAAAATTGGCGTTTTACAGCTCTGCAATAGCTCGTCATGTTAAATGTGCAGGTTATATGATATTAACCGCACTTTCAGTATCTTAACATGTTAATGTTCAAAAAACAACAAAAATCGTGAATTATACATAAAAAAATATAGGAATCTGAGATCTTACAAAATTTGAAAATGACAGCGCAGAAAACGGCTGAAGCAAAAAATCCGTTATATCTGGGGGGCAGTTCGATCGATCCCCCGAATATAAAAAATGCAGATGACGCATGCCGAAAACCATGGAAAGTCGACAGCACGCGTCTCTGCAGATCAAAAGCTTCCCGTATGGACGGAATGACCTTTATATTTTATTATACCATAAAATCTGAAAAGAATCAGATTTCGGGAGAAAAAATATAAAAGGAAGGACGCCGCACGGGAAGCACATCTCAGGAATCCGGCATGCTGAAAAAGGAGGAAAAAATAGGCAGGAGCCGGAGAAAGAAGTTATTTTACTGACAGGAAATCAATCTGGGCGAGTCCGGAGGATTTCGGAAAGGAGAATTGGAAAATGCTCAGAAAAAAGAGCAAAGTATTGAGCGGCCTGCTGACAGCGGCACTTGTACTGGGAACGATGTGCGTTCCGGCGTTTGCAACGGAGACAAGTGATATATCATTAGACAATATTGAATATGATTATATCATTGATTCAGTTGATGACTTATTTGCTTTAGAGGAAGACGTAGAAGATCAGAATGCAGGCAGTGCAAGTGCTCCATCTGCAGAAACTATCAATGTACGTTTAGATGCCGACCTTGTCTTAGATGCAAACGATGGATGGGATGGAATCGGTACACCTCAGAGCTTCATCGGTTATTCCGGAGTGTTTAATGGAAATGGTCACACAATAACTGTTGCAGTTAATAATACCTCAAATGTGGGACCTAAGGGCGGCCTTTTTAATCTTGCAGTCAATGCTACAATTGTAGATTTGACGGTCGAAGGAGATGTAAATTCTAATCGTTTTATCGGTGGAATTGTAGGACGTGCAATGGGAGATTTAACTATTATGGATTGCGATGTTGATATGGATTTAACTCTTAGCAACGGAGCAAGCAACTCCATCGGCGGTCTCATCGGTCAGTGTGGTTCCGGCTCCGGTGGCGGCACCGGCGGCGGTGGCGGTACCAGCGGCGGATCGCAGGGAACTGTAAAGGTCACAGGATGTAACGTGGTAGGCACATTTACAAGTAATACTTCCAGTAATCCGGTAGGCGGAATGTTCGGACATATTTATTCAGGATATACTGTTAATGTTTCAAATTCCACGGTATCGGCGAATATGGATGCATCAGGCGGAGCAACAGGTGCTTATATCGCTAATAATGCAGGAATAGTTACTTTAACAAATTGTACAAACAATACGGGCCTTACCAATAATGTAGGTGTCGACAATAACGGTTCGATTACAGTTCAGTAATAGTTCTTACGGATTTTGACTTGAGAGACTTCTCTGAGAATGAATAAGAAGGATGTGTTCTTTCGCAATATGTGAAGCATCCTTCTTTATTCAAAAAGTTCTGAACGATGGGGGCTGTCGCATCAACGGGAAATAACAGTGGATGCGGTGCCCCAGTCGTTCTCCATGACGGGGCGCCGTATACGGTGAAAGTCATACGTACTGTGCAGAGCGAGGGAGAAAACGAAGATGATCTCAAAGATTTACTTATCGCTATAATTCTGTAGACTGAAGGGATAAAAAATATGAAGAGACGCACATTATCGCTGCTTCTATCATGTATGATGATTACCACGTTGTTTGGAAGCAGTTATGTTTTTGCTGATGAAAGTAATGTTTCTTCCAATGAAGCAGATATAGCTTCTGTAGAAATACCATCATATATTACGAAAACAGAAATTAACGGAGTGGAATATCTGGAGTTTGACTCCGGAGAGGATATGGCATGGCTGAGAGAACATGTCATGAATAGAGAAGATGGCGGTGAAGAGGAGCAGGGTCATACGTCATATTGTTGTAAACATAACATCATTTTAACAGATGATATCGATATGACGGATTATAATTCTCATAATGGTGTAAATAACGGAGAATGGTCTGGCATTGGTCATGGACAGAATTGGATTGGATATAGCGGAATTTTTGATGGAAATGGCCATACGATTTCTAATATAGATGTGTATACTGATCAGTCGGTGGGACCAAAAGGTCTTCTTTTTAATATTACCAGAAATGCAACAATAAAAAATCTGGTTGTACAGGGAAAAGTCGAAGCAAATCGCTATATAGGAGGATTAATAGGACGTTCTACAGGATCATTGACATTAGAAAATGTTGTGGTAGATGCGACACTTTTACTGAGTGAGGGAAATGCAAATGCAATTGGAGGTCTTGTAGGACAGCTAGGTGCTGGACAGGCTTATGATAAAGATACGGTTATAATAGACAATTGCGTTGCAGTGGGAAGTTATGGAAGTGAAACAGCATCTAATCCGGTAGGCGGATTAATCGGTCATATTTACGGTGGCTTTGATGTCAATATCAGTAATACATATGCGGCAGCTGATTTGAATTGCAGCGGTGGTGATGTTGCAGGGTTAATTGCAGGTCAGGGAACAGGTAAACTCAATATTAAAAACTGTTATTACCTCGATACCATAGCAGACACATCTCTCATTGTCATGACTGCAAATGGAGATCCTTCTCCGATAGGTCCTGAAAGTGACTGGGTCGATGTAAAATCGGTGACAGACGAATATATGAAATCGGATGATTTCCTGACTGCTTTGGGAGAAGCAAACGGTCAGAGGAATTTTCATTCCGATGGTCATCCGCCTCTTGCACAGGGATATCCGTTACCAGCGACAATTGAGGCGAATAATTGTGTCTTTCAGGGATTTAATTGGACAGGAACTCCTGTGACAGAGTATCGTGTTGGAGAAGCGTTCGATCTGGGAACGTTAAAAGTTGTCGCAAGATACAGAAACGAAGATAATCAGTTCGTAGATGTGGATGTCACGAAATATGTAACAGCAGATAAAGATATACTGAAGTCAGGAGATAATGATACACAGGTAACTTT
>CAJFPD010000150.1 GCA_904398315.1 Candidatus Alangreenwoodia gallinarii | reverse complement strand
TGTATGTTGTATGCAAAAAAATCAGGAACAGTATTTTGAAATCGATCTTATGAGGCTGCTGGCCGCGCTCTGGCACAGAGCGTGGATTATTATCCTGGCTGCCGCAGTCTGTGCTGCAGCCGCGTTCGGCGTTACGAAATTTCTGATCACGCCGATGTATCAGGCGGATGTTCTGCTGTACATCAATAATAACCGGCCGGAGGTTTCTTCGGATACAGTATCTCAGGCCGATCTGACGGCATCTCAGAGTCTGGCGGAAACGTATGTGGCGATTCTCAACAGCAGAGCCGTTCTGAATGAAGCGGCGCACCAGGCGGGCGGTGAGTATACGGAAAGTGAGCTTCAGAGCATGCTTTCCGCTTCCGTAGTCAATGAGACGGAGCTGCTGCGGATTACGGTGACAGGAGCGGATCCGCAGGATACCGCGAGTCTTGCCAACGCGGTGGCGGATGTCTCCTCCGCCACGATGGCGGAGACGGTGGATGCCTGCAATGTGCAGATCGTAGACCGGGCAGAGGTGCCGGACAGTCCCTCCTCACCGGATATTCTGAGAAATACGGCTCTGGGTCTTTTTCTCGGTATTCTGCTGAGCGCAGCCGGTATCATACTGCGGGAGCTGACCGATACCGTGATCCGCTCCGAGAAAAGTCTGAACACGTCATTTGAGGAGATCCCGGTTCTGGGAGTGATTCCCGAGATGGACAATGCAGCGTCAAGGAGCTACGGAAAGTACAGGTATGCGGCTGCAGAGCGCAGTGAAAAGTGAAAATCGCAGAGATTGAAAAAGTGGAGGAAAAAGGATGTTTCATCTGAAAAGAAAAAAGAAGGCGGAAGAAGCGACGGGAAAGATATATCTGCTGAATGAGAATACACCTTTTGCCGTCTATGAGGCCTACCGGTCTTTGCAGACAAATGTGATGTTTTCTCTGGATGCGGGCGAAGAGGGGAAAATTATCGGGATCACCAGCTCGGAGAGCGGTGAGGGAAAAAGTACGAATGCGTTCAACCTGGCTCTTTCCATGGCGGAGACGGGAAAGAAAATTCTCTTTCTCGACTGCGATCTGCGTCTTTCCGTGACAGCACAGCGGACAGGCCTTGCTTCCTCTCCCGGACTGTCAAACGTTCTGACAGGTATGGCGGGACTGGAAGAATGTGTTCAGCAATATGAAAATTCCGGGCTGGATGTCATCACCGCGGGAAATCTGCCGCCGAATCCGGTAAAATTGCTGGGATCTCCGCGTATGGAAAAGCTCTGCAAATCTCTGAAAGCGAGCTACGATTATATTATCGCGGATCTTCCTCCCGTGGGAGTGGTGGCAGATGCTGTCATTCTGTCGAAATTTTATGATGGTGTGGTTCTCGTCGTCAAGGAAGGATATTCGCGAAGCGACCGGATCCGGTCGATGATACGCGATCTGGAGTTTGTAGGTGTATGGATTCTGGGATTTCTGTATGTGGGCAGTGAGGAAGTACGCGGGCGATACGGAAAGTATGGAAAATACGGGCGATATGGACGGTATGGACGATACGGAAAATATGTCAGCGAAAATGGCGGGGTGTCCGCTGAAAATGGATCTGAAAGATAACAAATCGGAAGCGAATACGCAGGCGGGTATGGCGGTTCGGCGTGCAGAACTGTGTCACTACGGATAAAAAATGTACATAATTAAAATTAAGAATGAAAAATAAAAAATCTGAATCGGAGAATGCTGTCTGACGTTTTCGACCGTCTATAAATAGAAAAATCTGCAATTTATATTTGAGTTATTTATGTTTTATCTGTGGAAATGAAAGGATAGTAACTGTGACAGGAAAAGACCGTGTTCTGAAAGACGCGAAAAGGTTCGTTCTGGTCGTGTTCGACATTTTCAGTATCGTGCTTTCCGGGTATATCGCACTGCTGCTGCGCTTTAACGGCAGAATCGAGGCAGAATATCTGGAAAATCTGCATCATGTACTGGTACCCGTCGCTGCGGCGGGGATCGTGATCTTCGCTCTGCTGCATCTGTACCGCAGTCTGTGGCAGTTCGCTTCGATCACGGAGCTTCGAAATATCATCGCTGCGTCGGTGCTGGCCAGCGTCGCGAACTTTGTCATCTGCGAAGTCAGCGGCAATGGCATGCCGCGGAGCTGTTATATCATTTTCTTCCTGTTTCTGACCATGCTTCTGGGAGGAAGCCGGTTCTGCTACCGGCTGCTGCGGATCTGGCGGAGACAG
>CAJFPD010000149.1 GCA_904398315.1 Candidatus Alangreenwoodia gallinarii | reverse complement strand
GGAGAGAACATCCCTCTCCTGCCGAAGGAATTCGCCATCCTGGAATACATGATCCGCAACCAGGGCATCGTCCTGTCCAGAGAGCAGCTGGAAGATCAGATCTGGAACTACGAATATACGGGAAATTCCAATAATATCGACGGCTATATCAGCCGCCTGCGCAAAAAACTGGATACCGGAAAGGGCCCCCGCCTCCTTCACACGATACGCGGCGTGGGCTGGGTACTCCGGGCAGAAGAAACGGAAAAGACGACATGATTCATATTATCGGAAAGAAAAAAAAGCGGACAGAAGCAGGCGGACCGGAACAGGAATCGCGCCAGCCTTCCAAAGCTCCGCCGGAAACAGATGCTGTCCGCACAAAAGCCTCTATAAAACTTAAGATTACTCTCCTGGTCACCGTTCTGATGGCCGCTCTCTTCATACTATTGCTGATCTTCATGCTGGTCATCAGCCGTCAGGTGGTCTATCAGACCTCCATGCAGACACTCTCCCGGACGGTGCAGAACAATCTGTCCCAGGTCAGCCTGCAGGATGGTCGTCTGCAGATCGGCGAAAACTTCACTTATTCCCACAGCGGAGTGTCCACTCTGATCTACAGTCAGAGCGAAACCCTTCTGGCCGGCCAGGTTCCGGTCACCTTCACCGCAAAGGAACCGTTCCGCAACGGGCTGACAAGGACGGTGGAATCGCAGGGAGAACCTTTCCTCGTCATGGATCTGTGGATGCCTTCCGGCTGGGACGACGGCGTGTGGATACGGGGCATCATGCAGATGCCCGCCTATGAGGACACCGCTCGCAATCTCGTGGTCGTCGCCATGATCGTGCTGCCGGTATTTCTTCTCCTCACCGCCCTCGGCAGCTGGATGATCATCCGCAGGACTTTCCGGCCGCTGGAACATATCACACATACCGCCGCCACGATCAACGAAGCACGGGATCTGTCCGGCCGCATCGGCCTGCCTCCCGGCAGCGATGAATTTTCGCGGCTGGCAGCGGAATTTGACGGAATGTTCGAGCGTCTGGAATCCTCTTTCGAAGCGGAACGCCAGTTTACGGCCGACGCTTCTCACGAACTCCGCACTCCGGTATCCATCATAAAAAGCGCCTGTGAATACGCCGAAAAATACGATGAAACACCGGAAGATCATCAGGAGACCATCGCCATGATTCACCGCCAGGCGGACAAAATGACCTCCACCATCTCTCAGCTCCTGAGCATGACACGGCTGGAGCAGGGCATCGAGCCGGCCAGTATGGATATCGTCGATCTCGGTGATTTCGTCCGCTCCGCCTGTGACGAAAAATTCCCCGATTCCGGCGACGGCATGACCTTCGATCTCGCGGAAAATGTGACAGTCCGCGCGGATATCGCCCTGCTCACCCGCCTGCTGGACAACCTTCTGGAAAACGCTTTCAAATACGGAAAACCGGACGGTCACGTCCGCGTCTTTGTCAGAGCCTCCGGCGGTGAAGCTCTTCTCTCCGTCCGGGATGACGGCATCGGTATTTCCCCGGAGCATCAGGAAAAAATCTGGCAGCGCTTTTACCAGGTGGATTCCTCCCGGGGTGTCGACAGCGGCGTCGGCCTCGGCCTGGCCATGGTCCGTCAGATCGCTTCAATCCACGGTGGCAGAATGACCCTCGAAAGTATGCCGGGAGCCGGCAGCACCTTTACGCTGCATCTTCCCCTGCTCTCCTCCTGAATACACTGAATCACTCTGAATGCTCTGAATACCCGGCCGCGTCCTTCCGCTCCGCCTCTCTGTCCTGCAGTCCCGTAATAAAAATTTTTCCGCTTTTCCGGTCTATTTCATGTAGATTTCATGTTTGCCGCCTAAGATATACCCAGAAAGCAGGGAGCACATCGAAAGATGAGCAGACAGAAATAGAAACAGGAAAAAGAAAGGAGGGATCCTATTAAGAAAATAAAACGGCTTTTCCTGACTTCAGGAATCATCCTCCTGCTGCTGTCCGTCTGCGGATGCTCCTCTCAGCAGAGTCAGCTGGGTTACATCACGCAGCAGGCGGCCCAGGCGCTTGCTCTGGAAGCCTCGGGGCTCTCGGAGACCGATGTTTCCGTCACTTCCGCCGCTTTAGAAAACCGGAACGGCACAGACTATTACCGGATCGAATTTGCGGTGAACGGAAATTCTTATCGCTGTGACATCGACGCTCTTACGGGCACGGTCATCGAAATGAGCGGCCCTCCGGCGGAAAACGCGGGCGAAACTGCCTCCGGCACCTCCGGCAGCACAGTCCTCACCGAATCGGAAGCAAAAGCGGCAGCTCTCGCTCACGCAGGACTCAGCAGCAGTCAGGTCACCTTCATATCCTGCAGTCTCGAACGGGATGACGGACGGCAGATTTATGACATCGAATTCTATACCTCTGACTACAGCGAATACGATTACGAAATCGACGCGCTGACCGGAGCTGTTATCCAATATGATTATGACGCCGAATACTACACTCCGCCGGCTTCCGGCGGCAGCGGCACGATCAGCGCCTCAAAGGCCAGAGAAATCGCTTTAGCGCAGGTTCCGGGTGCTTCCGCCTCCGATATCCGCGAATTTGAAATGGACTACGATGACGGCCACCTCGAATACGAGGGCACCATCATCTACAACGGCATGGAATACGAATTTACGATCGACGGTTACTCCGGAGCCATCCGCGAATGGGAGGCGGATTCTCTCTGAGAAGACCGGCAGCAAAAAGAAAGGAGATAAAACATGGAAAAGAGAAGATACAGACATAGCATCACAGTCCGCGCAGGTATCATCTTATTATGCCTCGTCCTGACTCTCGGTCTGGCAGGCACGATACCGGCGGGCAACGCAGAGGCGGCCAGCCGTTCCGGCGCCGTCAGCATCAGCGCAACACTGAGTCCCGATATCACCATCGTAGTAGACGGTGTGACCCAGACATTTTATAACGTACAGGGCAGCGAAGTTCATCCCGTTCTCTACAACGGAACCACCTACCTCCCTGTCCGCGCCATCGGTGAACTGATGGATAAAAATGTAAACTGGGATCAGTCCACGCTCACCGCGACGCTCAACAGCCCTCGCACGACAGGCCGCGTAAACGGTACACCGGACAATTCCGCCGTACCGAAGACGATATCCGCACAGATCCGCAGCGACTTCACGATCGTCGTAGACGGTACCGTACGTCATTTCACGGATGTCAACGGCAATACCGTATATCCGCTCCTCTATGAGGGAACGACTTATCTTCCGCTCCGCGCCATCGGCGAGCTGATGAACAAAAACGTACAGTGGAACAGCACGACACGCACGGCAACCCTGAGCGCGAAGGCCTCTGACGTCACTGACGCTGACAGCTTCAACAACACGAACACCGGCACAAATACGGGTGCAAACACCGGTGTAAATACCGGAACGAATTCCGGCACCTATATCGGAGAGGAAAAAGCGAAATCCATCGCCCTGAACCATGCGGGACTGACGGAAAATCAGGTGACATTCGTCAGAGTCAGAATGGATTACGACGACGGCCGCAGAGAATATGAGGTGGAATTCTACAACAAAAACAGCTTTACGGAATACGACTATGAAATCGATGCCGTCACCGGCAGAATTCTCAGTGTTGACTACGATGCGGAATACTATGCTCCGTCCGCCGGAACCGGAACCAACGGCCAGTATATCAGCCGTGACGAAGCGAAAAGCATAGCTCTCGGCAGAGCCGGCATCTCTGCTTCCCAGGCTGTATTCAAAAAAGCGGAATTTGATTTTGATGACGGCAGAGCCGTTTACGAAATCGAATTTTTCAGTGGTAACCTGGAATACGAATTTGAAATCGACGCATCTACGGGAAATATCCTGAGCTATGAACGCGACAGCCGCTGGGACTGATCCGGCTGTAAAAAGATGAGGCAGCATCAGCTGCCGGTAAGCAACGGCAAATAACCGGGGCTGCTCTGCAGCCCCGGTACGGCAGAGAGGCCGGCGCATCGGAT
>CAJFPD010000148.1 GCA_904398315.1 Candidatus Alangreenwoodia gallinarii | reverse complement strand
TAACAGAAAACTAAAGGAATATGAAATTATGACAACACATCAGATCTTTTCCGGAAACAGCAGCAACTTATCCATGCTTGCAGACAAAAGCATAGATCTCATAGTAACATCACCGCCGTATCCCATGATAGAAATGTGGGATATATTATTTTCCGGACAAAATCCTGATATCGGTACAGCATTAGCATCCGGAAACGGCAGGGATGCTTTTGATAAAATGCATGAGATTTTAAATAAAATCTGGGAGGAATGTGACAGAGTTCTCAAAAATAACGGTTTTATCTGCATTAATATCGGAGACGCAACCAGAACGGTAAATAATCAATTTCAATTATATTCTAATCACACAAGAATAATTAATAAATTTGTTGAAATGGGATATTGTGTTTTGCCGGATATTCACTGGAGAAAACAATCGAATGCGCCTAATAAATTCATGGGATCCGGCATGTATCCTGCAGGAGCTTATGTGACATATGAGCACGAATATATCCTCATATTCCGAAAAGGCGGAAAAAGAATATTCACGGGGAACGGAAAAAAGTTACGCCAAAAAAGTGCTTTCTTCTGGGAGGAACAAAATATATGGTTTTCCGATCTCTGGGAGATAAAAGGAACTTCGCAGATTATCGCAAAGGATAAGGGAATCAGAAATCGCAGCGCATCTTTCCCGTTTGAAATTCCTTATCGGCTGGTAAATATGTACTCTGCCGAAGGTGACACTGTTCTCGATCCGTTTGCCGGATTAGGAACGACAAATATCGCATGTATGGTTGCGAACAGAAACAGCGTCGGCATTGAGATTGACCTGAAAATAGCAGAGCTCGCACTTGAAAATATGAATGCGGATATCAATGACCTGAACAGCATCATCCGTCATCGGATTGAAAAACATCTGAATTTTATCGGGACATTATCCGATGAAAAGAAGGCTAAATGTTATTTCAACGTTCCCCATGGATTTTATGTAAAAACGAAACAGGAAACAGCTATCGAAATAGAACAGATTGCTGGTATCATAAAAGACGATAATAAATATATCTGTCAGTACGAAAAATACCGCCTCTCGGAATGCTGACAGTTCTTCCGGCAAAGAGCGTAAAATAAGAGACCTAAGGGGCCGCTGCATTAAGAAACTATGATACAAGGCAGGAACATTTCCATTCCGGAAAATACTTTATCCTGTATTTTTCATCTTTAATGCGGCGGCCCCTGCCATTTTGGAATCTTCGCCCTGTTTTTCACTCTTCCGCTTCGATCTTCAGCCCGGTTTTCGTCTTCGTATAATAGATCATTTTCGCATCAATCACTTCGGACAGTCGTCCCATCGTCTTATACGTATCCGGCTTCACTGAATACGGGACACCTCCGACGAAACCGTCTATCCCTTTTGATTCTTCTTCAGGCGTTGCAAGACGATATGTGGTATCTTTCAAATCTGCAAGGGAAGCTAATATGGCTTTCTGAACATAAAGACCGTTATCTGAGAATAAATCTTATCTGTCGCTTCTCGGAAAGCATCCGGATGCTGCATGATATAAAACTGCTTCCGGTATTCAATCGTCACACGATAGGTATATCAGCTGCGCTCATTTCACCTCCGTATTATCCTGCCGCCGTATCTTTTTCGTCGTCGTCCGCGTAAAATCCTCTTTTCGCACGAAGACATCCCGGATCCGCTTGTAATTCGGAAGACTCTCGTTCAGCTCGCCGATTACTTTCTTCATCAGCCGGTAGAGATCGCTCTCCTCCGGGACTTCTCCCAGCTGCTCTTTTATATATTCCAGATCAGGAAGTATCTGGATGCCTACGGTCTCTTCTCCGTTGCGCAGCGAGGTAAATACCATGGAATCCGCGATATAAGGGCTCGCGTTTGCCTGAATTTCCAGTTCCTCCGGGTAGATATTCTTGCCCGTCTTGGTGACGATGATATTCTTCTTCCGTCCCGTGAGATAAATCCATCCGTCTTTATCCTCGAATCCCAGATCTCCGGTATGCAGCCATCCGTCACTGTCGAGAACTTCCGCGGTTTCCTCCGGCATGTTATAATATCCCATCATCACATTCGGTCCCCGGAAAAGAATTTCGCCGATCCCGTTTTCATCCTGTCCGATGATTTTCACTTCTCCGGCTCTCACCGGCACACCGACAGAACCCGCTTTTTTGTACCTCTCCCCGGAGCTCTGCGGTGTACCTGAGATCAGAGGCGTGCACTCCGTCATGCCGTATCCCTGCAGAACGATGATTCCCAGATCTTCGAATCCTCTGTATACATTAGGGGAAAGGGCCGCCGCACCTGTGATGACCATCCTCAGGCTTCCTCCCAGCTCTCTGTGGATCTGAGAAAAGAGCCTGCGGCTCATGTCGATGCCGATGGACTTCAGCCGGTTATTGATACGGATGGCACGTTTCAGTGTCTTCTCCTTCCCCTGTTTTGCTACAGATTTCCATATTTTAGAATAAATCATCTCCAGTACCAGCGGTACGGCGATCAGAACTGTATTGTGAGCTTCTTTCATATTCTGAACGATATACCTCAGACCCTCGCAGAATGCCGTACTTGCTCCCCGGTAGAGAACCAGAAGCATGCCGAGAGTGCATTCGTACGTGTGATGAATCGGCAGGATGGAAAGTGTCTTGTCCGACTCCAGAATATGCGCAATCCTGCAGACATCCATAATATTCGATGTGATATTTCTGTGATTCAGCATGACGCCCTTCGGATTTCCGGTCGTTCCGGAAGTGAAGAGAATCACCGACAGAGCCTCGGGATCGATTTCTGCTTTTGTAAAGCGGATATCCCCCTCTTTCAGAAGCATTTCACCCTCTGCCAGCAGATTTCTCCACACGGCACTGCCGTCCTTTGGCACAAGTCCGGTGGACGGTGCTTCTTCTTCCGACGTGCGGTCACCGTAGATCTCCATGACGACTTTTCTCTCAATCCCCGGAATATCTTTCAGCTTTCCGCTCTCCGCAGCGGTACAGAAAATCGTATGGCAGTCCGCAGCTGACAGGAGATTTCCAATCTCAGACGGAGTCAGATCCTTATCGATAGGAACGGCAATTCCGGTACCGTTTACGACGGCCAGATATGAGACGATCCACTCATAGCATCCCTGCCCCATGACAGCGATTCTCTCGCCGCGAAGTCCCATATCCACCAGTTTCGTGCCGAGGGAATCGACATCATGTTTCAGCAGACGATAGGAAACTGCCTCATAAGGCGCGCCCTTCTTCCGTTTTACCCAGAATGCCGGATTTTCGGCATAGAGCCCGGCACTGCCGTCCAGGAGTTCTTTGATCGTACCGATCTCTCTGATATCTTTGTACCAGTATGTTTCAAAATCTCGTTTCATGAGGTCTCCTTTATCGTCTGTCGTCGTTCTGTTCCATCCCGGATGCCGCCGTACTGATCGGCTCCGTCGGACTGCTGTCCCATTTTCTGCCCGCTTCCGCCTTTCCTGCGGCTGTATGTTTCTTATATTATAATCACTTTTTCGTTCCTTTTCAATCTTCTTCACAAGGTCTTACGGTTATTTCAACCATATTTCTCTATTCCCGCTTTCCGGATGTTCTCTGCCTGTCATATTTTCTTCTCATACAAAATATACTCTCTTAGCAGAAATTACTTTTTATCACATTATCACAGACCGGAATCCCTGTCTCCCTGCACTTCTGACCCGCACGGTAAAGGCAGTTTTCCGGAACCGGAGGAAACCATTGTGAAATATTCCAGATTTTTCATCGGTATTTTTTGTCTTTTCATCTTCTCGCTGAACGTTCTGCTGCCCCGGGCAGCCGTACTTTCGGAAAACAGCGGCGATTCCTCCTCCGCAGATTTTACTGTCGATGCAAAGGCCGCCGTCCTCATCGATGCAGACAGCGGTACCGTTCTTTATGAAATGAATTCTCATGAAGAACTGCCTCCGGCCAGTGTCACCAAAGTGATGACGATGCTCCTGATCATGGAGGCTGTCGATTCCGGCCGGATTTCCTTCGAGGATGAGGTTACGATCAGCGAAAATGCATCCGGCATGGGAGGAAGCCAGCTTTATATGGAACCGGGCGAAACCCATACTGTCAGTGAACTTCTCACCGGAATCTCCATGGTATCGGCTAATGATGCCTGTGTCGCAATGGCGGAGTATATCAGCGGTACGGAAGAAATTTTCGTGGAAAAGATGAATGAAAGGGCCAAAGAGCTCGGTCTCGAAAATACGCACTTTGCAAATACAAATGGTCTGCCGGCTGCCGATCACTACACCAGCGCCTATGACCTGGCCGTGACAGCCCGCCAGCTGCTGTCCCATCCGGATATTCTGTCCTATCTCGGTGCTGAAAGCGGAAACATTGAAGTGGGCAAGGAAGGTCATACTTCTATCATAGATATGGTCAACACGAATAAGCTGCTGAAGACATATAATGGAGCGACAGGAATTAAAACGGGATTTACCCAGGACGCGGGCTATTGCCTCGCCTCTTCTGCCGAACGCGATGATCTGCGCCTGATCGCCGTTCTGCTCGGCGCTGAAACATCACAGCTGCGCTTTTCCGAAAGTGCCCGCCTGCTGGATTACGGATTCGCCAATTACGAAGCCGTAAAAATTGCGGACCGCAATGAGATTATCGGCACGGCCAGCGTCGAAAAGGGCATACTGAGCGCCGTGGACATTCAGACAGACGAAAAGATCGTTCTTCTCGTCAGAAAAGGAGAGGCCTCGGCCATCAGCTACCGCATCAGACCTGCGGAAGATCTCCGTGCGCCTGTAGAAGAAGGTCAGAAGGCCGGAACGCTTGAGATCACAAAAAACGATGAACCGCTTGGCGAATATTCTCTCAGCGCATCTTCCGACGTGCGGAAGGCAGACCTGAAGACACTCATCATACGCAGCACAGAACAGATTTTGAAAGGATGATACCATCATGTCATATACACTGATCTCTCTGCCCACTTACACGACTGCAGCCATGGCACACGATCTCCTGGCCGGACAGAAAATTCCCTCAGACATCGTCCGGAGCTCTGTAGATCGCGCCAGCAGCTGCGGATACAGCGTAAAAATCGACAGTCGTTATCTGCAGAATGCAGAATTCCTTCTGAAACAGTCGCGTTTTCCCGTCCTGAAAATTACAGAGTGGTAATTTCTCTCTGTGCAGCAGCCGGGCTCGGAACCTTTATCCACCTGGCATTCCGCAGCAAAAAAACAAAACCGGAGATATCTCCCATTCGGAAAGGAAATATCTCCGGCATTTTTCTTCTCACCGCCGCCTTCTTTTTCAGAATATACTTTTCCGGCTCGTATCCGGATTATTTCAGATTTTCCGGATTCAGCCCCTCAAGTTCCGGCAGCACGAAAATGCCGTCCTTACGGATCAGAACGTCGTCAAACCAGATCTCACCGCCGCCGTAATCCTCTCTCTGAATCAGGACGAGATCCCAGTGAACAGAGGATTTATTGCCGTTGGGCGCATCTTCATACGAAGAGCCCGGCGTGAGGTGAATGCTGCCGCAGATCTTTTCGTCAAACAGCGTATCTTTCATCGGATGCAGCACATACGGATTGACTCCGATGGCAAACTCGCCGAAGTATCTCGCACCCTCGTCGGTATCCAGAAGCTCATTAATGCGTCTGTCGTCATTTGCATGCGCTTCCACGATCTTTCCGTTCTCCACGTGAAATACAATATTTTCATAGGTAAATCCCTGCTCCTGCGAGACCGTGTTATAGGAGATCACACCGTTTACGGAGTCTTTTACCGGAGCCGTATAGACCTCACCGTCCGGAATATTGCACTCTCCGGCACATTTGATCGCAGGAATCCCCTTTATCGAAAATGTCAGATCCGTTCCCGGAGCCACAATTCTCACTTTATCCGTCCGGTTCATAAGGTCCACCAGCGGATCCATGGCCGCCGACATTTTCGCATAATCCAGCGTGCACACATCGTAGTAGAAATTTTCAAAAGCTTCCAGACTCATATTTGCGAGCTGAGCCATGGAGTTGTTCGGATATCTCATGATAACCCACTTGGTGTTATCCACTCTCTCGTCGATGACAGGGCGGAGGATTCTGCTGTACAGATTCATCTTTTCCGCCGGCACATCAGACAGCTCTGATGTGTTTTCCGACGCGCGCACAGCGATATAGGCATCCATTCCCTTCATCTGGTACATTTCGTAATCCCGCATGAATTCCAGCTGTTCTTCGCTGCAGTTCATGATAATCTCTCTGTTGAGCGAAGTATCGCTGAGACCGAGATACGGATATCCTCCGGCCGCGTAGACGGCGCGGATCAGCTCTTTGATCAGCGGCACGGCGCTGACGCCGATCTCTTCGATCAGCACCTTCTCACCTTTCTGCACTCTGCACGAATAATTTACGATGAGATCCGCAAATTTTTTATTTCTGCTGTCCATTTTCCCCTCCGAATCGTTTTGGTAATCGCACATATCTTCATAATATGCCTGACGCATACGTCTGCCGGATTCACGCGGCACGGCCCTTTTCTTTTTCCACAGATCAGGACCGGCCGGCTGCCGCTTACAGATATTCCGTCATCCCCAGCGCCGTCTCAATCATGTCGGAAAAGCCCTTTTCTCTTTCCTCCACCGTCAGCCGCTGTCCGGTGACAAAATTGTCGCTGATCGTCATCATAGCGAGAGCCTTCGCTCCCATTCTGGCGGCATTCAGATACAGAGCACACGCTTCCATCTCCACCGCCAGCACTCCCATCTTCGACCAGCGCTTCCAGGTATCCGGATCGTCATCGTAAAATACATCGACAGAGACTACATTTCCCACCCGCACAGGATGCTGCAGTTTCTCCGCAGAATGCCATGCCGCATGGAGCAGACCGAAATCGGCACACGGAGCAAAGCTGCCCGGCAGATCGTATGTATATTGAAAATTGGAATCCGTAGACGCGGACTCTGCGATGACGATATCTTTCAGATTCACGTCTTCCTGATAGGATCCCGCCGAACCGATCCGGATAATATTTCTGCAGCCGTATACCTCGATCAGCTCGTGGGAATAAATCGCCATCGAAGGCATCCCCATACCGCTTCCCTGTACAGAAACCCGCTTTCCTTTATACGTCCCCGTATATCCGAGCATATTCCGTACCGTCGTATAACACTTCGCATCTTCGAGAAAATTCTCCGCGATGAACTTCGCTCTGAGCGGATCGCCCGGCATGAATACCGTCTCTGCGATTTCTCCCGGCTTCGCACCGATGTGTAAAGATTCTGCCATATCTGTCATATCCCCTTTCTTTCGGATCAGTCCATCGTCTTTCCGAAAAATTCCACTGTCTTTCTGATCTTTTTCATCAGTTCATCGAACCCTTCCGGCGTCATGGACTGAGGGCCGTCACAGAGGGCCGATTCCGGATCGTTGTGAACCTCAATCATCAGTCCGTCCGCGCCTGCCGCGATGGCTGCCAGAGCCAGCGGTTCCACCATCCAGCGTATTCCAGCCGCATGACTCGGATCGATGACGATCGGCAGATGTGTCATTTTTCTCAGCATCGGAATCGCCGAGATGTCCAGCGTATTTCTCATGGATGTCTCAAAGGTGCGGATTCCCCGCTCGCACAGGATGACATTCTCATTTCCGCCGGCCATAATATATTCCGCGCTCATCACCAGCTCCTCCAGCGTATTCGCCAGTCCTCTCTTCAGAAGAACTGTCTTGTCGCATTTGCCCAGCGCTTTGAGCAGCTGAAAATTCTGCATATTGCGCGCCCCTACCTGAACGACATCGATATCTTCAAACAGTTCAAGATGTTCCGGCGTCATGATCTCCGTCACCACGGGAAGACCTGTGGCCGCCTTCGCCTCCAGCAGCAGCTTCAGTCCGTTGTTCTGAAGTCCCTGAAAAGAATATGGCGACGTTCTCGGTTTGAATGCGCCGCCCCGCAGCAAACCGGCTCCGCTCTTTTTCACATCCTCCGCCACCTCGATGATCTGCTCTTTGGATTCGATGGAGCACGGGCCGGCGATAACCTGGAAATGGCCTCCGCCGATCTTTCTGCCCCGGATGTCGATGACTGTATCTTCCGGATGCATCTTCCGGTTCGCCATCTTATACGGTTCCTGAACGCGTTTGACATCCTCCACCACCTCATTGGCTCTCAGATAATCGTCATCGATGATGGAGGTATCGCCTACGAGTCCCCACAGCTCCGTCTCTCTGCCTTTCGATTCGTGAATATCGAAACCGAGAGCCTTGAGCTTGCCTTTTAATACGGCTTTTTTCTCTTTATCCGCTTCCTGTTTGAGTATTACAATCATCTGTCCTGTTCTCCTTTGAAACGCATGAAACGGCAAAAGCCGTCTCTGACCGCGTACGGGATTCCGCTCTCCGGCGGATTCCGCACGCTGTAAAAGTCAAAGACAGCTCTGTCCGTTCGGCTTTATAAAGTTACGTTCTTTTCTCCTTCATCGACCTCGTCTTCTTCGAGTTTTGCAATCAGCTGACCCGAAATGACCTGATCTCCCTGATTCACGTAAATTTTATCGATGACACCGTCGATGGCGGAGATAATATTCGTCTCCATCTTCATCGCTTCGATGACAGCGATCGGCTGGCCGGCCTTGACCTCTTCGCCCTCTTTGACGAGAATCTTGACGATATTGCCCGGAATATTGGCACCGATCTCATGTTCATCATCCGGATCGGCTGTAACGACCATCTGCTTGGATGCCTTGGTGACAGCCGCCTTATCGTTGATCGTGATCTGGCGCATGAGTCCGTTGACCTGGAAGATGAGCTCTCTGTTGCCATCTTCGTCCGGATTCTTGATCTCCACCAGTTTGATGACGAGAATTTTTCCCTCTGAAATCTCAACTTCGCCGATAGAACCTTCCATGATGCCGTGGAAGAAGATATCGCTGTCCATATAACGGAAACTGCCTTCTTTTTTCAGAAGTGTCAGATAATCCTCGAATACCTTCGGATACAGCGCGTAGCTGATCGCGTCCTTATCAGTCGGTTCAAAGTCATACTTGTTCTTCAGATACTCCTTGATCGCATCGAAGTCTTCATCCGGCAGCAGCTCACCGGGTCTGCAGGTAATCGGCTTTCTGCCCTTAAGCACGAGCTCCTGCAGCTCCTTCGGGAAACCGCCCTCCGGCTGTCCCATCATTCCTTCGAAATAGGATACGATGGAATCCGGGAAATCCATACCCTTCGCCTTCTCATAGATATTCTCCGGAGTCAGATCGTTCTGAACCATGAAGATCGCCATATCTCCCACCGCCTTTGAGGAAGGCGTCACCTTGATGATATCGCCGAGCATCTCGTTGACCTTGATATACATCTCCTTTACTTCCTGGAACTTATGCTCCAGACCGAAGCTGGCAACCTGAGGACGCAGGTTGGAATACTGACCTCCCGGAATCTCATATTTATAGATTTCCGCTGTTCCGGATTTCAGTTCCGATTCATAATCCGCATAGATCGGTCGGATCGCTGCCCAGTAAGTGGAAATCTGCTGCAGACCGTCGAGATCCATGCCGGTCGCTCTCTCCGTATATTCGAGAGCCGCCACCGTGGAGTTGAGCGCAGGCTGACTCGTCAGACCCGCCATGCTGTCAAATGCGGCATCGACGATGTCCACGCCGGCCATAGCTGCCATCATCAGTGTTGCTCCGCCGTTTCCGCTGGTATCGTGGGTATGTAAATGAATCGGCAGACCGATCTCTTTTTTCAGCGCGCTGACCAGCTTATACGCCGCCATCGGCTTCAGCAGGCTGGACATATCTTTAATGGCGATGATATGAGCTCCGCGCTTCTCCAGCTCTTTTGCCTTATTTATATAATACTGCAGCGTATATTTATCTCTCTTTTCATCGAGAATATCGCCGGTATAACACATCGTCGCTTCCACGATCTTGCCCTGATTGCCGACCTCATCCATAGCCACGGCCATACCGTCAATCCAGTTGAGAGAGTCAAATACACGGAATACATCGATTCCGGATTTCGCAGCCTCTTTGATAAACTTGCGCACCACATTATCCGGATAACTCTTGTAACCTACCGCATTCGCTCCTCTCAGAAGCATCTGGAACAGAATATTAGGAATCTTCTTTCTAAGCGTATCCAGTCTTTCCCACGGACTCTCTCTCAGAAAACGGTACGCCACGTCGAATGTCGCGCCGCCCCACATTTCCAGTGAGAAGAGATCCTTTCCGTAAGCCGCTACCGCCGGAGCGATTCTCTCCATGTCGACAGTACGCATTCTTGTCGCCATCAGCGACTGCTGCGCGTCTCTCATGGTCGTATCGGTAAACAGCAGGCTCTTCTGATCAAGAATCCACTGAGACAGACCCTTTGCGCCCTTCTCCTCAAAAATCTGCTTCGTACCGCGAAGCGTAGACGGATCCACATCGATCTTAGGAACATTCGGAATATCTGCAGGAGGATTTTCCCATTTTACCTCGTTGACCACCTTATTTCCGAGATAACGCAGAACGCGGGATTCCGTATCCTCTCCCGTGCGGATATTGAGCAGTTCCGGGTGGGTATCGATGAATGCCGTATTACATTCGCCCGCCAGGAAAGTCGGATGATTAAGCACATTCAGCAGGAAATTGCGATTCGTCTTGACACCTTTAATCTTCAGTTCATTCAGAGCCCTCGTCGCTCTTGCCGCTGCGGCCTTAAAATCCCGTCCGTATGAGGTGATCTTTACGAGAAGACTGTCGTAATAAGGCGTTACCACCGCGCCGGTAAAACCGTTTCCGCCGTCAAGGCGGATACCGTTACCCGAGCCTGTGGAATAAAACTCGATGGTTCCCGTATCAGGAGCAAAGGAATTAGCCGGATCCTCCGTCGTGATACGGCACTGGATAGCAGCGCCTCTCGGTGCGATATCATCCTGGCTCTTAATGCCGACTTCTTCGGAATCCAGAGCATATCCCTCTGCAATCAGAATCTGTGACTGGACGATATCGATTCCCGTCACAACTTCTGTTACGGTATGCTCCACCTGGATACGGGGATTCATCTCGATGAAATAATGAGCTCCGTGCTTGTCCACGAGAAATTCCACCGTACCGGCACTGCGGTAATTCACATGTTTTGCCAGCTTGATCGCATCTTCACAGATCGCCTGTCGCTGTTCCCGGCTGATCGTCTGTGCCGGCGTAAATTCCACCACCTTCTGATGACGTCTCTGAATGGAACAGTCTCTTTCGTACAGATGTACGATATTGCCGTATTTATCCCCGAGAATCTGAACTTCGATGTGCTTCGGCTCCTCAAGATATTTTTCAATGAAAATATCGTCGATACCGAAAGCCTTGCGTGCCTCACTCTGTGCACTGTTGAATTCCGCCACCAGATCCTCCGGATTTCTGACAATTCTCATACCGCGGCCGCCGCCTCCTGCGGAAGCCTTGAGCATGACGGGATAGCCGCACAGATCTGCAAATTTCTGCGCGTCTTCTTCCGTCTTTATAGCCTCTTCCACACCGGGAATCGTCGGTACTCCGACTTCATGAGCGACGATCTTGGATTTAATCTTATCGCCCAGCTGATCCATCATCTGATAGGTCGGCCCGATAAATTCGATTCCGGCATCTTCACACTGCTTTGCAAAATCGCTGTTTTCCGCCAGGAATCCGTAACCCGGATGAATGGCGTCCACGCCCTTTGCCTTCGCGAGCTCTATAATCTCTGTGATGCTCAGATAGACATCCACCGGTCCTTTGCCTTTTCCGATCTGATAGGATTCATCAGCCTTTGTCCGGAAGAGTGCGTTTTTATCCTCTTCGGAATAGATCGCCACCGTGCGGATTCCCAGCTCGCTGCAGGCTCTCAAAATCCGGATTGCGATTTCGCCTCTGTTTGCCACGAGGATTTTCTTAAATTTTTTCATGCTACATCCCCTTTCTATACTATCAGTAATGGATCTGATCTGTTTCAGATCTCTGTCCGCCGCATCCTGTCGCCGATCAGTTCTCTGAGTTTTTTCAGAGCGTCCGCTATTCCGCCGACGCGATCTATCAGACCCGATTTTACAGCTTCCTCACCGTATAATATCGTGCCGATATCGTTTGCCATATCGTTCCGGGAATTCATCAGTTCCACGACTGTGCCGCGATCCGCCCCGGACGTTCTCACGATAAAATCCGTAATCCGCTCCTGCATCTTCCGGAAATATCCGTATGTCTGCTCTGCGCCGATCATCAGACCTGTCATTCGTACCGGATGAAGCGTCATCGCGGCGCTGGGAGCGATAAAAGAATAATCCGCCGCCGTTGCGAGAGGAATTCCGATACTGTGACCTCCTCCCAGCACAACGGAAACCACCGGTTTTGTGAGAGATGCGATCAGCTCTGCCAGAGCCAGTCCGGCTTCCACATCTCCTCCCACCGTATTCAGAACCACAAGCAGACCGCGTATTTTCGGATTTTCCTGCACCGCGATCAGCTGCGGTATCATATTTTCATACTTTGTCGTCTTGACATCCGGTGCCATCACATTGTGTCCTTCAATGCTGCCGATCACCGTCAGATACTGTATCTCCGATTCAAAATCAAATGCATTTTTCATGCCCCCGAAATCGTCGATACTGTTTTTCGCTTCCTGTTCCTGCTCCGCTGCCGTACCATACATGATTTTCACCTCCATGATGATAGTATGCTGCGCAGCGGTGCGATCTATTCCCCGTATCCGCGTAAAACGGAAAAACCGGGCTTCCGGTTCCGGCAACCCCTTCTCCGGGTTCCGGTTCCCGATCAGAAAATAATCTTTTCCTCGATATAATCCTTTACTTCGCCCATCGGAATCCGTATCTGCTCCATGGTATCTCTGTCTCTGACTGTAACGCAGCCGTCATTTTCCGTATCCGGATCGACAGTGACACAGTACGGGGTGCCGATTTCATCCTGTCTTCTGTAACGCTTTCCGATACTGCCCGGCAGATCATAATCGACGCTGAAATATCTCGCAAGCTCATCCCGCAGAGATTCCGCTTTCTCCGCCTGCTTTTTCGTCAGCGGAAGAACCGCTGCCTTATAAGGTGCCAGGGCAGGGTGGAAGTGAAGAACCGTTCTCGTATCTTCTTTGCCGTTTGCCCCTACGACTGTCTCTTCATCATACGCCTCCACCAGGAATGCCAGCGTCACCCGGTCTGCTCCCAGAGAAGGCTCGATGCAGAACGGAATGAACTTTTCATTTGTTACAGGATCCTGATATGTCATATCCTGACCGGAAAATTCCTGATGCTGTCTGAGATCGTAATCCGATCTGTGGGCGATTCCCCACAGTTCACCCCATCCGAACGGGAAGAGATATTCTATGTCCGTTGTGGCTTTGCTGTAATGGGAGAGTTCCTCGGGACTGTGATCCCGGAGCCTCATATGTTCATCGCTGATACCGAGATCCCGCAGGAATTTCGGACAGAAATCGCGCCAGTAATCGAACCATTCCATATCGGTTCCCGGCGCACAGAAAAATTCCAGCTCCATCTGCTCAAACTCTCTGGTACGGAAGGTAAAATTACCCGGTGTAATCTCATTCCGGAAGGATTTTCCGATCTGGGCGATGCCAAAAGGAAGCTTTTTTCTCGCGCTTCTCTGTACATTCTTGAAATTGACGAAAATCCCCTGCGCCGTTTCCGGACGGAGATAGAGCTGCGCCGTGCTGTCTTCGGTCACTCCCTGAAAAGTCTTGAACATCAGATTAAACTGCCTGATCGGCGTAAAATCCGTGCTGCCGCAGGTCGGGCACTTGATCCCCTTTTCGGCCATGAAAGTCTCCATCTGTTCATTGGTCCATCCGTCCGCCACCTGATCGATGCCGTTTTTATCGAAATAATCTTCGATCAGCTTATCCGCCCGGAACCTCTCATGGCACACACGGCAGTCCACCTGAGGATCGTTGAAATTTCCCACATGTCCGGAAGCCTCCCAGGTTTTTGGATTCATGAGGATCGCCGAATCCAGGCCCACATTGTATCTCGACTCCTGGATAAATTTCTTTCTCCACGCTTCCTTGACATTATTCTTCAGTTCCACTCCCACAGGCCCGTAATCCCAGGTATTCGCCAGTCCTCCGTAGATCTCCGAACCCGGAAAAACGAATCCTCTGGATTTTGCCAGAGAAACGATCTTATCCATGGAATACTCTCTGTGCTGAATCTTGCTGCTCATTTCCTGTAATATCTCCCTAAATAAAAATTGATATAATAAACCACCACACAGACAATGCCGCTTCTCCCTTTTCTTTTCTGCTGTCCGGAAACTTCCGGAGCCGGGAAAAGAAGATGAAGAAAAGCGACAATGTCCGATATGGCAGTCTTTTCTTTTCCTCTTATTTAGTATACTTGCATATCTGCATATTTGTATACTATTTTTTTAATATCCGAAAATCTTTCCTCTTTTCGGTACATCCACGGAAAAATTACTGTCAAACCCCGTGAATCACGCTTAAAGAGCGGCGATGAACGGTTGGTTTCACGTATGCGAGGATTTCTTAGTAAAGCGCCGCAACCCGCGGCGTTGAACTTAGAAATCTACCGCGAACTGTGAAACCCCGTGAATCTATGAATTTCCGGCGCAGCCGTGAACCTCCGTAAATTTCTCAGTCGAAAAACCGGAACCGGTTTTTCTTTGCTTTGTAATCTTCGATCGTTTCGTCGAACTTCTCCTCCGCCTCATCGAATTTCTGCTTTAAAGCCTCTGAGGCCTGATCTATTCCGTCTGATACGGCATCAGCCGCCTCCCTGGCGCGCTCTTTTGCCGCTTCGGCCAGATCCTCCGCTTTCTTTGCCGCATCCTCCGCTTTTTCCATAACGCTGTCCGCCGCCTGCTCAGCCTTCTCTTTTACTGCGTCCTTTACTTCGTCGTATTTTTCCGCCGCTCCGGCCTTGATTCCGCTGAATTTTTCTCCCAGATCCACATCGATCGGCTCGTCGTCAAAAGCGCTGTCGTCAAAATCATCGAAGTTGAAATAATCGTCATCTTCCATCTCTTCCGGATCCTTCTTCATTTTATTGATGACGGAATTCGCCTTTTCCTTCACCTGAGACAGCGCATCTCCGCTCTTCTCCTTCAGATCGTCCGCGATGACGGAATAGTTCGACTTCACTTCCTCAAAAGTCTCCGCTGCCTTCCCGCTGATGTTTACCACATCTCCGTTGTCCTTCACCAGCTCGATGGAACATTTTGCGCCCAGCGCCGCGATGACAGAAAAGATCGTAACCCAGGGAACGAATACGATACCGAGAATACCGATATTGACCGGAATATTCATGATAATTTCATCGCCCTTTTTGATCTTGATCTTAGATACATTGCCCTTTCGGATCAGTTCCTTGATCTTTTCCACGACGTGGGAAGCCTGATCGCCTGCCTTTGTCTTCGGCGTGATATCGATCTGCTCCTCGATCAGAATGATGGCATCCACAACGCTGCCGTCCGCCTTTTCCAGAGCTTCTTTCGCCTCCGCATAGCTTACACCGGTACGGTCCTTTACCAGCTCGATCTTTTCAAGTGTAATCTCCATAAATAAACACCGCCTTTTTTCATCCTCAGAAAAACGAGGGAGTTTCCCTCATCCTATTCCTTTTTCAGATAAATTTCGCTTTTCAGATTATTTATATCCAGATGGTAAGATATATAATCCCGCAGCAGCGAATTTAAATATTCGAAAACCTCGTCGTGCAGAGCAAGATTTTCAAATGCGTCGATCCTGTTATCCCGAATGGATTTTAATATTCTGATTATATCAAATCTCAGATCGTAAAGCAAACTCTTGTTGATCTGTCCCGAGTTCTTACAGTCCGCGCAGATCAGGCCTCCGTCCGCCACGGAAAATGCTCCGTCCGCATCCTGCTTCCCGCACCGCACACAGCTGTCCAGATACGGCATATATCCGCAGACACCCAGAGCTTTCCACTGATAGACGAGCACCAGCGATTCCGGTTTTGCCCGCCGCTTTTCCAGAAGGCGCAGAAACGACACGAGCATTTCGAACAGTTCCTCCTGAGGCTGATTTTCCGGAAGAAGACGCTCCGTATATTCCAGCGCATAGGACGCCAGCATGTATTTGTCGATATCTCCGCCGATTCCGAAGTAGCTGTCGATCGTCTCAGCTGCGTTGATATTACAGCTCTTTCCGCCGAAAAACAGTTCGTAACGGCCGTGAGTAAAGACGCGCAGCGCCAGAGACGATTTATTTCTGCCGTTTAACCGGATACTCGTGCCTGCACTGATCTTTCCGAACTTCCTCGTAAAGAGCACCAGCATCCTGCGGTCATCCGGCAGGCGGATCTGCTTGAGTATGATACCGTCTGTCTCCGTAATCATGAGTTTCTGTCATTCCTGTATCCGAAATTGCTGAGAGCGGCTTCGCTTTCACGCCAGTTTTCTTTCACCTTTACCCAGAGCTCCAGAAAGACTTTGGAGCCGATCAGAGGTTCGATTTCCAGGCGGGCCGCCTTGCCGATTCCTTTCAGTTTTTTTCCGTGCGCTCCGATGATGATTCCTTTATGGGAATTTTTTTCACAGTAGATCACGGCGGAAATATTGGTGCAGTTTTCCGCCTCTTCGTATTGTTCGATTTCCACCGCAATACCGTGCGGCACTTCTTCCTTCAGATACAGCAGCGTCTTCTCCCGGATAATTTCCGATACAAGAAACCGCATCGGATTGTCCGTAAACATATCACGAGGAAAATACATCGGTCCTTCTTTTATATAAGGACGGATTTTTTCGATGCAGAGATCTGTATTATGTCCGGAAAGAGCGCTGACACCGATAATATCATCGAAAATTCCCGTCTCATCGTACTCTTCATAAATTGCCCGATATTCTTCCGGCCCGATGAGATCTGTCTTATTTATGACGAGAATTCTGGGTGTTTTTTCCACTTTTTTCAGCAGATCCGTGATATAACGGTCCCCCGGTCCGGCAGACAGTCTGCTGTCCGTAAGGAACAGGATAACATCCACCTCTCCGAGCGTCGAAACGGCCGTATTTGTGAGATATGATCCGAGCCTGTTTTTCGGCTTGTGAATGCCCGGAGTATCGATGAAGATGATCTGATACTCATCATCCGTATAAATTCCTCTGATGGCGTTTCTGGTCGTCTGAGCCTTATTCGATGTGATCGCCACCTTTTCTCCGATCATCGCATTCAGCAGCGTCGATTTTCCCACATTCGGTCTGCCGATAATTCCTACAAAACCTGATTTCATCCCATTCCGATCCTTTCATGCCGGCATGTCCCCGCTTCTTCCAACAGAATTTCAGTCTCTGGACAAGCCGACTCTTCGCATCACATTTTCCTCCCGTGTTCTCATCTCCCGCCGCTCTTCCTCGTCCATATGATCGTATCCCAGCAGATGGAGAACGCTGTGGACAAAGAGATAGACCAGCTCACGCTCATAGGAGTGACCGTATTCCTCTGCCTGACGTCGTGCCGTATCGTCGCAGATCACCACATCCCCCAGGCAGATCGCCTGCGGATTGTCCGGATTTCTGATGTCGTCATACTGAGGAAAAGAAAGAACGTCTGTCACCGCATCTTTCTGACGGAAATCCGCATTCAGTCTGCGTATCTCCTCCGGAGAAACGAAGGAAAAGCTGATCTCACACTGTGCAGGATCCAGCCCTTCCTCCTGTACGCAGATTACGGCCGCCTCCTTCATCTTTTCCGCCGCCGCTTCCGGGACGGCCTGTTCCTCTCCAAAAAGAATATTCATATTCTCTCCTTACTATTCCTCCTGTTCCGCAGCACTTTCCCCGTACTTTTCATAGGCATCGATAATTCTGCGCACCAGCGGATGCCGGACTACATCAGCCTGTTTCAGATAGCAGAATCCGATGCCGCGCACTCCCTGCAGAACTCTGACCGCATCCTTCAGTCCGGACGCTTTCTTTCTCGGCAGATCGATCTGTGTGATATCGCCCGTGATTACCGCTCTGGATCCGAAGCCGAGACGCGTGAGAAACATCTTCATCTGTTCCCTCGTCGTATTCTGAGCTTCATCCAGAATGATAAAGGAGCTGTCCAGCGTCCGGCCGCGCATATACGCGAGAGGTACCACCTCTATCACTTCTTTTTCTTTCAGCCGCAAAGCGGAATCTCTGCCGAGAATATCATACAGGGCATCGTACAGAGGTCTGAGATACGGATCGACCTTTTCCTGAAGATCTCCCGGAAGGAATCCCAGACTCTCCCCTGCCTCCACAGCCGGACGTGCCAGAATGATTTTCTCCACTTCTTTATTCTTAAATGCATGCACCGCAAGAGCCACCGCAAGGTAAGTCTTTCCGGTTCCCGCAGGTCCGATTCCGAACACGATATCATTTTCCCGTATACTCTTCGCATAAGCGATCTGACCGAGCGTCTTCGCTCTGATCGGTTTTCCCCTGTGCGTAAAACATATGACCTCATCGTTCAGCCCCGTCTGCCGGTACGACATCCCGTCGCGGCAGAGAGAGATCACATACTCCGCTTTCTGACCGTCCAGTTCTCCGTCCCGGTCCAGAATCCAGAGAAAATCGAGAATCGCCTCCTTCGCTTTCTGCGTCTGTCGTCCTGTGATAATGAGCTCATCGCCACGCTGAACGATCTCCACGCCGAAAGCCTCGCGTATCCGATCGAGATTATCATCTCCGCTGCCGAAAATCAGCGCGTTTTTCCGGACATCCTCAATCGTCATTCTCACTTCGTTCGTGTCTGATTCACGTTCCTGCAAATTCCGTCTCCTTTTCGTAACCTATATTTTCGGAAATCTCAAGTGTTATTCCACATCTTATTATATTTTCTTCTTCACTAAACTTCAAATCTTTCTTGAGGATTTCTATTCTCCGGGGAATATTTTCCTGCACATACCGATGAATGGCGTTCTCCGCCGATTTTTCCATCCTGTCCTGTGAAAATTTTCCCTTGTCAAACTGCGCTTCCAGCTTGTAGACTACGACAGCCTCCACATCACCTGCCGCATGAACGAGACGTGTTTTGTCGTCGCGTGTTTCGTCGTAAGTCGTGTTGTTTGCCTTCATCACGGAGGAAATCAGCACATCGCCCGCCTCCACATAATCGCCGGATTTCACTACGGGTGTTCCCTGCCGCACGGTAATCTCTCTGATATATCCCGCTTTCGACGCCACAATATCACAGGGCTCATCAGACGTCAGATCCTCGACATCCGGCATTTTATCCTCTTTTGCAACCTCAACTACGGCCAGAGCACCCCTGATCTCGATGCCGACCCAGGTGAGCTCCGGAAAAGACGCGTACAGACTGTTTCTGATCTTTGCCTCATCGACGGACGATTTGCTGCAGCCCACGAAAAGGCCGTTTTCCCGCAGAACAGCTGACATTTCCTCTTCCGGAATTCCGGTATTTCCCTCGATGCGCATCTCGGCGACAAAGGACTGCTGAAAGACGATAACGGCGATAAAACAGCATACACCCGCAATCAGACCTTTCCGGCGGAGCAGTCTGCGGATCAGAGGAAAATATCCCGCAGACCGCAGCACCTCCACCCGATAGCGCTGCTTCAGAATTTCCCTCACTTTACCGAGATCCGCAGTCCTCACTGTCATCTGAACTGTCATCTCATCCGTTATCCGGATATTCCGGAGCGCGATACCTGCTTCCGATATCATATTCACCGCCGTCTCCGTATCGGACCCTTCTACGGAGATTTCGGAATAGTCGGGAAAAAAACAGACAGTCCTGATTCTTTCCGCTGAATTTTTCTTTCTCATTCTATTCCTCCCTGACAGTTCCTCAGAGTTTTTCTCTTCTCCCGGCCTCCCTGCCTTACCTGACCCTCTTTTTTGTACTCCTTACGATTTTTCTCCGCGATTTTTCTCTACGCCGCGCTTTGCAGACGGTCTGCCGGAACGTATAAATTCCACACCGGAAAATTCCCCCGTAAGCTCGATTCTCTCATCACATAATGTTCTGACCGAGATGTCTTCTCCCAGTATGCTGACATACCCTTCCGACGTCTCTAATGTAACGATATTTTCTGAAAGTACATAGATCTTCCTGACACTGTCTACGACGGCAAATCCTCCGCCGATCATCACCCGCGGTGTCTTAATTCCAAAATCATGGATGACCTCATCCCATATTCCATAGTTTTCCATATTTCACCTGCCTGATCTATTCCCGTGATGTCCCCGATGAAACACTGATTACAGGAGTTCACAGTCATTATATGATCAGAACAGACGGTTTTATGTCTCTTCTCCGAAAAGTCCGCCGTACGGAAAATCGGTGCCACCCGTAGAACGGGTGGTTCGAAGCGAAGCTATAAGCTCCGTAACAAAAAAAGAATCCGCTCTGCGGATTCTTCAGACTTCAGATAAACCCTGAATCCGGCCCGGATTCAGAATAAATTTTAAAATATGAGAAAAACGGGATAAAACAAAGCGGCAAAGTCATATGGATGGTATACTGATATTCAGCGCCGTCTGCGCACGGCGCCCGCTACGGAAAACAGCGCAAAGAATACGAGATCTGTCACGACGATTCCCGCGCCGGCCGGCGTTCCGTACAGAAAGGAAAGAAGCAGCCCCGCCGTAAAACTGAAAAGAGACAGGATCAGAGAACAGACTGTCACCGTCCGGAACGTCCTGCACACCCGCATAGCGGTCAGCGGCGGAAAAATGATCAGTGCGGAAATCAGCAGCGCGCCCATCATTCGCATGCCCAGTACTACAGTAAGCGCGGTAAACATGGCGGTCAGTGTATTGTACAGTCCGGCGCGCACACCGGTAGCCTTTGCAAACGTCTCATCAAAGGTGACCGCAAAGATTCTGTGGTAAAAAAAGATGAAAAACAGAAGAACGATGACAGCCAGAATGACGCTCAGTACCACATCTGAATGCGACAGCGCCAGAATACTTCCGAACATATAATTCGAAATCTCCGTATTGATGCCGCTGTTCATGGAAACGGCCATTACGCCGATAGCTAAAGCTCCCGTCGAAATCAGCGCGATAGCCGCATCCGCCCTGATTTTGCTCTTTTCACTGATCCGGAGCAGAACAAAAGCGGACAGAACGACGACAGGAATCGCCAGCGCCAGCGGCGCCATTCCCGCAACAGTGGCGATGGCCAGAGCGCCGAATCCCACATGTGACAGTCCGTCCCCGATCATGGAGTAACGCCGCAGCACGAGGCTGACGCCCAGCAGCGCGCAGCAGACCGATACCAGAAGTCCGACGATCAGCGCATGAACCATAAACGGGTAAGACAGAAAACCGGATAACTGTGTCATCTCTCCTCTCCTCCTAAACGCAGCATGCGGCAGAACGGGCTTTGCTCATATTCCCTGCGTGTACCGAAAAAATATCCCTCGTGATGAAGATGCAAAATCCGGTCCGCATACTTCAGGGCGCCCGCCACATCGTGGGAGACCATGATGATCGTCATTCCCTCACTGTTCAGTTTCCGTATCAGATCATAAAGATCCCTCGTCACGAGGGGATCCAGGCCCGTCACCGGCTCGTCCAGGACCAGCAGACTTTCCGCGGCGCACAGAGCTCTGGCCAGCAAAACACGCTGCTGCTGACCCCCGGAAAGCTCATTGTAGGGCTGCTGACTCAGTTCCAGAATGCCCAGGCGCTCCATATTGCGCGCGGCCAGATTTTTTTCTCTGGGAGAATAAAAAGGCCGCCATCCCATACTGTTCAGACAGCCCGATATGACAATTTCCCTGACGGAAGCCGGGAAATCCCTCTGGCGTTCGGTCTGCTGAGGCAGATAGCCGATTTCATTCTGCGCAATGCCTTCAAAAAAAATTTTTCCCTCCGTCGGTTTTACAAATCCGAGAATGCCTTTGATCAGTGTGCTCTTGCCTGATCCGTTTTCCCCGACAATACAGAGATATTCCCCTTTTTCGAGGTGAAACGTCAGACCGGAAATGACATCTCTGCCTTCATAGGATAACGTAATATTTTCACAATTCACAAATGCCATCAGCCGAGCGCCTCCTTCAGGCTCAGTACGTTTTTCTTCATCATGCTGAGATAGGTTTCTCCGCTTTCAAAATCCTCCTTGGAGAGATTGTGACAGGAATAAAATGTAAGAACTTTCGCGCCCGTCGCTTCGCTGATCGCTGACGCGATATTTCCACTGCTGAGCTCCAGCTTGAACACCACCGGAATTTCCTCTCTGCGGACCAGATCGATCAGATAAGCCACCGTCTCGGCGCCTGCTTCGGAATTGGAAGAACAGCCCTTGAAGGCTGCCCGGTAATCGAGGCCGAACTCCTCCGCAAAATAGAGAAGGGGAAAACGATCTCCGAAGATAATCGTATTTCTTTGTGCATTTTGCACAACGTCCTCAAAATCCTGTTTCAGAGACTTCAGCTCTGCGATATAGTCTGCCGTGCGCTCCCGGTAATAAGTTTCATTTTCCGGATCCAGACCGCACAGCCGCCCGCAGATTTCGGAGACGATCTGTATACTATTACTTACCGAAGTCCATACATGCTCATCGTATTCCGTTTCCGCCCCGTTCTCCGCTTTTTCTTCTCCGCTTCCGGAATCTGCCGCGTCTGATACATCCGCCCCGCCGCGGAAAACATTATGCTGCGACGGATCCCACATTCCTTCTGACATTTCCTCCTGCCGCAATGTCTCTGTACATTCCATCAGAGACAGAATTTCCATCTGCCCCTGATCTGCTGATTCAAGAATGGAATCAGCCCATACATCGGATTCTCCGCCCACATAGATAAAAAGGTCACAGTGTGAGATATCGATGATATCCTGAGGCGACGGTTCATAATAATGGACATCTCCCCCGGGCCGGATCAGCATTTTCAGATCAACCCGGTCGCCGGCAATCTGCCGCACGAAATCATATTGAGGAAAAATCGTGCAGACCACACTGATTTTTCCGCTTTCCGACACCGGTGAATCTGTTTCCTGAGAAGAGAATGAGGAACCGGAACGGTTCTCCTCTCCGCATCCCGAAAAAAGAAAGCAGAAGAACACCAGCATCAGTATCACAATCGTTATCTTTTTTTTCATCTCTGTCCTGAATCACTTCAGTATCTTTATCTTCGAGAAACTTTTTTATGACCCGAATATTTCCGTAAAAATATGCCTGGAATATGTTAACTGACGAATTATTCTATCATTGCGGTATATAAAAGTCAATTTTAAAAGGTACTGCGGTTTTCTCCCGCTTCGCTAAAACAAAGCACAAAGACGCCTGCGTTGCAGTCCTCATTTTATTTCCATATGAAAACAACGGCCGCTGTATCAGCGACCGTTATCATCCGACGTGATCTGCCGCCGGCAGATCACGTTTTATATCATGATAGTATCAAACTTTTCGAAAAGTCTATTTTGCTTCCTTTGCGTCCATGATTGCGGAGAGACCGCCCCATTCTTCCTGGAAGATTTCAGCCGGCATGAGCTTCGGACCTTCTTCCGGAATGATCGGCTTGAATTCCATGTGCGCGAGAATATCCTTCTCAATGTCAACACCAGGAGCTACCTCGATCAGCTTGAGACCTTCTGCGCAGGACTCAAAGACGCATCTTTCCGTAATATACAGAGCCGGCTTACCGTTCTTGACTGCCTGCGGAGCGTCATAAGCGATCTGCTCGGACTTCTTTACGAACTTCTTGAGCTGACCTTCCTGATCGATGACGAGCTTTCCGTCTTCGATGTGCTCTTTCAGACCCTTGGCAGTGAACGTACCGATGAAGCATGCCTTCTTCGCGCCTGCAGTGATGTTTGTAAATCCGCCGACGCCCAGAGTTACGCCATTCAGTCTGGATACGTTGATAGAACCGTCCTCCTGAGCTTCGGAAAGACCGAACGCACCGAAGTCAAGACCCGTACCGTCGAACCAGTCGAAGTGATCCTTCTGATCTGTAGAGCACTCATTATTGAAGTGGCATCCGAAGAGAGGACCGCCGCCAGGGACACCGCCGACAGAACCGGATTCGGAAATCATAGTGATGGAATCCATCTCGCCTTCTTCTGCCAGTACACCGCCGCAGAACGTAGGCAGACCGATACCGAAGTTACACATCATGCCTCTTTCGATTTCCATAACCGTTCTTCTGATGATGATCTTCTTCGGGTCAAACGGCATAACCGGAATTGCCTCAACAGGAACCTTCATCTGACCGTTGAGACCCATCCAGAAGTTTGCATCGTAGTCACCGGAGTTTGTCAGTGCACGAGGAATCGGCTCCGTATAATTTGCAACAACAACATAGTCAACGAGGTTTCTGCCGACTTTAACAAGCTTAGGATTTAAAGTACCTGCTTTTGCCAGTCTTTCTACTTCAACGATAACCTTACCGCCGCATGCCTTTGCCGCACGCGCAACCGCACTGAGTTCGAGATTCAGGCATTCATTTTCTGCTGTGATATTTCCGTTTTCATCGGCAGTCGTACCTCTCATGATACCGAAGTCGATCTTCGGAATTCTGTAGAACAGATACTCCTCGCCCATGAAGTCAGGAACATATTCTACAAAGAGCTTTTCGCCCTTTGCTTTCTGAGCTTCGTCATATGCCTTTGCGCTAGGATTCAGAGCACCGCCATCTACGCGGGCATCCATGAAGGTACCGAGGCCGCACTTTGTCAGTACACCCGGCATACCTCTGCCGATCTCCGTGTACATCTGGAGCATTGCGCCCAGAGGCATATACCAGCCAGGAAGTTTGTCATCTTCGATCATCTTTGCGATCTTCGGCGTCGTGGATTCGTGGGAGGAAATATCCAGGGAAAGCAGACCTTCATGTGCCCAGCAATTTGCTGCACGGTTTCCTGCTGCATGTACTGCGATCATTCCTGCGGGATGACCCGTCTCCAGGAATCTCTTTTCGATCGCCTTACCGATCATTTCCGGCCAGCCTTCGCTACCGAAACAAGCTCCTACGACACAGCATCCGTCAAAAAACAGTTCTGCTGCTTCCGCTTCTGTAATAAACTTAGCCATTTCGTCTTTCTCCTTTTTCGTCTGACGCCGTCAGATGACAGCATCCACTCTTAACATGAAGCATATACTGATGTATTTGAGAAAATTGTCCGCATGCCGGTCAAAACGATCCGTCCTGCGGGACTGCCCCGCCGCGAAACCCGCGAAAGGAATCTATAATTCTGCAGATGGAAAAAATTATGCGGAAAAACCACAGAACTTCTTCTGCCACAGTATTTCATAAAGCATATACCGCGATAAAAACATGTTTAAAATATTCTGGTGTAACTGCACATAAATCAGACGATGCATAGTTTCTGTGAACCGTCGCATCTACAGCTTTTTTGTGCAATATGCCCGAAACTCAGAATTTTCGAAAAGCTCTGCAACACATTCGCATTTGTCTTCATATAAAAAACGTACTGTCGCAGAAGCTGTACATAACTCTGTCCCGTTTTTATCTGCATTATAATATACGCTAAGAAATATTCTTTGTCAATACTCACTATACAAATTCTTAGCGCACTTCCTTCATTCGTATGCGCAATAATATGTATAACTACTTCCAATAGAATCGCCAGAATACAAAACATATCTTTTTATTTCCGGTGATCCGATTTCATAATTTTACCATAAAATTTCAGAAACTGTTTTTTCAGGAATAATATTAAAGACAGAAAAATAATTGAAAAAAGAGCCGGTGTATCCAGGATACGCATCTTTTTGCAAGAATTGCTTTCACAAATCTCATGAGCAGGAACTTTTCTCCGTCAAACTATTCGTATGAATGATAATTTCATCGAAATCAACTGTTGACTTATGATCCTATCTTTGCTATAATCCCGTTTGTATTTTGAGACACGCCACAAAGCTCAAAATACAGATGTTTTATACATCAGCTCAAACTCAAACGCCTGATTTTTCTGCATGAAAACATTTTTCCCTGTTCTTCATGCAGAAAAATTCAGGAACTATCGGCTTTCAGAACGAAAAACCGGATACAGACAATATATTTGCTTTCAAACCAATCACAAAACTATACGATCATGAATATCGAAAGGGTCTGACATTCTGCCGACCCTTTCGATTATTTTTGCCCTTCCCATAAATTCATATGGAACGGAGATTTCACTCATCAGAAAAGCCGCTTTTACCGATCCGCTTTTCTTCCGGATTGCATGGCGCGGCGCATGTGCGACAAGCTTATGCTACCTGCTTTGTCTCCTCGGCTTTTTCCTCTTCCTCAGCGTAGAAATACTTTCCGAGACCGCCCCAGTGCTCCTCGAAGATCTCAGCCGGCATGAGTTTCGGACCGCCCTCCGGAATGATCGGAGTGAATTCCATATGATCCAGAATGTCCTTCTGCAGATCCATACCAGGTGCGATTTCGATCAGTTCGAGTCCGCCTTCTACTGCCTTGAATACTGCACGTTCTGTAATGTAAATGACTTCTCTGCCGTCTTTTACCGTATCCTGAGCGGAGAAGGAAACCTGTGTACATTTGTTTACAAATTTCTTGAGTTTTCCTTCGCGCTTGATAACCATCTTGCCGTCTTCTACTGCCGTCTGGATTCCGCCCGCTGTGAAAGTACCCAGCACTACCGATTTCTTAGCGGTGGATGCGATATTCATAAATCCGCCCACTCCCAGCAGCGTGCCGTTGAGCAGACTTGTATTCATGGCGCCGAGAGGATCGACTTCAGACAGTCCGAATCCGACCGTTGCCAGACCTTCCCCGTCAAACAGATTGAAATGGTCGCCCTGATCGGAAGAAGCCTCAATATTGTAATGAGAACCGAAGATCGGTCCTACTCCCGGAACACCGCCGATACTTCCGGATTCGGAAATCAGAGTAATATCGTGAGATACACCCTCCTCATCCATAATATTTCCTACCTTCTGCGGCATACCAAGACCGAGATTTGCCTTGATTCCCGCCTTGAATTCCATCGCTGCTCTTCTGCAGATAACCTTGATACCATCAAATGGTAACGGATCACTTGCAGTGGCATTGGAAGGTCCTCTCAGCTCGCCGCTCATGTAAGGATTATAAGGACCGCCTACGGCGCATACCATATTCGGAATATCCGCCGGATCCATGACTACTATATAATCTACATATAATCCAGGCACTTTAACCATCTTAGGATGGATGGAGCCTTTTTCCACAATTCTCTGAACTTCTACAAATACTTTTCCGCCGCAGGCTCTTACCGCCTGTGCAACGGTTAACAGTTCCAGATTATGATGTTCTTTCTCAATCGAAATATTTCCGTCTTCGTCAGCATAAGTTCCTCTCAGGAATGCCACTGTCAGCGGCCAGCCTTTATAGAGCAGCCATTCCTCTCCCTGGAAATCCGGAATATATTCTACCCATTCCTCGCCGCTTTCCTTTGCCATCTGAGTAACCTTACCGCCGTCCTGACGAGGATCCACGAAGGTATTCAGACCGATCTTAGACAGGCAGAAATTAACACCCCGCGCCTGTTCTTTAAAGATCTGAAGAATTGTACCCAGCGGAAGATTCCAACCTGCGATCTTTGTACCTTCGCTCAGGTATTTCTGTGTTTTCTTGGAGCATCCTACATGAGAAGCGATCCACTTTGTCATCAGTCCTTCATGCATCAGGCAGTCCTCGCCTCTGCTCGGACTCGGTCCGAAATCTCCAGAACCCGCTGCGTGAATATATGTAAGATTTGCAGGATGGCCAGTCTCTAAAAATCTTTTTTCAATCGCTTTCATAATGGATTCCGGAACTCCGGCAGCTCCAAAGGTAGCCGACCCGATAACGTCGTTGTCTTTGATTAATTCTGCTGCTTCAGCAGCCGTAATTACCTTTGCCACAAGAAAAACCTCCTAATATTTACCCACTCAAACTATGTGATCTTATTTTCATGAAAACCAGGATAATTCCGTTTTTTCACAGGCGTTTCCGGGAATCACATTCTCTCACACGCCAAGTTTATGAGAATGCTATCGGATACCACCTTTTCTGAAATTAAGATTCACGAACTATCTGTTTATATTTTATTGTTATGCTTATAATTAGTCAACTGATTACTTTTTTGTAAGTAGTCAGAATTTTTTATTCAGGATCTCATGAAACCCTTTATTTTCAATGCTTTTAGCGATTTTTTCCCTTAATTCAAAAAATAAATTTTTTTCTGCGGATTTCATATCTCCAAAATACAGATTCTTTTTCCCGCTGATCATGGACCTGAAAACATGAATTTTCCATTTCTTCAGCCGTAATTTTTCCGGATCTTTCCTGCCTGTGACTGTTAAACAGAAATTATGACCGCCATTTCGCAGTGTATGTATGAAATATTTAAAACATGTATTATTTTATAAAATGGTATTTGTATATAATTTATAATTATTTTATAATCTGAAACATATTCTTCATGATTTTTACGATTTAACAGAAAACGACGATTCTCCGGGTACTCATATGCGGAGAATCGTCGTGGATATTTCTTTTTCTGTTTCTGAAAAAGGGTCAGTTCATCATTCCGTTATTTTCTCTGCTCTTTTCTTTCATCGCATCGGAAACGGTTTTAAAGTTGATAAATTCCTCGCCTTCCTTTCTGATAAATGCGGTATTTACTTCCGCATCCAGCAGAGGAATGAT
>CAJFPD010000147.1 GCA_904398315.1 Candidatus Alangreenwoodia gallinarii | reverse complement strand
GATTTTGATTTTATCCATTTCGTTATCCTCTGATTTCTGTTTGTTCTTTGTCTGACACGGCTGCAAATTCCGTTTAATCCTCTGTCTTATTTCCGAATCTCCGTGCAATAAATGCGGAAAGGGCATTGATCAGGATGACCATGACCAGCAGCACGACTGCCGTCGCATTCGCTTCATCCATGTAGAGACCCTCCGAATACAGAGCATACATGTGAATCGCCAGGGTACGTCCGGAATCCAGAAGCGAATCCGGTATGCCCGCAACGGTACCCGAAGTATAGATCAGCGCCGCCGTCTCGCCGCAGATACGTCCGATGGCGAGGATGATACCCGCTAAAATTCCCGGTACCGCGGACGGAAGAACGATCCGGAACACGGTACGCAGCCGTCCGGCTCCCAGTCCGAAACTTCCCTCACGATAGGAATCCGATACGGATTTCAGAGCTTCCTCGCTCGTCCGCAGGATCGTCGGCAGCACCATGATTGCCAGCGTCAGCGCGCCGGACAGCATGGAATATCCCAGATGCAAAGAGATTCCGAACATCAGGCTGCCGAACAGACCGAATACGATAGACGGAATTCCGGCCAGCGTCTCCGCCGTCACGCGTATGACTTTTACCAGTTTATTTCCCCGTCCCGCGTATTCTACCAGATAGATGGCGGAAAACAGGCCCAGAGGCACTGCGATGACGAGAGCTACAGCCACCATCGTTATAGTATTGATGATAGCAGGCATCATGGATACATTTTCTGTCGTATACTCCCATTCGAACATGGAAAGTGACAGATGAGGAATTCCGTTTACGAGGATATAGCCGATCAGGAATACGAGAATGGCCACTGTGATGACAGCTGCCAGAATGACGAGAATCAGCAGCGCCAGAGATCCCGGATGCTTCCGGTAGGATTTCATCTTATCCTTTCTCGTCAGCACATTGATCGCCGCTGCCGAGGCTGCAGCGGAAATACCGCGTTCGCTTTTCTCCGCCATCTGATTCATATAGCTCATCGGTTCCGCTGACGACGGATTCTTTTCGATATCCACGGAAGAATATGATATTTTCTTTTCTTTATTATCCATGGCCTACTTTTTTCCTTTCAATGCTGAGAACGAGAGATTGATAATCAGGACGAAAACGAACAGTACCACACCGGTGGCGATCAGGGCTTCTCTGTGCAGTCCCTCTGCATATCCCATCTCCAGTACGATATTCGCCGTCATCGTCCGCAGGCCGTCTGTCAGTCCTGTTGGAATGACTGCCTGATTTCCGGCGATCATGATGACTGCCATCGTCTCTCCGATGGCGCGCCCGACGCCGAGGATGATACCTGCCAGTACACCTGATTTTGCCGCCGGCAGAACGACACAGAACACACTTCTCTCATGTGTGGCTCCCAATGCCAGAGAACCCTCATAATACTGCTCCGGCACGGAACGCAGTGACGTCTCACAGACGCCCACGATCGTAGGAAGAATCATAATACCAAGAAGCACCGATGCCGTCAGAAGACCTTTTCCGCTTCCTCCGAACAGATCCTGAACGATCGGCACGATAACGAGAATGCCGAAAAAGCCGTATACAATAGAAGGAATTCCGGCCATCAGATCGACAGCAGGCTTCAGAATACCGTAGAGTTTTCTCGGACAGAAACGGGCCATGAAAACCGCACACAGCAGACCGATCGGAACCCCCACGATAATCGCGCCGGCTGTGACATATAAGCTGCCGACGATCATCGGAAAGATTCCGTACATGTCATTCAGCGGCTTCCAGGTCGTTCCGAGAAGAAAATCGCCGAATCCGATTTCAGCCATTGCCGGAATTCCGTTACTGAATAAGAAAACACAGATAAGCAGTATTGCCAGAATAGAAGCACAGGCTGATATCAGAAATACGATCTTCATAAAAACTTCTCTAAATTGTCTCATTGTCTCTCCTGTACTTTTTACAAAAAACGGGAATCCCCTCCGGGCTTTTCCCCGCCCGTCTGCCCTGCCGGCCTGTATAACCGCCGGCGGAAGAGGATCTGCGCCTGAAGATACCAGCCGCACAGCCGTATTCCGCGGTCTGATCTGCGGAGTATCACAGCAAGAGCGGAACGAACAGATTACGGGGAACTGTCCGATCCGCTCTCCCAGATTTGATAAAGCAAACTTGTAAAAAAAAAGATCTGATTTTCGCGGCCTGTCTTTTCCTGCAGCAGATCCGTACAGGCCGCCTGATCTAATATTCTGTTTTGATATGTTTCCGTTAAAACGATAAATACGAGTACCTTACTGTATCAGTTTTTTCTCAGCCGACGATATCAGCCCAGTCGGTCGTCTCACCTGTATAGATGGATTTTACCTGATCGCTGGTGATATTATCCAGAGAATTATTCTGGTTTACGATGACAGCGATACCGTCCATTGCGATGGTCAGAGAAGTGATACCCTGGCTCAGCTCATCGTCCTTGACTTCTCTGGAAGCCATACCGATATCACATACATCGCTGATAGTGGAGGAAATACCCGTGGAAGAGTCGTTCTGCTGAACCTCCACCGTCGCATTCGGGTTTACTGCCTTATAAGCTTCCTGCAGCTTTTCCATAACCGGCGTTACGGAAGAGGAACCCGCAACGGTAATCGTGCCGGAAGGCTGTGTGCCCGAGAATGCGCCGTTGTTGCCCTCGCTTACATAACCTTCTTTCTCAACAACCGCCTGACCTTCCTCGCTCATGATGAAGTTGATAAAGTCCTGAGCTACTTCACTCAGAGAATCTTCCTTATAAACAATGTTGAAAGGTCTGGATACTTTATAGGAATCGTTTAAGATATTATCGACCGTAGCCTCTACACCGTCCACTTTCAGAGCCTTTACGGAATCATCGAGAGAACCGAGAGAGACATAACCGATTGCCGCCTCATTTCCCGCGATCGTCGTCATCATAACTGAGGTGCTGTTTGTAACCTCTGCGGAAGGAGTCGTATTATCCACATCATTTTCTTCGATACCGAAGAGTTCAATAAACGCACTTCTCGTGCCGGATCCGTCTTCTCTGGTAAGCACGGAAATCTCACCGGAAGGACCGGAAGCTTCACTGTCAGCACTGCCGCCGCTGTTCTCGGAACCGCATCCTGCCAGAACCGATGCCGCCAGAACGACTGTCAGTCCTACTGCAAAAAGTCTCTTGATTTTCTTGTTCATTTTGTTTCCTCCATATTTAGGGAATTTGGATTTGAATTTCGCTTTTAATCCGCTTTTCTTCAGGATTATTTGCATGATTATTCTATCGGTATAACGTTAAGTGTAGCATCATCTGAATGTAAAAAGTATGTTAATTATCCCCGCAAAAATCGCGAAATCGCATTTGTTTTTAAAAAGTATGTAAAATCCGGATATTTTACTTTACTCCGGTTCGTAAAAAGATATGCAGGTCCTGCACAAATCCGCGTAAAGAATCCTCCGGAACAGAAGGAAAATACATCTGCGCAGCGGAACAAGGCTGCATCGGAATCAGAATAAAAAAGCCAAACCGGCCCGGAACCGCGCGGCAGAAATTGCCGCGCGGT
>CAJFPD010000146.1 GCA_904398315.1 Candidatus Alangreenwoodia gallinarii | reverse complement strand
TTATGACTCGAATTTCTGCTTTCGGGCCTTTTAGTGTCCGTTTTTCCGATATCCGGCCGTTTTTTTCGATATCCGGCTCAGGTGCCGGTCATTTCGCCATCTGGCAGATGCTGCACTCCTGATCCTGAATGGAGATCACACCTTTACAGACAGGGCAGGTGAATTCCTCTTTCTGCATCCGCAGAAATTCTTCCGCGCCTGCGCAGCGGATTTCTTCGTTATTTGCGGACAGATCGATATCATAGCGGATTCGGAAACGCTTTTCCAAAGCTTCCGACAGCGAGCAGGGATAATCGGAACAGGCCGCACAGCGAAAGACTGCTTTTTCTGATAATTCTGACGGAAATAATTCCGATAATGCTCTTTCCTGCGCACAGTGGCGGATATCGCAGTTTTTCTGAATGGGAGCGGTAAAAGCACGGCCCGTGACCGAAGCGCCGAGCGAAAAGCATCCCGGACAGGGATTTTTATGATAGCAGTGGCGGGAACAGACCATGCAGTTCATTCCGCAGGGAGCAAGCATTTTTTCATCGATTTTATCAGGCATGATCATATGAAATTTTCTCCTTTTCTGTTTTTTGCACGGCCATTTCATTCATTTTTCCGAAACAGTTTCGGCCGCACGGGCCAAAACGGCGGAAAAGACATCAAAAACGGCCTATTTAAAGAATCACATCTTTTTTATCATATTTCTTTCGCAAATGGCAATAGCAAGTTGAACTAATCGGAATGATTCTGAGTTCCGTCGTCGTCTTTGTGATGCAGGCGGTATGCGTATTCGGATTCTCCAAATATGTTCCTCAGGATGTCCTGGCGGAGACGGAAGTGCCGCATATTCTTTACGTTATCGCGATACTGGAGATGCGGGCCGGTACTGGATGGGAATCGTCTCGGTTCTCGCGGTGATCAGTACGGTAAATACCGTTCTGGCTTCCCTGGGCTACATCCTCTCCGGAATGGCAAAAATAAGACTGCTGCCAGCTTGTGGCGAGTGCATCGCGGATTATTGTTTACATGTTTCTTCACATCAGTGTTATCACTCTTCAAAGAGGTTCATAGCAATGGAAAATGAGCTTTACTATAAATATCACAAACAGTGAGCGTTGATGGAACGGAAAATTTCCTCACTGTCTATGTTTTTATCGATCCTATTTTCGGCCGGTCAGGAGATTTGATATTTTCCTGCCGGTCGTTTTCAGTGGGCTCTGTCAGTTATTATAAGACGCAAGAGGCCGATAAAACCGCAGCTCGAAAATATCAGTTTTATCCGCCCTACATCAGAATATCGTATCGTGTTCCTTTAAAGAAATCCTCTTGACAGCCGGAGACTTTTTCTTTTATAATACAGCCATGAGTTAGTATCAACTAACTCATGGCTGTAAGCTGTAAAAGGGAATGTAAATGGTTATGACAGTAAGACGATATGGCAGTATGCCGAAAGGAGGAAATGGCGGAAGATGTCCATGATAAACAGAGAAATCGCTGATTTTACGGTGCAGGCTTTCCACGAAGGAGCATTCCGGACGGTGTCCAGAGAGGACGTGCTGGGCAGGTGGAGCGTATTTTTCTTTTACCCGGCGGACTTCACCTTTGTGTGCCCGACGGAACTGGAGGATCTGGCGGAAAAGTATGAGGAGTTTCAGAAAGCCGGATGCGAGATCTATTCCGTATCCTGCGATACGCATTACGTCCATAAAGCGTGGTATGACGCGTCGGAACGCATCCAAAAAATCCGCTTTCCGATGCTGGCGGATCCGACACATGCGCTGGCTGAGGATTTCGGGGTATATATCGAAAAAGATGGCGTGGCGGAGCGCGGAAGCTTTATCATCAATCCCGAAGGCAGGATTGTCGCTTATGAGGTGACGGCCGGAAATGTGGGGCGCAACGCGGACGAGCTGTTCCGGAGGGTTCAGGCCAGCAGATTTGTGGCGGAACACGGAGATGAGGTGTGCCCGGCAAAATGGCAGCCGGGATCGGAGACACTGAAGCCGAGCCTGGATCTGGTGGGTCAGCTGTGATCCGTCAGAACGGCCGCCTCAAAGATCAGAAATGTATCGCGAATCCGGAGCGCTTTTACGATGTGGTTATTATCGGCGGAGGCCCGGCGGGACTGACGGCGGCCATCTATCTGGCCCGGGCGAGATACCGCGTCCTAGTGGCGGAACGGGAACAGTTCGGCGGCCAGATTACGATCACTGGCGAAGTGGTGAATTATCCGGGTATCGAACGGATCAGCGGAAAAGCGCTGACAGAAAATATGCGGAGGCAGGCGGAACATTTCGGCGCGGAATTCATGCTGGCCGAAGTGGAGTCTCTGGAGACTGAGGGCGCGGTCAAATCGGTGAAAACGAGCCGCGGTACGCTGCAGTGCTTCGGAATTTTACTGGCCACCGGAGCACGGCCGCGGAAAGTGGGATTTTCCGGAGAAGATACTTTCCGCGGCCATGGTGTCGCTTACTGCGCTACCTGTGACGGAGAGTTCTTCACGGGAAAAGAAGTGTTCGTCATAGGCGGAGGCTTTGCGGCAGCGGAGGAGAGTGTGTTTCTGACGAAATATGCCAGCCATGTCACCGTTCTCATCCGGGGAGAGGATTTCCGGTGCGCGGAATCGGCGGCGGAGGCGGCGAGAAATCATGAAAAGATCACCGTTCTGACGAATACACAGGTGGAAGAGGTGGCCGGGGACTCTGTTCCGAAAATCATCCGATACCGCAACAGAATCACAGGGGAAGAGACGGTATTCGAAGCACCGGAACGGGATACCTTCGGCGTCTTTGTCTTTGCCGGATATGAGCCGGATACAGGGCTCGTCAGAGGACTGGCCCGGCTCGATGAACAGGGATATGTGGTGACAGACCGCCGGCAGTGCATCGGAACGGAAGGGATCTACGCGGCAGGAGATGTGTGTGCCAAATCGCTGCGGCAGGTGGTGACGGCGACGGGAGACGGCGCTCTGGCCGCCACAGAACTGGAACGATATGCCGCGGCGATGCAGGCGGATACAGGGCTCGTGCCGGTACGGCCGAAGAGGAAAGCTGCGGAAGGGACCGGCGGGATCACGGGTGAAGAGCAGAAGAAAACAGCACGGACCGACGGAGCAGGAGAAGAGAGGAAAGAAAACGGGATGCGGGATGAACTGTTCTCTCCCGAGATGTTGTCTCAGCTGAAGACTGTATTTTCCGGAATGGAAAAAAAACTGATTCTGCGGATCTATTCCGACGGCAGTCTTCTTTCGGAGGAACTGATACGGTATGCGCGGGAACTGAGCGCTCTCACGGAAAAACTTTCCGCGGAGGTGATAACGGAAACGGATGCGGGAACAGAAACAGACGGGGGAGATACCGCACGGCGCCCCTGCGTGCAGATCCGCCGGGAGGACGGGACGTGGAGCGGACTGGCCTTTCACGGAGTTCCCGGAGGCCACGAATTTACCTCTTTTATCCTGGGACTTTACAACGCGGCAGGACCGGGACAGGCGACAGAACCCGGTCTGCTGGCGGAGATACGGGCCCGGGACAGACCGCTGCACATGAAGATTCTTGTGTCGCTTTCCTGTACTATGTGCCCGGAACTCGTCACTGCGGCTCAGCGGATCGCTGTGGAAAATGACAGGATAACGGCGGAAGTCTACGATCTGAACCATTTTCCTGATCTGAAGGAGCGCTATGAAGTGATGAGTGTGCCCTGCCTGATTCTGAACGACAGGGATGTTACTTTCGGAAAGAAAAATGTGCGGCAGCTTCTCGAAAGGATCCGGGAAATGGAGAATATACCGGGGTAGTCTTTTCAATAAGGAAGCAGATAAGACAGCAGAGGATATAGGGTACAAAAACAATATATATAATGGAAGAAATTCGCATCGTTTCATGCACTGTCCGCTACAGTTTCGGCATTGTCCGTATGAATTATGATGCGGATTTTTTCTTTTCCGGATTCCGGGGGAACAGAAACAAGAGAAATATCGGAGTGCTTTCCTCTTTCAGACAAAATGGCCGAAGTGTCAGTTGAAGTTTTTTCTGCGGGAGATTATCATAAACAGAAGCCGGCAGGCGAATCACATTATGGGAGAGACAGAAGGGAAACGGGTGAGCAAAATGGGAAAGATACAGGAGAAAGTCTGCGGTTTTTTCGGAAAGATTTTTTTTATTTTCCGCCACGATATGAAGAGACTGTTTATGAATCCTATCGCAGCGATTCTGGCGGCAGGACTGATGGTTCTGCCGTCACTTTATGCCTGGTTCAATATTGAGGCAAGCTGGGATCCCTACGGAAATACGGGAAATCTGAAGGTAGCTGTAGCCAACTGCGATGAGGGATACAGTCTGAAAGGCATGACGGTGAACGTGGGCAATTCCATAGTGGATTCTCTGGCGGGAAATGACGAAATCGGATGGCTCTTTATGGACGAAACCGATGCGGTAGAGGGAGTGGAATCCGGAGCATATTACGCAGCTATCGTCATTCCGGAGGACTTCAGCCGGGACATGATGAGTATTCTGACTCCGGATATGGTGCGGCCGGATCTGAAATATTATGTGAACGAAAAGACAAATGCCATCGCGCCTAAGATTACGGGAACGGCGATGAGCACTGTGCAGCAGCAGGTGAACGAATCGTTTATCAATCAGGGCATCACAGTGCTCTGCGATACGATTCAGAATCTGTATGAAACCTATGTGAATGCGGATTTTCCGAAAGCCTCGGATGTCGATGCGGAAGGAGCGCTGCAGGATACGATAGGGATTCTGAATGATCTTTCGGGAAATCTCACGGAGATGGAGACGGTAATCGGAGTCTTTCAGAATACGGGTGATACTATCGATTCTCTTCTCGGAATGATTCAGGAGACGTTGAATCTGGCGGAGAAGGATCTTTCCGGCGGAAGCGGGATTTCCGGAGCCATTCCGGAAAGCGGTCTGGGAAATTCACTGACGGAAATGCTGGATTCTCTGGAAGTTCTGATGAATGCGGCGTCCGGTCTGGTAGACGGAATGTACGATATGACCGACGGCCTTGCGGAGACGATAGAACAGGGGGGAGCGGAAGGTGCGGCTGCAGCGGAAAATATTGCCGGCATGCTGAAAAAGAACGGGCAGATCCTGCAGAAGACGGAGAAAGTATTCCGGAATCTGGAAAGCGTGTTCCGGAAACCCATCGAAGACGGAAAAGTGACCGAAGCTATGAAGATTACCGTTCCGAGCCTGAAAAATCCGGGGGAAACGATTACTCTGAGCCTTTACGATTCTCTGGAAGATACGGCGGATTCCCTGGAGAAGATTGTCTCACGTCTGGTGTCGGCGGAAAATTCCGTAAAAAGCGCAGAAGACGCTCTGCATGATATGGCGGACCGCCTGAAAAACGGCGGATCGGTGACAGGAGAGGAGATACGCGCTGTAAGGGAGGAAATTCGTCAGGGAGGATCCCGTCTTGTTTCCGCTGCGGAAGAATTCGACGATACGGCCAGAGACGGGATAGAAAACGGCATGGCATATTTTGCAGATGCGGCAGACAGTCTGTCCGCCGCAGGGGATCACCTCACATCTGTCTTTCCGTATCTGGATGTGACGATTACCGGAAGCCGCAATGCGCTGCATTCCGCAGGTGATGCCATGAACGGGACGGTGACTCTCCTTGAAAATCTGAACGGAACTCTGGATCATACGATCGGAAATCTGGAGGAGCTGAGGGAGGATATCCGTGAAATCCAGTCGTCTGTCAACATCAGAACGCTGCTGGAAGATGCGCTGGGGATCGATTTTGACGATTATGCCGGCAGTACGCAGGAGCTGGCGGAATTTCTGTCTTCTCCGGTACTTCTCGATACGCAGACACTCTATCCCATCGAAAATTACGGATCTTCCATGACGCCGTTTTATACGATTCTGGCTATCTGGGTCGGCTGTCTGCTTCTGGTATCGATTTTCAAGGTGAACGTCAGGGAAAGCCGTGACCTGCAGCTGAATCAGTTTCAGCATTATCATCTTTATCTGGGAAGATATCTGCTGTTTCTGACGTTTTCCATCGTGCAGGCCCTCATCATGTGCCTGGGAGATCTGTATCTGCTGGAAATACAGTGCCCGGCGCCGGGGCGTTTCATTCTGACCGGAATCCTGGCGGCCGTGACTTTTTCCAATATCGTGTATACGCTTACGATTTCTCTGGGAGATGTGGGAAAGGCGGCAGCGATCGTTCTTCTGATCATTCAGGTGGCCGGTGCAGGCGGAACATTCCCGGTAGAGCTGACGCCGAGCTTCTTCAATGAGCTCAATCCGTTTATGCCGTTTACTCACGGAATCAATGCCATGAGGGAATGCATAGGCGGATTTTACGGCAGCAATTATGTGACGAGCCTGATAAAGATGTGTGTTTACCTTCCGGTATTCCTTCTGTTCGGCACCGTGTTCCGGAAACCTCTCATCCGCATGATGAATTTCTTCCACAGAAAGCTGGATGAGACAGGGCTGATGTAGTAAAGAGTCTGAATCATGTCAGAGAAAAGGCCGGCGTTTTTTCCGGCTTTATCCTGAGCTTTTATCTTGAGAGATACTGCCTGATGTACTAAAATAGTAACAGTTGTCTCCGATTCGCGGATCGACATATCACCGGATACACTGACAGCTGCCCGGCCGGCGGCAGCCGTACGGTCGGGCTGTGCCGCCGGGAACGCCGACGGTCTGCGGATTCGGAGAATTTCCGCGTACGCATGGATAATAGATATAGGAAAAAACAGGAAAAAAGTAAGGAATCAGACAGATCTATGGAGAGAAAAGAAGAATACAGAGACGGATTCAGAAAGGGAATTCCCATCGGTCTCGGCTATCTGCCCGTATCTTTTACGTTTGGCGTGATGGCGGCAGCCGGGGGAATTCCGGTAAGCCTGGCGGTATTTACTTCGCTCAGCAATCTGACATCGGCAGGACAGTTTGCCGGGACAAAACTGATCATCGCGGGAGCGGGATATTTTGAAATCGCGCTGACGACGTTTGTCATCAACATCCGCTATATGTTGATGTCGCTTTCACTATCCCAGAAAATGGAAGGGGGAATCGGGTTTTTCCGCAGGCTTCTCATCGGCTACGGCGTAACCGACGAGGTGTTCGCCATCGCTTCGGTGGAAAAAAAGAAGCTGACGGCGTCGTATATGTACGGGCTGTTTACGGCGCCTGTCATCGGATGGACGCTGGGCACGGCTCTGGGAGCGCTGATTTCCGGCCTTTTGGTGGAATCCGTGGCCAACGCCATGGGGATCGCTCTGTATGCCATGTTCATCGCCATCATAGTGCCTCCGGCAAAAAAGTCGAGACCCATCATCTTTACGATCCTGCTGGCCGTGGCGCTGATGGTGCTGATGCAGGCTGTACCCGTATTTGCCGGCATTTCCGAGGGATTCCGCGTCATCATCGCCACGATTCTCGCAGCCGGCGCGGCGGCATTTCTCTTTCCGGTCCGGGAAGAGGCAGCGAACGAAGCAGGAGGGGAGGCGGCGGAATGAAAGCTCTGATCAGCGTGCTGGTGATGGCGCTTGTCACATATATTCCGAGAGTCTTTCCTCTCGTCGTATTCCGGAAGCAGATCGAAAACGTCTACATCCGGTCTTTTCTGTTTTACGTTCCCTACGCCGTTTTGGCGGCGCTGACTTTTCCGTCGATTTTCTGGTGCACGGGAAGTACGGCGACGGCGGTGGCCGGAACGATCGCGGCGATTCTGCTGGCCTATTTTGAAAAAAGTCTGGTAGTGGTAGCGGTGGCCGCCATTCTCGTGGTTTACATTTCCCAGCTTCTCATCGCGGCAATGTAGCGGAAAAAGAAAAAACTCCGCACGGTCCGGATCATCCGATCCTTTCCGTGCGGAGTTATTGTATGATCATGTCAGTGAGAAGAATAAAATGACGGCGACACCGAGTATGATCCGGTACCATCCGAATAACTTGAAATCGTGTTTCTGGACGTATCCCATAAGGAACTTGATGACCAGAATGGATACGAAAAAGGCTACGATCATGCCGATAGCCAGTACGATCAGTTCCGCGCCGGTAAAGGAAAATCCGAATTTGAGGATCTTGATGGCGCTCAGACCGAACATAACAGGAACCGCCAGGAAGAAGGTGAATTCCGCTGCCGCAACTCTCGATACGCCGATAAGCAGCGCGCCGACGATGGTGGCGCCGGAGCGGGACGTTCCGGGGATGATGGACAGAACCTGAAACAGTCCGATGATAAAGGCGATGCGGTAGGTAATATCTTCCAGATTCTGCGTCTTCGGCACGCGTTTTTTATTCCACGATTCGATGACAATGAAGGCGATACCATAGATGATGAGAGCCGCCGCGATCACGGGTGCCGTATGCAGATGCGCTTCGATGTAATCGTCGAACAGCAGTGTTACGATAGCCCCCGGGATACAGGCGACGACGACCTTCAGCCACATAGAGACGGTGTCCCTTTTTACCAGGGGCTTTGTCTTATCTGCCAGCTGAAAAGGGATCATCTTGTGCCAGAATATGACGACGACGGCCAGAATGGCCCCCAGCTGTATGACGACGAAAAACATTTCCTTGAACGCATCGCTCATATTGAGCGTAATGAATTCGTCGACGAGAAGCATGTGTCCCGTGCTGCTGATCGGCAGCCATTCGGTGATACCCTCCACGATACCAAGAAAAATTACTTTTAAAATTTCGATAAAATCAATTCCCAACGATAAGTCCTCCTTTAACTGCCGCTAAGCCGCTTTTCTGCCTGATACAGTCATTCTAAAATATTATGTACGCATAAAACGATAATGGCAAGGCGTATTCCGTGAATTTTATAAATTATTTAAATATATGTCCGTTTGTCCGGTGTATGATATCCGGGCATGATCCGGTATGACTGATATGATCCGATATACCCGGAGGCCGGCCCGGCTGAAGCAGCCGCTCCGAAAAAAATACCGTAGGTGAAAAACGCGGGAGAGCTGCCGCCGGATCCGGAAATTCAGAAATCCGGAAATCTGAAAATTTGGAAATTCTAAAATCCGGAAAGAAAAAAGAGGGAGAGCACACAATATCCTGTATTGCGCGTTCTCCCTTTTTCTGTACCGGAGCTGCCGTTTTTTTCTTTTTCCGGCAGCTTCGCCTCTTCTCCCAACTTCCCCCGCCGAAGACCGGGACGTCATGTCCTCCGTCTTCCGGTCTTCGGCTCTATAGTCAGATTAAATCTGTTTTGCTTTTTTAAGAGGACAGCCGCCGTGAGGCATGACGTCCGGAAGCGGCTTTTCCCGCTTCTGTAATTCCGGAGGCCGGCCGGTATCGCCGTCTGAGACCGGATCCGCGGTCTGTCCGGCGTCCTTTCCAGTATCACGGTCCAAAGAAAAGGAAAATTCCTCAAACAGCTGTTTTCTCATATTTCTTCGGATCGTTTCCTCTCTCTTCGCTCCGTCGGATTCCTCTTTCCTTTTTTCTTCAGACATTTCTTTGATCTCTTTCTTCTGATTTCCGGAAGCGGAACCGGCGGTATATGCTGTGCTCTCCGGTCCGGAGGCGTTTTCGGATGTTTTGGCTTCTTCCCACTGTTCCGCGGCTTTTTCCCGTCCGAAGTATC
>CAJFPD010000145.1 GCA_904398315.1 Candidatus Alangreenwoodia gallinarii | reverse complement strand
TTCTGAACCGGTACTTTTCCACGATCTCTTTGCAGCGCTCCGCAAAAGACGGCTCCTCAAACGTCACTCTCGAAATATTGCAGGAAATATAGAAGTCTTCTATCTTATCGCGATGAAGACGTTCCAGAAAGTCACATGCTTTTTTCAGCATATAATAATCCATCTGGGGAATCAGACCTTCTCTTTCCATGATCGGAATAAATCCGGACGGCAGCAGAAATCCTCTTTCCGGATGCTGCCAGCGGGTGAGAGCTTCTCCTCCTACGATCCTCCCGGTATCATGCGCATCTACGTAAAACTGAAGATACAGCTGAAATTCCTTACGGTCAAAAGCCCCTTTCAGATCCTCCCTCAACTGTCCTTCCTCCAGATAAGAACGCAAAATTTTGTCTGTACAGATACAGTATTTTTCTCCGTTACGATACGCTGTGATCGCTCCCACGTAAGAAGTGAAAATTGCCGGAGCCGGCTCTTTGTCATTTTCTCTCAGATAATAAATACCGGCGGAAACCCTGCTTTCTTCTGCGAATCCGCTGATTCGATGAAGAGCTGATAAAATCCACTCTTCCTGAACATCGCCTCCTGACCATCGAAGAATGACAAAGCCGATATTTGTTATATAAGCTAAAAACTCTGTCTCCGACACATATTCTTCCAGTATAGAAGCGGTATGCCGGAGATATTCGTTTGTCTTTTCATAGCCTATAATCCGTGCCATGTGATCGATATCGATATAAAAGCAGCAGATACTGTACAGGATACGATTATTGTCATTGATATGCCTTGCAAACTGCTGTTCAAAATAATCTGCGTTTGCCAACCCTGTCAGACTGTCCTTCATTCTGTCAGCTTCATACATTTTCAGACGTTTTCTGAGCTTTCTCAGCACGACGAGAAGTATAGAAAAGAGAAGAACAAGAACGACCGAAAAACTTATAATGTTGCCGGACAGTCCTTCCAGAAATTCGTTATTTTTCTCCTCCTCCGCTTCCATGATCAGTCCCGCTTTTTCAGACTGGGAAATCCCGGAAAAAAACTCACGAAACTCCGTCTTGAATTCCGACGGAGCAGACTCAGCCAGAAAAAGCTGATACGATACCGTATCTCCTCCTTTTTCCACCTGAAGCAGCATGATCTCCTGTCCTTCTGTATTCTGAAACTCCTCATCTTCCGTGCATCCGGAGATCACATCCACCTGGCGATTGACTGCCATCTGTGCCCGCTGATCTTTGGCACCGGGTTTGTAATATTGTATTTCGTATCCCGATTCCTCTGAAAACTGCTCCAGAAGCTCAGGTATTACCCCCTGATAACTTCCCGTTGCCGGATTGTAATATTCGATCGGATAAAGCGACGGATTTCCCGCCACATAGATAAGAGATTCTGCCACCGTTTTTCTCCTGTTCTTTTTCCGCTGCCGCAGATCCTGCTGCTCCGGCAGAGATTTACTTTCTGCTCTGATACGGATTCCCTCTGCATACTGTAAAATTCCTGTTTCAGAAGTCTGTTTTCTGTTCCTCTTTTACCGATAATCGATCTTCATACGTTCTATCTCTCCCCAGTCGGTCTTCTTTCTTTTATAGCCGGTAAGCGCTGTCATACGCACCCATGCCAATACAAAGCGCAGGAATGAGACTTCTACCGCACAGAGTCCTATGGCTTTCAGTACATCAGAAAATGTGAGTTTCAGGTCGATCGTGTAAATCCGGGCGAAAAATGCTGTCAGCGACATGATCGACGAATAAACCACGTAGATTCCAAGAAACAGCAGCATGAACGGCACATTCAGGAAATCGAAAAAAGAGGCCAGAACCATCGTCACCACGCCGAATACTTCGATGTACGGCGACAGAAGCTCATAGATCAGATAGTAGAGATAGGAAATGAAGCTGACCATTCCGTACTTCGGATTCATCAGAATCGTGCGGTGACGCATCATACTCTGAAACAGTCCGATATGCCAGCGCCTTCTCTGTTTTCTGAGATCGCTGAGTTTCTCCGGTACCTGCGTCCAGCAGACAGCGTCCGTAGCATAACGGATACGGTATGGATGCTGATTTTCCCTGCAGAAAACATGCAGCTTTACCACCAGCTCCATGTCCTCTCCCATGGTATCCGTCTCATAGCCGCCCGCATCGATGACGACGCTTTTTTTGAACAGACCGAAGGCACCGGAAATAATGATATTTCCATTGTACTTATCAAACATAATCCGTGCGGCCAGAAAGGAACGATCATATTCCAGCACCTGCATGCAGGGCAGAATCTTACGTGGCATGCGATATCTGATTACCTTTCCGTTTTTGATCTCCGCTCCGTTGCTCGGACGTACGGTTCCTCCTACAGCCACCACATTGTCATCTTCCAGAACGGGACGGACAATTTTTTCCAACGAATCGTGCTGAAGAATAGAATCAGCATCCAGACAAAGAAAATACGGATATTTTGACGTATTGATACCCATATTGAGAGCATCCGCCTTGCCTCCGTTTTTCTTTACCACCAGGGTAATCGGTACTTTGAAGGAATGCGTTTCAAACACCCCTTCTGTCGGCTGACATTTTACCCGCCGCTGAATCGGTCTGTGAACGGGCTTCATCTGAAAAGTTTCTCTCACCACCGCGGCGGTATCGTCTGTCGAGCCGTCGTCTACCACGATGATTTCATATAGCCGGTAATCCAGTGCCAGCAGTGAGCGTATCGTGGATTCGATGGTAACCGCCTCATTATATGCCGGAATGATGACGGATACCGGTATGTAATAATCATTGGACAGTTCGTTTTTCAGCATATTGCGCCGCTTCGTTCCGTAAAGGACCGAGGAACCCACTGTAACAGAAAGGAAGAGAAACGTCGCGTATCCTATCATATAAAGGATAAAGAAAATGCCGACAAAATCAAAAAACATCTGTATATAATCTCTCATTCCTCTGTCGCCTCCTTTTCCTTTTCTTTTTCTCTGTCTTTTTCTTCGGCTTCCCGGATACGCCTCGATTCCAGACGATACATTACCATTTCTCTGGCATATCTGTCATCGCCGTCTACCACATCGATCAGATCGCTGTAATCCAGATGCTGTGCTTCCAGACTGACCGAAGCGTTGTAACGCACGTACCAGTTGGGACTTTTCATGGCCTCCGTCAGACACCGGATCACATCATTCCCGTGATAGCCGGCCAGAGAAGTGGCGCTGATAGCCGCATACTCCCATTTCGTCTGATCGGTATCCGATACGAAACCGATCAGTACCTGACGTGCCGGCTCATAGGGATATTTTCCGAAGTAACGTATGGCGGAAAAGCGCAGCTCCTTATCGACGGATTCTGATGTCATGATTCCAAACATCTCGTTGCAGTAATCTCCTGTCTGAAAACGTATATAATTGAGCACAGACAATTTTGTCCTTTCGGAATAGTGATCAAAATTTTCCCACAGTCTGTGAATCAGTTCGTTATGATCTCCGGAAAAGCTCAGAAGTCCTTCTGTTAAAATTTTCTCATTGTAAAACGTTTGAACAGTATCCTGTATTCTTACCGCTTCCATCACATATTCAACATCACCGAAAGCATACAGCGCCTGAAGTGCATTGAGCTGACAATAGAAACTCTTTTTTTTCATGCACTCCACCATAAACTCCTGAAGTTCCCCGTTTTTTTCCGGAGGAACCGGATTTTTCTTTTCGTACCGGCAGACGAAATACGCAAAATATGCCGCCTGCAGATTATCTCTGCGCTGATAGGTCCGCGCCAGCTTCAGCAAGACATCCAGAATCCTTTCCCAGTACTGTCTCTCTGCTTCATCTCCGTCATCGTCAATCTGATCCATGACTCTATCAAAAGCAATCAGATTTTTTACACGGAAAAGACGATAGCGCAACCAAGTAAAATATCTCTTTTCCATCGGTTCTTTTCTGCGAACTCTCTGTACCTGTATCAGCGCCTGCGCTTCATAATGCTGCACCCTTTTCTCCATCCGCATATCGCTGCCTTTCAGGGTAATATTATAAATGATATTAAAAACGAGCATGCTCAGACATACGAGGCCGTAACCATACAGTAATATCTCGCTTCCCAACCGTACTTCACCTCCCTGCCTTTTCCACAGATTTCCGGCGCTTCGCACCTCAGACAGCGAAATCGCTGTCCGCTTCTTTTATTCATTCCGAGACTGCTGATCCAAAGACGCCCAGTAATCCTTCAGAATATAATAGGATTCCTTCAGTCTTTCATGATATGTCACCGTCTTTCCCCAGCCTTCCAGGGCAAACGACTCCATCATGATTCTCTGCCCCGGGCTCTCCTCCGATCCGAGGCCGACATACATCTCGTCGATATGAAGATTTTCCACTCCGTAACATTCGTAGTAATCGTCGTGAATCATCATCTCGGAGGGATTCGAGAAATTCAGAAGCTGCCACGGCAATCGTATCTCCACGCCTCCGTCTTCTGTAAAGATGAAATCGGCCAGAGAATCGAAATCCTCATCCTTTGGGTTGGCATTGCCGTAGCGGAGTTTGCCGGTTTCGTAGGTTTCGGCGTTTGACTCCCAGTTTCCCGTAATCAGCGGCATTGCAGTCTGCAGCAGCAGATGAATCTGCTTGAACACAGAAGTATCACGATCGGGCACATTCAGATAAGGATCCTCATTCGCTGTTTCATGCAGATACATAGCTCTCATAGATTCATATCTTTCCTGTACCACTACGCGGCTGTCGGAGCGGCCATCGATGCATATCACAAAATCGCTGGCCCTCTCAAAGGAAATATCATAATTCTCACAGTAAGTGCTTCCGCTTTTCGGCGTGGTATCGACAGGAATATAGAGCACATCGCTCTCCGGATTAAAATCCTCTTTTTTCACGTAAAAATAGAGGAACTTCTCGTCGTATTTCATAGAAAGTGTTCCTTCGTCGCTTTCCTGCACGATGTCCTCTTCTTTCCATTCCGAGATATCACCGTCCACATAGCAGACGCTCTCTTCCTTTCCCGGATCAAAGGAAAGCAGGCCGAAATACTGCTCATTCGTCTGATAATCGCTCCAGTACGGCGTATTGTCCAGATCGACGGCATACATGGTATTCCACGTACGTTTAAACCACTCATCCTGCCAGGTAAACACACAGCTGCCCGCACTTCCTGCAGCCATGATATCTTCATAACATTCGATCAGCGCCTGCCCCTGCTCATCTTCTGCCATATGGCCCTGATTTCTGCCGGTGTTCTGATCGCGCTGCGCCATTCCTCTTCCGGTGGAAACGCCGTACTCTGAAATGACCACCGGGATATTATGATGCCGATTCAGCATCTGAAGATAAGCGTAATACGTATTTACACGGCCGCTGCTGTCGTAATAATCGGCCTGTTCGTTTCCTGTCATAGCCTCTTCATAAGGTGTTCCGTTATCAGATCTGTGATATGGATAGGTGACACCTTCTTCCCTGTTTTCAAAAAGACTTTCCGTCAGATCTACCGGATTCAGGACATAATGCATGTAATCCGGATAATACGGATAGACATGATAAGAGGCAAAATATCCGGAAATAAAAGCATCTGTAGGTTGAATATGCTCTACATCTACCTGAGCGCACTTCATAAAAAAGCCGGTAATCTCATCCGGATAGACGAAAGGATCTGTCGTCGGCCAGTTGGAAAAAGCTACAAGTCTCTGCTGCTTATATCGCTCCGATTCATATTCGATGATCTTATCGCCCACCTGGCACAACATAGCCTCAAAAGGCGATGCATTTTCCGTTGTGTACATATATGTACCGGAATAGGAATTTCGATCCGGATATTTTTCATCGGTATACGCAACTGTTACATCTTCCCACTCCACACCGAGAATATATCCGATCACCCAGAAGGATACATCTTTCCTGTAACTTCCTGATCCGACGCCATATCCCAGAGAAAGGCTCTTTTTTCCATGAAGAATATCTACTACAGTTCTGCAGTCATCTATAAAAGTCTGAAGAAATTCGTCGTCATAAGCATCTCTGTGAGAATTCTGCACATAGTCATTGACCCAGACGCCGTGAATCAGATAAAGAGGACTTTCTCCCCGCTCCTCCTGCCGCGTGTTATATTCATAAAACGCGTTATAAAAATCATCCTGCAGAATCGTATAGACGCGTATCGTATTCGCACCCAGCTCCTGTATGTATCCAAACCATCTTAGATACGTCTCTTTATCGATCGCATAGTCCGTTGCCCATTCTCCGGGAATTCCCACACCCAGATTAACGCCCCGGATTTCAAAAGGGACGTATTCTCCATCTTCTTCTATGTAAATAGTATCTTCATCCGTCTTCATAAAAGTCGTAATGGGAGCCCCCGGATGAAGATCGATATAAATTCCCAGATGATAGTAAGCATAATTAAAAAGAAAAAGAAGCAGCACTGCTGCGCATGCTCCGATGATGAATTTTTTTACCATAAGATACCGCTTCTCCTTTCTTTTTCTTTATAGTTTTTCTGATTCTCAACGAATATCCGAAATATCATTCCGCCGTAAAACTGTATGATTCCGTTATTTTTATAAAACCCTGTTTATTTCATTTCGGCCATATTCTCCGCATTAATGGTTAAACTTCTTATTTTTCGACAGATGACTGTACTGCTGAACAATCTCAATATGCTCATCCAGCCATTCCCCTCTTTCGTGGCAGAAGTCACGCATCTGCCCGACAGCTTCTTCGTAATTCCGCGGATTTCGTTCTTCGGGATTAATCATATACTTATTCCAGGTATAACCCCATACCTCAAAGTTTCTCTCCACGGCCGGACCCAGATATTCGATCACCGCATCCATATATTCGTTGATATAATCATCGCTCAGATACGATTCCCGAAGTTCAAAATAGCGGTCGATGATCCGCTCCGTAAAATTTTCATCTTTACACAGCATGTAATACCAGACATTATCCTGCATTTCAAAATGCTGAGGCTCTGTCACCGATTCCTGATAATTATCACAGGCGGAATTGAAATCCCAGATGCACATTTTATATTTTCCGCCTATATCCTTATAAATATAGGTAGACAGACTTCCCGCATCATAATTGCACGTAAATTCATTGATGATAAAATAATCTACGAAAGACTGCACATCGATCCAGTTCTGATAACCGTAATCATACGTATCGTAATCGAAAGAATACAGCGCCTTTTCAAAATCGGACAGATCCTGTTCGATATCATCCGCCATAGCTTCTGTAAGAACGCCGCTCCTCGGATACTTAATGTCGATTTTCATATCATGAATCTGACCGATCCGATAGGTATAGTACGTAAAATTATAGATATTTTTCAGATCATCCGTGCTGCCCCGGTCCAGCCGCAGTACATAGCCGGTCTCCGTCGAATCATCCAGAGGTTCGGAAATATTCACACGGCAGTCCGTACCGTTGGTGATCGTCTCCGTCATCACATAAAGGCCTTTGTATTCTCCGTTGAGAACCACTTCGCAGAACCGCACATTCGGCGCATAGTCCATGATCTCTCCGGCGATGTTATACCACATATAATTGCGGATCAGGCTCTTGTCGAGATACGGACCGTGAAGCGCCCACTCGTAGTGGGCATCCATTCCCATCACCTCATGCTCTTCATACTGCCCGTTCTCATCGGTAAACCGCAGCAGATAGTTCTTCTTATCGAAATAACGCGATGAATTTCCGCGCACTCGGATAAGCGCCGTGCTCTCCAGATCGGGTGTATCGGAAATATGATGATTGGTATCGTCTTTCTCCATCAATGAGATTTTCACGGAGAGCATGGTATCGCCGGAAGCCGTAGTGCTGAAAGTCTCTTCGCCGCCGGAATTCTCAGCGGATTCTGCAGGCTCTCCCGGAATTTCCTCTCCTCCGGTGTCAATCACAACCAGCGGCAGATGAGTGCACAGCTCCGTTCCGTCACAGTCGCAACCCGCATCGGGCTGGCGTGATGTGAGATGCTGATGTATTCTGTTGTTTGCATTGTCACTGTCCATGGCGCTGATCACTATCGTACAGCAGAAGACACAGATCAGACCCACGATGCCCATGATTTTGTACTTCATAACGCTCCGACCCTCTCTCCGGCCTTTTTCCGGATGCCTTTTATCCGGAAATCAGCTGCTGATCTCATCGTTCTGAGCCACCAGATTAAAATATTCGATATTCCCGACCGAATAGACGGCATCGGTAATGCTCTGACCGTCTTTCTTATACTTTTCCATCACACGTCTGCTCAGCTCATAGATAAATTCCACGCTGTCTTCCGTCGTATTTTTCACCCGCAGATTTGCCTTTCTCGCATAATACTGAAAGATTACCGCTTCAATTTTTTCTTCATTGACACGTGCCGTCCGTATGATCAGAAGCATTCTGTTGTCGTTTTTGATGCGTCCGAAAAGCAGAAGAATGATAAAGATAAATGCGCTGCCGATAGCCGCTACGGTATAATCGCCGGAGCCGCAGCAGATTCCCACCACGACGGTCCAGAAAATATAGATCGTATCTCTCGAATCTTTGATGGCCGTACGAAAACGGACGATGGAAAGAGCGCCGACCATACCGAGGGAAAGCGCGATATTATTTCCGATGACGATCATGACGGTAGTCGTAATCAGAGTCATCGCCACCAGAGAAACGTTGAATTTCTTGCTGTAGATACTTCCGTCATGTGAAAGCCAGTAAGATATGAAGATAAAAGCGGCGATCACCGCTGCCGCAATCAGACGCAGAACCACCGCCTGAGTCGTCAGATTGCCGTCGGATTCCAGTAAATTGGCAAGATATTCTCTCATAATTTCCTATTCTCTCCTTAATTTTTACATTTCATCAATTCCGTGTCTTTATTCCGCTCCGTATCTCCAGCAGCATTTTCCGAACTGATACCAGATGTCGGATAACCCTCACAGGCGAAAGCCAAGCCCTGCACCTCTGGCCAGGCAATACTTGCTCACCGTCGTCTCTGAACGATCGATACTGTTGACCAGCGATTTTATGTAACTCAGCAGAAATCCGTTGTACTTTACTTCCAGTACCGCGTTGAAAGGATCGAGCACCGGATACATATTCAGCTTCGGCGAAAACAGATCCCAGCAGGACTCCGTGGCGATGATCTGATGATCTATGGTGACCCGGATCTTATTTTCCTTCGCGATATATGCTTTCCTGCGATATTCCACCACGGTCTTCGGCCGGTAGCAGAAGCCGTGCAGAAGACCGTAGCACTCTGCAGCGAAAGGTTCCCGATATTTCTGAAGAACGGAATAATCTCCTGCGATCAGGCATTCCGCATCTTCCCGCTTTACGCTCATCGAGCGCTTCTTCTGATACTGCCCTTCCTTCTGCTTGATCTCCAGCTTGGCAGAAGATGCTCCCGGTTCATAGATTCTCAGGCGTATCTTGCGTCTGAGCAGAATTCCCTCGATCTTATCGTAATAATCCCGCTCATCCGGCGTGTCAAAGTAAAGAGAGCGGATGCGGTATCCCAGCGGACCGTTGTGCGGATCCTCTGTCATCACCCGGCTCAGAAGGCCGCAGAGCTTCTGTCCATCCGCCTCTGTGATCAGATATTTCTTTTCCTGCCTCAGCACCTCATTCATCGGTCTTCTCCCAAAATAAATGACTATCCGGCATCTCAGCAGCCGGAGACTTATATAGTAAGAAAGCTGCCGTATTTCACACTGTTTTCAGCTTGTCAGAATTCTGCAGCCTGTCGTTCCTCCCCGCCGTCTGCCGTTAGTTTATATAACATAATGTGTATTACGAGTATTTTTCGTACACAAAAACACAAGATATGCGATTTTTGCATCCTCTGAATTTTACCATTTATTTATACACTAATATACATATCCGTTCAAGACTTATTCCGAAAATAACTTGACACTTTTCTTCACATGGGCTTTGGCAGAGCGGAAATCCGTCTCCGCAAGCGCAGAAAGACCAGATACATCATAGAAAAATCGGACGGGGAGCAACCATTTTTACAAAATCATGATCCGCCGGTGCGGCCGGGGAGGAGAGAATAGCCGGAGAAGTTTTTTATACAAGAAAAATATCTGCCGTATCTCAGGCAGATATTTCCTGATTCTGTGGACGATAAAACGGGAGACAGAAACGTCATAATTCGTTTAATGCGGCAGCGAAAGATTTTCGTTATACTGCCTCTCAAATTCCTCCTTTTTCCCTGCTTGATTCCTCCGATACGTTCTGGTGCTCCGATTCTTCGATGCGTCCCTTTCCCGGAATCCTGTTCCGGCATTCTGCCGAAGCGGGGAAAGAGGGATCG
>CAJFPD010000144.1 GCA_904398315.1 Candidatus Alangreenwoodia gallinarii | reverse complement strand
GAATATATTCTGATCGGACTCCGGCGCCCCAGAGAAGAGCTTTACGACCGCATCAACCGACGCGTCGATGTCATGATGGACTCCGGCCTGGAAGATGAGGTACGCCGCCTCGTCGGCATGGGACTTACAGCGGAGGACAACGCCATGAAGGGCATCGGCTACAAGGAGATGATCGGCTTTCTGAACGGAGAGTACGACCGGGAAACGGCGAAAGAGCTGATCAGAAGAAACAGCAGGCGCTACGCGAAGCGTCAGATGACATGGTTTCGCAGATATCCGGATATGCGCTGGTTTGATATCACCCGGGATACCGAACCTTCGGAACTTTTAGCGGAAATTCTCCGCTTTCTGAAAGAGCGTGGAATCCCGGAGGAGACAGGAAAACAGTTATGATGGAAAAAGAAAGCACAGCGACAGAAGAAGAAAATCGGACGGAGGAAAAACTTAAAATCCGTCTGCAGAATAAAAGCGGCAGGCCGGACAATGTCGTACGACGGGAATTTGAGATCGAAGAGGAATGCGAACAGATTCAGGCCGAACTGCCTTCTTTTATGAAGGGTTTTTTCGCTTACATGAGACAGTCTCTGCTGGCGATGTCCCGGCTCGCTTATCTCCACGATATCCGTTTTTTCTGTCAGTATCTGATCGAGCAGACCGATCTGACGGAAGCAAAGGAGATCGGACAGATCAGAGCGTCGGAATTCGACGCTATCAGAGGATCGGATGTCAACCGTTTCATCGATTACTGCCGGCGCTACAAAGTGAAAAACGACGACGGCCAGACTGTCGTTTACGAAAACAATAACAAGACGCTGGCCAGGAAAAAGTCCTCTCTGTCAGTCCTGTTCCGCTATCTTTACCGGGAGGAAATCGTGTCGAAAAATATTACGGATCAGTTCGATCCGATCCGCATTCCGCGGGCTTCGGACAGAGAGATCAAAGCTCTGCAGGACGACGAAGTTATGATCATGCTCGACGCAGTGGCGACAGGGGAACACCTGACGAAAAAGGAGAAACAGTACTGGGAAAAGACAAAAAAGAGAGATAAAGCGATTCTCATTCTCTTTCTGACTTACGGACTGCGCCTTTCCGAGCTTCAGCAGCTGAATGTCTCTTCATTCAATTTTCAGAGAGGGGAATTCACCATATACCGGAAACACGGCAAGGAATCCGTCATGCCGCTCAATAACAGGACTGTCCTGAAAGCGCTTCACGAATATATCGACGGTGAGCGCATGAGCGAGGAAAAGATCAGGCCGGGAGATGAAGACGCTCTGTTTCTTTCTCTGCAGGGCCGGCGCATGACAGAGCGCCAGATCCGGGAGCTCGTCAAGAAATATACTTCCATCGGCATGTCCACTTCGCGCTCCGCAGGATACAGTCCTCATAAACTGAGAGCGACTGCCGCCACATCCCTGATAGGAAGAGGAAACTCTATTTTCGACGTGCAGAAACTTTTAGATCACGAAAATGTGACGACAACGCAGCTCTACGCCGCTCACAGACTCAACACGAAACGCGATCTGGTGGGAAGCTTCGAGTGGGATGACGAATTTGACAGAGACTGATAGAAAGTACAAAATATTACAAAAAAGAAAATCAGATAAATCAGATATAAATTTAGATATAATTGATACAATACGATTCAGAAAAAACAGGCATCAGCCAGAGAAGAGGAGACATGCAGAAAAACACATCTGATCTGCTCACGTCGAAATTCGGTATCTCCGAAAAGGTGCTGGATCTCGTGGAAAGGGCGGAGAAAAAAGCAGCGGATCGTTTCGCACATCTTGACGATATCAAGGCATACAACCAGTACAAAGTACTGGATGTCCTGCGGGAATGCAGAATCAGTGACCGGCATTTCGCCTGGAATACCGGTTACGGCTATGACGATGCGGGAAGAGAGGCGCTGGAAAAAGTATACGCCGGCGTTTTCGGAACGGAAAGCGCCATCGTCAGACCGCTGATCGTCAACGGAACTCATGCGCTGACACTGACGCTGACCGGCGTTCTGCGCCCGGGAGACGAGATCGTCTACTGCACCGGCGCACCTTACGATACGCTGGAAGAAGTGATCGGCATCCGTGGAGAAGGGAAGGGATCTCTTAAGGAATTCGGCGTGACATACCGCCAGGTGGAACTCCTCGAAGACGGTTCCATCGATCTCGAAGGTGTCAGAGATGCCGTGACAGAGCGCACGAAAATGATGTGTGTTCAGAGAGCTACGGGATACGGCTGGAGAAAGGCTGTTACCATTCCGCAGATCGAAGAATGGGTCAAAACCGTCAAATCAGTCCGTCCGGATATCATCTGCATGGCGGACAACTGTTACGGTGAATTTCTGGATACGAAAGAGCCTACAGATGTAGGTGTGGATGTCATGGCGGGCTCTCTGATCAAAAATCCGGGCGGCGGCATCGCGCTGTCCGGCGGCTACATCGCCGGCAGGCAGGATCTCATCGATCTTATCTCCTGGCGCATGACCTCCCCCGGAATCGGAAAAGAATGCGGCCTCATGTTCGGTCAGACGCGCAGTATACTCCAGGGATTTTTTCTGGCACCTTCTGTCGTAAACGGAGCCGTGAAAGGAGCCATTCTCTGCGCTGCCGTCTTTGAAGAGTTAGGATACGATGTCTGTCCCTCTTCCCGTGAGGAACGCAGCGATATCATCGAAGCGGTAAAACTGGGTTCTCCTGAAGCGGTTATCGCTTTCTGCAAGGGAATTCAGAGCGCCGCTCCGGTGGATTCTTATGTCACTCCCGAGCCGTGGGATATGCCGGGCTATGATGATCCGGTCATCATGGCTGCCGGAGCCTTCGTGCAGGGATCGTCCATCGAGCTTTCCGCAGATGCTCCGATCCGTCCTCCGTACACCGTATATTTTCAGGGAGGTCTCACTTATGAGCACTCGAAATTCGGTGTAATCCGGGCACTTCAGGCGCTATGCGACAGCGGCATCGTACAGCTGTGATCTGTTTTTCTTTCCGGAAAGGTGGATTTCTTCATCCGGCATCGCACAAGCTGCGCCGGAGATTAAACTTTTTCAGGGGGGGGACGGGCCCGGATTTTTCCGTTCCTGTCGGGAAAACTATATCAGGAGATTAAAATACGGAGATGAGAATCATGGAAAACGATAAAATGAAGGAAAACGGTGAGACCAGAGAAGAGGGAGAGAGGAAGAAAAAGAAGCGGACGTCCATGAGCCGGCCGAAAAAGATTATCTCGATCATACAGCTTTGCGTTCTGCTCGGGATCGTTCTCGGAATACCGGCATCGATCTATTTTTTTAATCCGGGGCTTCTCGATAATTTTACTTCCGTCGATAAGTTTGAGAGCTGGATCTCGGAATATACCGGCGCCGGCATCATTATCTACATCGCCTGTCAGATCATACAGATCGTGCTCAGCGTTCTGCCCGGTCAGGTCATTCAGATCGCGGGAGGCTATATTTTCGGCTTTCCCCTCACACTGCTCATATCCGTCGCCGGAGCGACCATCGGTACGACCATCACATTTTATCTGACGAAGCTGCTGGGAAAAAATGCGATCATCATGATCTTCGGAGAAGAGCGCTTTAACAGATATGCAAATATGATGAACACGCAGCGGGCCAGAATCGTCATTTTTCTGGTATATCTGATTCCCGGACTGCCGAAGGATATCATGGCGTATGCCGCGGGCATCTCAAATATCCGTCTTCCGGAATTCATCCTGCTTTCCGTCGTCGGCCGGACTCCCGCTATGATGGTTTCCATCGTATTCGGCGTCATGCTGCGCACGGACAACTATCTCAGTGCTGTTCTGATCGCAGTAGCGATGGTGGTCATCGTACTGATCTGCCTGATCAGGAGAAAATCCATCATGGCTTTCCTCGAAAAAAAAGAGAAAAAACAGCAGACCGATCACCAGGAGGAAAGCCGCTGACCGAATTGCCGTTCCCTTACGGGATGCCGGATATGCCGAAAGAATTCTTCCGGATCTGCCATAGGAGAAACTCATGTTCATACAGGAAATATTTTTGCATCTTTTTCTTCTCATCGTAGGATTTATCCTGCTCATCAAAGGAGCCTCTTTCTTTGCGGACGGAGCAGCGGCGATCGCCTCAAAGCTCCGCGTTCCCCGGAGAGCTGCGGGAATGGCGGCTGATCTTCTCGCCGTGTCTGTCCCCGGGGCGGGTATCAGCATCGCAGCTGCCTGGAGAGAAAATCCCGATATTGCCGCCGGAAATATCATCGGCGGCAATATGATCAGCCTTCTTCTGATCGCCGGTCTGGCAGCTCTCATCAGCCCCCTCTCATCGGGAGGATCGGTGCGCACAGAGCTCACATTCATGATGATCAGTGTCGTATTTTTCACCGTTTACGGTACGGCGGCAGGAGAATTTTCCGCTTATTCCGGGATCTTTATGATATGTCTCTTCACCGTATTTCTGCTGTTTCTGTTCATCCGGAGAAAAAAGGAGAAGGGAAGTGTCTCCATACGATACCGGGACGAAGCGTTCTTACGTGAAGAAAAAGAACCCTCCGGCCGCCTCTTTCTCTTTGCCGTCATCGGTCTCGTCGCCGTGGTGCTCGGCAGTGACCTTGCGGTGGAAAACGCGGCATCGGCCGCCGTCATGATCGGCGTCAGCGAGCGTTTTTTCGCTCTTACCCTGATTTCTCTCGGAACCAGCCTTCCGGTACTCATCACCTGTATCAGGGCTGTGTTAAGAGGCCATTTTGGCACTGTGACGGCACAGATCACCGGCAGTGTCCTTTTTCGCACTCTGTTTGTCGCAGGGGCCTCGGGTCTGGCAGGTCCGGTAGTTCTCGGAGGATCCTTTTTGACCGACAGTATTCTCTGTGTCGCAGCAGCAGCCGTATTCCTGTTCTTCTGCCGCAGGGGCACGGTATCAAGAAGCGCGGGATTTCTCCTTCTCATCCTATATGCCGCCTATCTGTTTTATCTGCTCTGCTGCTGAGACATATCCCTTTGAACCCTTCCGTATTTTTCCTGCGTATTCTGCAGAAGCAGAACGCAGGTTTCTTTTTTCTCCCGACTCAGAACATATGGTACCTGTCATGAAATCCTGATCTGTCTTTTTCTTTCCTCCTTTCAGTCCGGATCGGCCGTCAGACGATTTTTCCGGAATTGTCACCCGATTGTAAGAAGTGAATTTTATAATATTTTCTGTAAGCAAAAAGATTTCCGAATTCACGCTCGCCTGACGGATGCGGATACCCGTCTGCAGGCGGAAATCCGCAGAATGACATCCGGATGATATCTTCCGGACGGACAGCCGGGCGCAGCAGAAAAGAAAAGGGGGAAATACACAAAATGGGTACTATCTTAGAGACAATCGATCTGGTAAAGATTTACGGATCGGGAGAAAGTGAGGTGAGGGCGCTGGACGGCGTATCAATCCGCATCGAAGAGGGAACATTCACCGCTATCGTCGGCACTTCCGGATCCGGAAAATCCACGCTCCTCAATATGATCGGCGGACTCGACCGTCCCACGTCCGGCAGCGCCGTCGTGCGAGGAAACGATCTGTTCCGCATGAAGGATGAGGACCTGACGATCTTCCGCAGGAGAAATATCGGATTTATCTTCCAGAACTATAATCTTATCCCGGTGCTTAATGTATACGAAAATATCGTTCTCCCCACAGAACTCGACGGCGGGCAGCCGGACCGGAAATTCATAGACGAAATCGTGCATACGCTCGGCCTGGAAAAAAAGCTGTATCATATGCCGAATATGCTTTCCGGAGGACAGCAGCAGCGAGTGGCCATCGCCAGAGCTCTTTCCACAAAGCCGGCCATTATCCTGGCGGATGAACCTACAGGAAACCTCGACAGCAAAACAGGCCTGGACGTGATTCTGCTCATGCAGGAAGTAAGCCGGCGGTTTCACCAGACGACGGTCATGATCACGCACAATGAGGAGATCGCTCAGATGACGGAGAGGATCATACGCATCGAAGACGGAAAAATTACGGAGGAGTCCAGCCATGCATAAGAACAGAAATCAGAAAGCTGTCCGCCGCATCTCCGCAGGACTGATCCGTTCCAACAAAATAAGGAACTTTTTTGCCGTACTCGCGATTTTTCTGACTACTTTCATGATCGCCACCATCTTTAACTTCGGTATCAGCTATGCAGACAATTACCGGACCATGACCATACGCAATGACGGAACGACGGCATCCGTCTTCCTGTCTCACGGAACAGACGAACAGCGACGCGCTCTTCAGAACGCAGACGAGGTGCGGAGTGTAGGAACGGAAATCCCTGTCGGCCGTTATACGGCTCCGAAATCCAATCTTTCCGATATCTCTGTCCTGTATAAAGACCGGACAGGCTTTGAAGAACAGTATATGCCGGCTATCAGCGATGTGGAAGGTGACTATCCAAAAGCTGAGGATGAAATCATGGTATCAGAAGCGGCTCTCGAGACACTTGGGATCACAGAACCGGAAAAAGGCATGGAAATTCCCGTAACCTTTGATACCGCCGACGCGCAGATATCGGAGATATTCCGTCTGTCGGGATGGTTTTGCGCCTACGCGCCGGGCAGCACCGCTGTCATTCTCGTATCGGAAGCCTTCTGTGAAGAGCAGGGATATCACACTTCAGACGGGATGCTCACCATCGACGCCGGAAAAAATACTTCCGGATCTGATCTGGAAAAATATGCAATTCTCGGTGAAGGACAGGAATTTCAGGACAGATATCTTTCCGGTGACAATACATCTGCCCGGATTCAGATCCTCTCACTGATCTGCCTTCTTGCCCTGTTCATCGTATTCAGCGGATATCTTCTGATCTACAATATCTTTTATATCTCCATCACGAAAGATATCCGCGTCTACGGCCTGCTCAAGACGATCGGAACTTCTCCGCATCAGCTGAAAAAGATCGTCCTGCGTCAGGGAATATTGCTGGGGATTCTTGGAATCATTCCGGGAATCATTCTGAGTTTTCTGACCTCTTTTATGATCGTGCCCCGGGTGATGTCCGTCTTCATGCAGACATCGGTGCATGAATTCGACAAAATATCGTTCTCTCCGCTGATCTTTCTGTTTACGATCGCCTTTTCCGTCTTTACGATCTGGATCAGCTGCAGAAAGCCCGCAAAAATTGCCGCCGGACTCTCGCCGGCGGAGGCTGTGAAATACACCGGGATCAGCGGCAGAAAACGCAGAAAAACACGCCGTTCCACCGGCGGCGGAAAACTTCACAGGATGGCTCTCCGAAACATTTTCCGCGATAAAAAGCGTGCCGTCATCGTATTTTTATCGCTGTTTATGGGATCTGTCACGCTGCTTTCCATCAGCAGTTTTTTCGGAAGTCTCGACAGCGATAATTATGCGAAATACTATCTTCCCCACGATTTTTCCTATTCTTATCACGCTTATGCCGCTTCTGACGGGGAAGGCGGTTTTTCTCCGGAGTTTCTCCGTCAGGCGCTGTCTCTGGACGGGATCTCGGATTACGAGACGATCTCGAGTGTCTGGCTTCAGGTGGGCTTCGACGAAAATGTCCTGATGCCGCTTCTGACGGCCGGTTATCCGGATGCCGCACAGGATCCGGAAACGAAAGAGTCGATTCTGAATACCATGAGAAGTCTGGCGGAAAACGGCGAATACGGCTGTTCTGTATACACGGTTGACGACAGCTTCATCGAAGAGTATAACAGAGGTCAGGAGAAGAAAATCGATGAGAAGGCCTTTCGAAAGGGAGACACCATGCTGATCATCAAGATACAGTCTCCGGCGGAAGAGCTGGTGGGAGAGAGTCTCACGCTGACTTCATCCGAGACAGGTCTGTCTTCCTCCGCCGAGATTGCCGGCGTCATCTCTTCTTCCGATTTCGGCCATATTTCCTCCATGCTGGGAGGTGCTCCGGAAGGACTGATTGTCAGCCGGTCATTTCTTGACAGGATCGGTGTCGAAGCGCCGGTTGTCGCCGCCGAAATCGATGTGGAGCCGCAGAAAGAAGCGGAAATCAAACAGGAACTGGAAACTCTGAATGAAAACTTTCTGGAGAAAAACACCTACGACTTTACGGCAAAGACCGATGCTCTGGCCGATTTTGAAAATGCGATGCAGACTCTTGAACTCTCAGGAGACGGAATCTCTCTCCTTCTGCTGTTCATCGGCGTCCTGAACTTTGTCAACGTCATGATTACCGGTATGATAACGCGCAAAAACGAATTTGCCGTCCTGGAGAGCATAGGTATGACAAAAGGTCAGATCCGGAAAATGGTCACACTGGAAGGATTCTTTTACGCGCTGATTTCAGCTCTTCTGGTTCTTACTGCCGGAAACGGAATTCTGTCCGTCGTGGCAGCACTCATTCCGTCCGTCGCAGACTATGCCAGATTTACTTATCCGTGGACGGTGCTCCTGATTCTCTTCATTCTGATCTTCGCTGTCTGCCTCATCATACCGCAGCTCGTATACCGGATGATCGCGAAGGAAACGGTAACGGAACGTCTCAAGGATTTCAGCAGCTGATGCCGGGATATGCCGCGGCGGATAACCGTGACGCGAAGGAAAAAGCAAAAGGAAAAGAGAAGGAAAAAGGAGGAATTACGATCCGATGGCCGAAATCTTATTACTGGAGGACGACGAGATGCTCAGCAGGGGGATAGAGATCGCGCTGAAAAAGGACGGGCATCACGTGACACATTTCTTTCGCTGCCGGGAAGCACTTGCTGATCTCAGCGCAGGCGGAAAATATGATCTTTTTCTCCTGGATATCAATCTGCCGGACGGCAGCGGTCTGAAATTCTGCGAGCAGATCCGGAGCCGGTATGAAACACCCGTATTTTTTCTCACAGCTGACGATACGGAGGAAGACATGCTGTCCGGCTTTTCCGCCGGGTGCGACGATTACATCGCAAAACCGTTTTCTCTCGAAGTG
>CAJFPD010000143.1 GCA_904398315.1 Candidatus Alangreenwoodia gallinarii | reverse complement strand
CTTGAGTCTTTTTACCGTTGCTGTCGCTTTTAGTGATCATAGGATAACCTCCATGGTGTTATCTGTATTATACTGTAAATTCCACTAAAAACGTTAGGATTTCAACAATGTTACAGAATTTATTATGCACAAAGACCCTGGTTCGTGAATGCGAACCAGGGTCTTTGTCTACAGTCTGAGGCGAAATGCGTTTCCCATATATAAAGGGAAACGCATTTCGCCTTTTTGTGTTCTGTTCGCTTTTTCGATGCGACACAGCTCCTGTTTTAGCTCCGGGGATACCAGCGCCTTTTCTCCTGCTGACAAAAGAGATGCATCTTCGCTTTACTTCTTCCGTTTTTATTTTCGCACCTGCCGCCGGCTTTTCACGCCTGCCGCTGCTCTGGTTCTGTCTGACTCTGTCACTTTTCCTGCTGTCTGATCTCACGGATCAGTCTCGTGATGATATCCGTGCGGTAAAACGGCGTCATGAGATAAAAACCGTCTGTATACGGACGGATTTTTTCCGCGATGGCAGCGGAAACCCGGACAGCGATCTCCGTGCATTCCTCTTTCGTTTTGCCCTCATACAGACGGATAATCTCTTCGTCCACTGTGATTCCGCTGATTTCGCTGTTCATGAAACGGGCATTGCGGCTGCTTACTACGGGAATGATGCCGCCAAGAATCACAGCATCCAGTTCCTCGCGGGCCTGTTTCAGATTTTGCAGAGCATTTTCTGTAAGCACAGGCTGGGTGAGAAAACCGCATACACCGTTTTCCATTTTTTTGCGGGCCAGATTCAGCTGGATATCAAAGCGTCTGGCATTGACATTCAAAGCGCCGTATATGCGAAACGGCCGGCGGAACTCATTCTCATTCAGAGAGGAGATATATTTTGCCAGCATCCGCGAATTGAACTGATAGACGCTTTTTACTTCATCGCGTTCCGCGGAAGGAATCGGGTCGCCGGTTACGGCCAGCACATTTCGCACGCCTTCCATGGACAGACCCAGCAGCAGGGCTTTCGTCGCATTGAGATTGCGGTCGCGGCACGTCATATGAGGGAGCGTATCGATACCGATTTCTCTGCGGATTTTACAGGCCATGAGACTGCTGTCCATCCTCGCTCTGGCCGTCGGACAATCGGCGATAGTAATAGCGTCAGCTCCTGCTTCCTTCAGCTGTACAGCTCCTTTCAGGAACTTTTCTCCGTCTGCGTCACGGGGCGGATCCAGCTCCACCGCGATAACCCGTTCTCCCCGGCTCAGACGCTGCCAGAAAAGATTATCATCTCCTCCGTTTTCTCTCTGACTGTCGCTTTTCCGGCCGCTTCCGGCCGGACGCACAGGAGGAACCGGTCCGGGCGCATCAGTTCCGTTTCTCTGCGCCAGCCGTGCCGCGACGGCGGCGATATATCCCGGATTGGTGCCGCAGCATCCGCCGACGGCGGACGCTCCTGCGGCAACTGTCTTTTCCAGCTCTTCCGCAAAATATTCAGGATCACTGTCATAAAACATCCTGTTTCCCACGATCCTCGGATATCCCGCATTCGGCATCACGCAGAGCGGCTTTCCTCCGAAATCCGCTTTTTCTGTCAGTTCCCGCAGATGCGATGCTCCGGACATACAGTTGAGACCGAAAGCGTCGACAGCATCGCATTCCAGCACCGCACGGTACAGATCGGCCACATAATTTCCCTCTCTCGTATATCCGTCCGGCTGTACGGCGAAGGAGACGAGAATAAATGCATCCGGTTTCCGTGATTTGATATACTCAGCCGTCTGCACCGGATGATCGGCGCTGCTGTTTGTCTCAAAGAGGAAATTTTCCGCTCCTGCCTCGAGAAAAAGATCGGCCAGCTTCCGGTAAGCCTCCGTCGCTGTCTCCTCATCCGCACCGATCACAGGACCGATGTCGGCAAAGATGAAGATATCCGGTGCGTGCGACGGATCGGTCTGCGTATCACGCACCGCTTCCCGGGCGATCTCCATTCCGGCCTTCACGGTATTCCGAAGCAGCTCCTCATCTCCCCTGCAGCTTAAGGGATTGCAGGCAAACGTATTCGTCTTCAGAGCTCTGCACCCCGCCGCCAGATATTCCTCATGTATCCGCTTTATCTTGCCGGGATCCCTCAGATTGGCCGATTCGCAGCTTCCCTCAAAAGCTCTGTATTTCTCCGCAAAATAAGTTCCCATGCTGCCGTCAAACAGCAGAACGGTATTCTTCAAATAATTTCTGATATCCATTTTTCTCCTGCTTTTCCGTTTCCGCGTCCTTTTTCTCTGCCGTCATTGTCCGTCATCATCGCTGCCGTTTTCCCCGTTCCGCTTTCCGGAAGCGGCGGAAATATCCTCTCCGATGCAGCCGGCGGCGGCCGTTTTTGGCCCGCGCCCTCTGCACCACCGTTTCACATCCTTATATACCGAATAGAGTACATGCATGATCGTCATCATGCAGAGAATTCCCAGAGCGATGGCCGCTGCCAGAAGCAGCGTATGCATACCTGTTCCGGAAAATTGTTCCCATTCTCCCTCCACGGCATAGTGCATCGTATTATACAGTGATCCTCCCGGGATCAGAGGAATTGCGGAACAGATGATATAGATCGTATCCGGCGCCTTTTGTTTCCTTGCCATCACTTCCGCATAAACGGTCAGAAACATGGAAGTCAGGAAAAAACGCCAGATGTCGCTGACGATAAAACAGCCGAGCATGAGATAGACCGCCCAGGCCAGCATACCTCCGAAAGACGAAACCAGAAGTTTCTTTCCCCGGATATTAAACAGCATGGCAAAACCCAGCGAGCCCGCAAAGGCTGCGGCGAGCTGAATGATGTATTCCTCCACGGCAGTCACCTCCAGATCACGTCTGCCGCGACAAAACCGAAGGCAATCGTCATAGACAGCAGCGCAGCCTCCAGAAAGCGCAGCAGACCTGTCATCGTATCGCCGCTGAAAAAATCACGGATAGAATTTGTCAGCGCAATGCCCGGAATCCGCAGCATGATAATGCCGATGCTGATTTTATCCATCGAATCCGCCAGTCCGTGCTTCACCGCAAAGATAGCACCGAACCCGCCCAGCAGTGAAAACAGAAACGCCGACAGAAACGAATTGACATCGTAACGGTTCAGCAGCTGTTCCAGCACCTTCAGGATCATACCGATGATGCCCGCTACCGCGGCATCCCTCCAGGTTCCGCCGAAAAAGACGGTAAACGCCGCAGGAGCGATAGCATAGATAAAAAACTGTACGATGAGAGGATAACTCTTCGTCTTTTTGATTTTTTCCAGTTTACGCGCCGCCTCGATAGGCGCAGGCACGTTGCTGCAGATATCCCGTGAAAGCTGATTCAGCTGATCCAGCCGGTACATATCTGTATTCAGTCCGGATATCCGTCTCGTCTGTGTCAGCGAGCTGAATTCCGGTCCGTATATGGTAACTACAATACTCGACGTGATGGAAAACACATCCACCCTGACAGCGCCATACGCTCTGCAGATACGGCGGATACTGTCCTCCACGCGCCAGACCTCAGCACCGCTCGTGAGCATCTGCTCTCCGATATTCAGCGCCAGATAAAGGTAGTCGCTCGCATAATCTCTCGCATCCAGGCGGGATGCATTTTTGTGCATAAGCTCCATAATCTCTTATTTTTTCTCCGTCTTTTCTCTGCGGTCATCCGTCTCTTCCGCGGCACAGAGCGATTGTCTTCTCCCGCTGTCGCCGGATGAAAACCCTCCGGCGGAAAACAGATCTCTTCCCGCCGTACGTCCGCTTTCCTTCAGAAGTCTTCCGATCCACCTGAAAAAATTTTTCCTGTTCCTCTCCGACATCGACCGGATGCTCCCGAAAAGGCGCCGTATCTTCCCGGAATCCAGATGCATTTCCCCGGTGGTCCGGATGCCCGCATCGCTCAGCAGATCGAACAGAGCGTCGACAAACATCTTTTTTTCCTCATCATCCGGTCCGGAAATCCAGTTTCGCATCGTTTCCGCAAACATTCTGCTGCTCCTTCCGAAGGAACCGGTATAGATAAAATCGCTGCCGGAAATACACCAGTAAAAAGGTATGTGCTGCAGAAACCCCCGTGCCCGGCTCCTGACAATACGGATCTCCGCCCGGTGCTCAAATAGCCTTCCCACCATGGAATTCTCCGGCATAAAATTGATAATTCTTCCGGAAATGCTCCGGTATCCCGGATATGAGAAAAAGCGCTCCGAAAATCCCGGACTGTCAAAGCTGTGAATTCCTGCGATTTTCCGCTGAACGGCCCTGTCTGCAAAGGCTGCGGCATAGACAGCGAGATTCCCTCCTTTGGAATGTCCGCCCAGAAAAATTCTTTCCGTCTCTTCCCTCTCCGCCTGCTGTTTCAGGTAGAGCAGAGCCCTCTTCTGGGAGGGCACGCTGTCGCAGCAGGACATGTTGAAATCCTCTTTCCATCCGATGATATGATCGTCCGTACCGCGGTATGTGATATAAATGCTGCCGTTCTGCGCGGAAAATGTCATGGCGGCGAACTGGCTTTCCTTCTCCTCGTCGAGATAACTCTCATAATCCGTCACCGCAATTTCCGAAAAACGCGCGGATACAGCCAGACGGTACAGCAGCTTTGGCGCCCGCGCCTCCATGGAAAACCGGCCCGGATGTTTTGGCGGCACATAATGCCTCTCATACAGCTTTGCCAGCCTCTTCAGAGGCATCTTTTGCCTGCCGTCAAAATCCGGGAAGACAGCCTCCGGCGTCAGATAGGACAGAATAGAAAAGACGAGACTGTCCGCCGGGCCGAAGGGTACGTCTGAAAAAGAAAATTTTCCATGATTTACGACATATTCCGCGATTCCCTCCGTTTTCTCCCTGTCCGTTTTCCTCATCAGAAAATCCGGCGACGGAGTATGCCTGTATCCGTTCAAAGTCATTTTCCCCGTATCAGTAGATGACTACCGTCGTATTGACCGGAATATTATTATAAAGCCAGTAGATGCCGATGTCCTCCATTCTGACGCAGCCGTGAGACACAGGAAATCCCATGGAAGCATCCTTTACCCGGTTCGTGTTCGGATAGTAAAGTCTGGAATGAAACGCATATCCCGTTCCCGGATAAAACCGGACGATCGGCCTGCAGGTATAACTGTCTGTCACCCAGGCCGACTGTTTATAGGTCACGTACGTCACACCCACCGGAGTCGGCGTTGACGGAGCGCCTGTCGCGCAGCGGAATGTTCTCATGAGATCCCAGTTGCCCTTAAAACCTCCGAAGACATTGACCTTCTGTGTCGCCAGACTTACCCAGATCAGATATCCTGTGCGGCTGGAATAGCCCTTCGCATGTACAAAAGCCTGTTTTATCTCAGGGGAATAATCTATATCATAAGAAGAGGTATAATTTCCTCTGTATCTGCTGCTTACCGTAGCCAGCGCCTCTTTTTCCAGAGCAGACTTTTCCAGATTATCATAGTAGGAAGCGCTGTAATTATTCACGATGACCGTCTTCTCAGCATACAGCTTTACCTGCTGTCCTGTCTGCTGATCCGCATATTTCAGTCCGAAACCGATCCTGTGCGACGTCGCCATATATTTCGAAAATTCCAGTTTCTGCGAGAAGGAGGAGACCGTATCCTGTGCGATCACCTTGGAAGCGGCATAATAACCGGACACAGCTTCTCCGTCCAGATACCACTGTGCCTCGCAGGTCTTTGGTGAACCCACATTCCGGAAAGAGACGGAAGCCTTCAGAGAACCGCCTGCAGGAACATCCGAAGCACTGACTTCAATCCGGAAGCCGCTCTGCGCCGGAGCGTCCGCCCGGTACAGCATAGTGACGAATTCTGCCCGCGTAATATTCTTTTCCGGATTCAGCATTCCCTTATCATCTCCGGAAACGATGCCTCTCTTCACCAGCTCGGAGACGGCAAGAGCTTCTTCTCCTTTAAAAAGCGAACCATCCGGGTACTGTGACAGGACTCCGGTATCCGCTTCTCCGATATCATATCCGTACGCATGCGCAAAGGACAGAAAAACCTGAGATCTCGTCACCGGCGCTTTCAGCGCCAGACTTCCGTCCTGAGGAAGAATTCCCTGATACATCGCCACGGCGCACGGCATATAATACCAGTCTGATGCCGATGTTCCCGGGTATGTCTTTTCCCATTGCTGAACACCCGATTTTCTCACGAGAATCACCGCCATCTCCGCTCCTGTCAGCGTGCCGTTCGGATTCAGCTTTCCGTCACTTCCGTTCAGGACGCCTTCCTCCACGGCCTTTTCCAGTGAAGCGGATGCCCAGTGAGACTTCGCATCGGAAAACCGGTCCAGGCCGGATGCCGCATATACCGGAGTCAGAGCGGCCGACGCGACCAGAAAGACCGCCAGAAAAGCCGCCGGTATTTTTCTTCTGCTTCTGTGATTTTTTTTCTTATCCATATCCATCTTTTTCATGATTTCTGCCCCCAATCCCCGAAAAGCCTGAGCCTTCCGTATCTTTTCTTTCCGTATACCGAATGCTGTCCGTCTTTCAGGGCAGCTCGATCCGTCTTTTCTCCGATTGTCTGTACAGAGAAAACTTCCTGCCGATCGCCTGAACAAACTCCGCCTTCAACTGTTCTGCCGCCATATCCGCCGCTTCTCTCACGTCTGTCGGACATCCGTCCTGCAGCTTCACTTTCAGAAGCTCATGAGCCTCCAGATAAGCGTCCATCTCCTTCAGCACATTTTCTGTCAGACCCGACTTACCCACATATACCGACGGCTCCATCGTGTGAGTGAGTTTTTTCAGATAACTCCGCTGCTTTCCCGTGATCATAATTCCTCCTGTGTCTTTGGCCGCAGAACCTGTCTGTGTCTGCGGCACGTCTTTTTTCTATATTTTACCGCACGCGCTCATTGAAGTAAACGCGAATACTCGCTTCACGCAATTTTTTGGTACGGTACAGTTTTCCCGTCTTTTTTCGCTCTTCTCCCCTCTTTTCCGACAGAAAAATTATCCTCCGGCTGATTTCTTTCCGGCAGGATGTGGTATACTGGACACATAAGGAGGAATTCATCATATGTTAAACAAAAAAGTAGCAGAACTTCTCAATGAACAGATCAACAAAGAATTCTATTCGGCGTATCTTTACCTCGATTTTTCCAATTATTACTATAACGAAGGCCTCGACGGATACGGCAACTGGTACTATGTCCAGGCTCAGGAGGAAAGAGACCACGCGATTCTCATGCTGCAGTACATGAGAAACAACGGTATGGAAGTCACTCTCGAAGCCATCGACAAGCCTGACAAGGAACTGAAATCTCCGGAAGATCCGCTGAAATACGGCCTGGAACACGAAATCTATGTAACTTCCCTGATTCACAACATTTATGCGGAATGCGTCAAGGAAAATGATTTCCGCACGATGCAGTTCCTCGACTGGTTCGTAAAGGAACAGGGCGAGGAAGAAGATACGGCGGAAACCAATCTCAAGAGATATCAGTTATTCGGATCCGATCCGAAGGGACTTTACGATCTGGATGCGGAACTGGCTACCCGTGTATATACGGCGCCGTCGCTGACGCTGTAACCGGAAAGCACATCTCTTTACACGCGCATCGTAAAAGCCGGATCATCCGCGGCGCCGGCTCCGCCGTCATTCCGAAAAGACGCCGCGAAAACGGCAGCGGCAACAAAAAAAGACGGATCCTCCGCAGGGGGATCCGTCTTTTTTTGCTTCACTTTATATATCCGCTGCATCTACTCTATCTGCATCCGCTCTATATCAGCCGCTGTACGATCTGCTGCCCCAGCCATACGCCCGCCACGCAGAAAATCAGACTCCCGGCCGCATATACCGCTGCTGTCGCCAGATGACGTTCTTCGATCAGTTTCATCGTTTCCAGAGAAAATGTGGAAAATGTCGTAAATCCGCCGCAGAATCCCGTCTTGAAAAAAAGCACTGTATTCGGCGTCATCGCCGTCCGTTCGGCGGCTAAGGCTACGATCATGCCGATTATGACCGCGCCCGCAAAATTGGTAAGAAACGTCATCAGCGGAAAATTTCCCTCAAAACGCACCAGGCTCATCAGATAGCGGCAGACAGCGCCGACGGCACCTCCGGCCCCGACGATCAGGCATCCTGTAAACATACATCAGTCCTCCCTTTTTCTCTTTTAGTATACCACATCTACGGCCTTCGCACGTCTCTGACTCTTTCCGCTCCCACTTCTTACGGCCTTCCTACAGACGCCTTACGATTTTCTGAAGAGTTTTCACGTCCGCTCATTCCGCGTGAAAATATAGTAAAATGAAAAACATAAAGAAAAGACAGCTGCAATATTACAGAGACAGAACCATACAATATACGGAAAAAGGAGAGTGACAGTGTTGTCGGACCGAAACCAGAAACAGACCGTCGCCTATTCCTCCCCGGATACAGACAGCGGATACCGGAGCAACGGAAGAGGCGGAAAAGACCGAAAATATTCCCGTTCTTCCGGCCGGAAAATGCCGGACCGCTCTGCCCGCACGGCAAAACTGCTCCTGATACTGATCGCCGTGGCCGTCGTCGGAAAAACGGCCGCCGCACTGCTGCCGTCAGGGGCTGATGCCGGCTATCTGGGCTCCGTCACTGTTCCGGACTGGATAGACGTACAGATCATCGAGACAGACGGCGCATCCCGTCGCGGAGAAAACCTGAGCCGTCTTTCCGATATCGTCATTCACTACGTCGGAAATCCCGGAACGACAGCGCAACAGAACAGAGATTATTTCAATTCTCCCGAGTCAAATGTCAGTTCACATTTTGTCATAGGACTGGAGGGGGAAATCATACAGTGTATACCGCTGAACGAAATTTCATCCGCCAGTAACGACAGAAACCGGGATACGATATCCATCGAGGTCTGCCATCCCGATGCATCGGGGAAATTCACCGATGCATCTTACCGTTCGCTTGTCCGTCTCACAGCCTGGCTCTGTGGAATCGGAGATCTCCGAAGCAGCAATGTGATTCGTCACTACGACATCACGGGAAAACTGTGTCCTCTCTACTATGTGGAACATGAGGATGCCTGGGAACAGCTGAAGACGGATATCGCCCGTGCCATCTGACAGATTCCGCGCAGAAAATTTCCTCAGGAAACGTTCTCAGGTGCTTCGGATGCAGAAACTGACGTCCCTCAGACCGTTCTGCGTTCCAGAATTTTTCCCCCGATAGAAATAACCGCTGTTTCCATCGGAATTTCCACTCCGGCAGCTTCGACAGCTCTCCGGACGGCAAACTCCATTCCTCCGCAGCACGGAACCTCCATTCTCGCCAGTATGATGCTTCGGATTCTGTTTCTTTGTAAGATCTCCGTCAGCTTTTCCGAATAATCTACCGGATCCAGCTTCGGGCATCCCACCAGCGCGATGCGGTCTGCCATGAAGTCTCTGTGAAAATCTCCGTAAGAATATGCCGTACAATCGGCCGCAATCAGAAGATCCGCATTCTGAAAATACTCTGCAGACACCGGAGCCAGCTGAATCTGAACCGGCCAGTTCTTCAGCGCGCTCTCCAAAGTCCGCGGAGCCTCACACGGAAGTGTTCCGCAGCCGCTGCTCTCCTGTTTTGTACTCCTTTCACAGGAATTCCCGTATTCCTCCGATGCCTGTTTCCGCGATTCCATATGTGCCTTTACCGCTTCTTCATCATAGGCTGCCGCCTCCCGTTCCGTCATACGGATCGCGTCGGCGGGACAGACAGGCAGACAGTCTCCCAGCCCGTCACAGTAATCTTCGCGGATCAGCTTCGCTTTTCCATTTTCCATGACAATCGCTCCTTCATGGCAGGCGTCCGCACATAAACCGCAGCCCGTACATTTTTCCTCTTCAATCTGAATAATCTTTCTGATCATGAATCTTTCCTCCGTCATATTCCGTACCGGCGCGAAAACGCCGCGCCGTCTGTTTTCTGCTCTTGCATTTCCGAAAAAAGTATATTAGAATTTCCGGAGAAAATATGTTTGATTTCCAACAGGAGAAGATATGATTTCTTATCAGAAACTGAAAAAAAGTCCTCTGTTCCGGGGCATTCAGGAAAAAGACACTATGGCCGTCCTGTCCTGTCTCGCTCCTTCGCAGAAAAAATACAAAAAAGGAGAGACGATCTTCCGCGTCGGAGAAGCAGTGCCGGACCTCGGCTTTATTCTCCGGGGAAGTGTATCGATGGAAAAAGAGGATTTCTGGGGAAACCGTTCCATACTGGAACACCTCGGGGAAGGCGACATCTTCGGAGAATCCTTCGCCAGTCTCGGCGCGGAATCCGCTTTCAACGCGGTCGCTGCAGAAGACAGCGATATTCTCTTTCTCAGCATCGGACCGATTCTCACCTGCTGCTCGTCTGTCTGTTCTTTTCATCAGCAGCTCATCCGCAATCTTCTGGCGCTCATCGCGGAAAAAAATACAATCATAGCCCGGAAGGCAGATCTGATGTCGAAACGAACCGTCAGAGAAAAGCTGCTTGCCTACCTCTCCGCTCAGGCACAGCTGTGCGGTTCCTCTTCCTTTCAGATTCCTCTGAAGCGCCAGCAGCTTGCCGACTATCTCGCTGTCGACCGGAGTCACATGACGGTGGAATTAAAAAAACTGGAAAAAGAAGGAATCCTCTGTTTCCGGAGAAATTCTTTCCGGCTTCTCTGACCGGCGATCCGTCGGTCGGACTCTGCAGGCATCCCGACCGCATGCCTTCTGTGATGTTTTCCTTTTTTTCCGCCTTTTGCACCGGCTGCGAAAACAGACGGTGCAAAAGGTTCGGTACAGTTATGCGGACAGAGCCCACAGATTTTTAATCTGTCCCGCAAGACGCTCATAAGGCCACTCCAGTCCGCTGCGCTCCCGGCTGTTCGGATCATTGACGATAAAGCCGCTCTTTCCGTACCCGCGTATCAGGATATAATGTCCCTCTGTCGTAAAATCCCCCGGCCCCACCGAGCAGATTACGACACCGCCGCCGTCCAGCACGGAACGGATTCTGCTTTCGTCCAGCGGAATTTCTTCGGAATGCAGTCCCAGCTTCTGTGCGCCGTCTGACATCAGCTCCCAGCTTGTCCCGGCATTTTCTGTGTAATAACCGTGTTCTTCGCTGAAAGCCGCCACTTTTGCGGGATTCCATCCGGTTTCGCCCGTCAGTCCCACTACCGCCATGGACAGGCATGTCGGCCCGCAGCCGGTCCATCCTATGAGTCCGCTGCCGTACGATTCATATCCCCAGCGTTCATCCCATTGCAGCAGCATCGGAATCTTCCCCTGATAATCCCCGCGGCTGATACGCATCGTATGATTTTTCCCGTGTTCTTTCGGGTAGTCTGTCAGATAATCAATCGTTTCTCTGTTTGTCAGAAACATATTCACAGCTTCCTGCGGATAATCCGAAATATTGTTTACCACTTCATCCAGCTTCGGATATTCCTGTTCCAGCGCCTTCAGTTCATCGATCTGTTCCCCCTGCGTATTTCCGTTTCCTGCCATCTGATACGCGCTGTACCCCCCCCCTTTCGGCCTCAATGCCCGATTCTCCGTTCCAAAGTCCTGTGAGGCGGACAGCGATCACAGCGGCGCAAAGCACCGCAACAGCGGAAACGGCCAGATATTTTTTCCTGCGTCTGCGCCGCTCCTCTTTCTTTCTGCGCTTTTTCTCCGCAGCGAGAGCTCTCCGCCTCGCCAGTTCCGAATAATATTCCCCCTGCGGCGCATTTTCATACGGCGTCCGCTGTACCCTGGATTCTCTGTTCATAAATATAGCCCCCTTTTGCTTTACAGTGCCGGTTTTCCGGCTCTGAAGAAAGAGCGGCGCTGCAGCTGAAATGATAAAATCCGCTCTCCGTACTTCTATCGTACCGGAACAGCGGATTTTATTCTTAAAGCCAATATGAAAGATTTCTTGAGATTTCCGGCGGAAAATCTGATTTTTTTCTCGCCGGACGGATCCGTACTGATTTTCCGGGGCGGAATCAGTTCTTTGTTTCCGTCATCCCCTTCGGCAGCACTACGGTAAAGCGTATGATATCATCGTGACTTTCGGCGCGGATTCTGCCGCCATGCAGTTCGACGATTTCCTTTGCGATAGCCAGTCCCAGCCCGGCACCGCCGGATCTCGTCGCGCGCGCCGCATCCAGCCGGTAAAACTGCTCAAACAGGCGGTCCAGCTTTTCCTCCGGAATCGTATTGCCGCAGTTTTCACAGACACAGACGATATTTTCTCCGCGCTCACGGACGCTGAGAAAGATTTCCGTATCCGGAAAGCTGTAATTCACCGCATTTCGCACCAGATTGTCAAAGACCCGCTGTATCTTTTCACCGTCACAGCGTATCACGATCTCCGGATCCGCCTCGATTCTGCAGGTGAGTTTCTTTTCTCTCATCACGGGTCCGAATTCAAAGACGATCTGCTCAAACAGACGCTTCATATTTACTTTTGACATTTCCAGTGTAATATGGGTGAGATTGAATCTCGTAATCTCGAAAAATTCATTGATGAGATCCTCCAGACGTTCCGCACAGTCCAGTGTAATGGAAACATACTTCTGTCGAAGCTCCGGTGATATTCCTGTTTCCTCTCTCAGAAGCGTCAGATATCCTATGACGGAAGTCAGCGGCGTCTTCAGATCGTGAGCCAGATAGACGACGAGATCATTTTTCCTCTGCTCCGCTTCTTTTGCCGCCCTTTCATTGTGCTGAATCTTCAGCTTTATTTCATTGAGAATATTTTCCACTTCTTTCAGCTCATCAGGAAGCTCAATAAGATCATCCGATTCATAAAGCTCCTCTGTCGCATAAATCAGACGCTCCAGATAGCGGAAGGTTTTCAGCCAGTAATAGAAGAAGATGATGACCCATCCCACCACACTGACGAAGATGATGGTAAACATCGCATTTTCGTCGATCCAGTGAAGAATCTGATATACGAAGGAATCATCATACCAGATGAAATTTCCGAGAAAGATCTTGGAACAGATCATGAAGACGACCATGGAAAAAGTGAAGATAATCGAGGTAAACAGATATTTCCTGAAAATCCTCATGGACAGGGATCTGCGGAACCGTTTCATGTTTCTGGTTGATTTACTCAATCTGATATCCCACTCCCCACACCGTCTTGATAAATTTCGGATTGCGGTAGGAATCGTTGAGCTTTTCCCGCAACCGTCCGATATGCGCCATTACGGTATTATTGTTGTCCAGAAATTTTTCTCCCCAGACATCTTCAAAGAGCTGCTCTGAAGAAACCACTTTTCCCTGATGTTCACATAAATACCATAAAATAGAAAATTCCAGCGGTGTCAGCGTCACAGGATTATCGTAGAGCCAGCACTTATGAGATGATTTGTTCAGAACGAGTCCCCTGATCTCGATCTCATCTGTCTCCTGCGGCTTTCCGGAGGAACCCGCAAAATTCTGATTGTACTGCGTCGTTCTGCGCAGCTGTGTCTTTACCCGTGCCACCAGTTCCAAAGGATTGAACGGCTTTGTGATATAATCATCCGCCCCGATGGTCAGACCCATGATCTTGTCCACATCCTCCACTTTGGCGGTGAGCATAATAATCGGAAAATAATATTTCTCGCGGATCGTCTTGCAGATCGTAAAGCCATCGATGTCCGGCAGCATCAGATCCAGCACAGCGATGTCTGTATGGCCCGATTCGATATAATCGAGAGCCTCTTTTCCCGTATAAAACTTGTGAATCGTATAGCCTTCATTCTGGAGATAAAGTTCCACTAAATCGGCGATAGGTTTTTCATCATCTACTACTACTACGTCTACACTCATAATCAGATTTCCTCCAATGTCCCCTTTTACACCGTTTACTCCTGCTCCGGCATCCACCACGGATAAATCCGGAGGATGGAACGCCGTTATCCGGTCAAACCACGCAAAAAACGCAAGCCAGGTCCGAAAGACGCAGACAAACGTCCGGTTTCCCATATGCATATTATTATATCATCACATAAAACCTCCGGCACATGGAAATTATCCTCTAATTCTTAATTTTTGCACAAAAGAAAAAACGGCTCCGAAAGCGCGTATTTTCCGTCTCTGACGATAATCCGCTTTCGGAGCCGACGTTGCTGACATTTTTCGATATTGCTTTTTGCGATATTATTCCTCATCCGGAAGGAATTTGGAAAGATCCATCTCATAGTACAGACCTTTTGCCGAAACGACTACGGTATCTCCGTCCTTCAGTTCGCCCTCGACAAAGAATTTTTTTCCGTCACGCTTCGTCACCCATCCTTCTGCCACCAGTCTGTGACCTATGACAGCCGGATTTTTAAAATCGCATTCAGAATGCAGTGTCACACTGTCGACACCGAAACGGTCTACAGCATAATACATGATCTCATCCATAATCATCAGAGAAAAACCTCCGTGCATGATGCCGTTCAGCCCGCACATGTTTTCATTCGGCACGATTTCCATATGGGAACGGTCGCCGACATAAGTATTTGTCAGATGCAGTCCGATCGGATTTGTCGGGCTGCAGACGAAGCAGTTCTTGAACTTATCATACGCTGTATAGGTTGCCATCTTCCTTCTCCTCCATTTCTGCAGAGTGCGCGGCCACGCAGCGCGTTATCCTCTGCATCTGAAACGATATCATTATCCGTTTAGATCATTATACTGTATCTGATGCCTGTTTTTCCATAAAAATATCAGCATAAAAATATTATTCCTGCTTCTCATTTCTCATTTCAGTTCCCCGCCGGGTTTTTCAGACCGGATCCGGAGGATTTTCCGAAGATCAGCGCGTTTCCGTCTGATATTTCAGACGTGTCCAGTTCTCTCCTTCCCCGTCCTGCTCATAATCATGTCCGTTTGCCGCTTCCAGCACCGTATAATACGCCCAGTGACCTTCAGAGAGATCAGGAAAAACAGTCAGCTCTTCTCCCGCTTCCCTGATAAAATCTCTGTCCGCACTTCGTTCGAGAACGCGGTTGGTGATGGCTGCCACTTCCGCTCTCGAAATGAAATTCTGCGGCCGGAAAGTGCCGTCGGAATATCCCGTAATCCATCCGCGCGATGTGGCGGAAGCGATGACTCCATAATACCAGCGCTCCTCCCCGACATCAGGAAATTCACATCCGCGCACCGGATCGATCTCGAAAAACCGCGAAATCATCGCTACAAACTCCGCTCTGGAAATCTCGTCATCCGGACGGAAACTCCCGTCCTCATAGCCCTCCACGATGCCGAGTTCTGACAGCGCTCCCACCGCATCCGCATACCAGGCAGAAGATTTCACATCGCTGTAAAACGGATCCGCCGCAAATTTCTCATTCAGCAGATTGAAAAACATCTGCGCCGCTTCCGCCCGTGTCATATTTCCGTCAGCATCAAATGTACCGTCAGGATATCCCTGCATATAGCGGATGTGCTCTCCTGTCAGCAGCGATTCTTCCGGCTCATCACGGTTCTGATTTCCGGAACCGCCACCTGATCCGCCTGATCCGCCTCCCGAAGACGGCGGATTTTCAGGCTCAGGAGCCGGTTCTTCCTCGTCTTTCGTCCAGTGCGCATACAGCGTCACTTCCGTCTCGCCCTCCGGAGCCAGTGTTTCATATCCGGTATTTTCATCCACCCGGCTTCCTCCCTCAGGCGAAGTATACCAGCCGCTGAAAAGATAACCTTTCCTCTGAGGCTGCGCCGGCAGAGCTCCCATCACACCTTCGTAATACACTTTGGTCCTCAGATCCGCGTCAGAAGGAATCATCCCTCCGTTGGCATCATAACGGACTGTGGTAAAAATTCTGTCGTAATAGAGAGTTGCCGCCGCTGTGCCGTCGGCATCTATATAAACCTGATAGAAATTATCAGGACAACCCGTAAATCCTTCCACTGCCATGCAGTAGAGATCCGCTGTTCCGTCCGATGTTCCGTAAAGAACCTCCGTCTGAAGAAGCGTCGTATTCGTGAGATCATGCGGCTCACTGACGATATTGCCGACGAGATTCTGCGTTCTGTGATAGACCGTATATGGAGTATCACCTCTCGCTTTCCAGTGAGCGTAGAGTGTCATCTCCTCCGGTTCCATACAGATCTGGTCCGCGGTCACCTCCGTCCCGCCGTGTGCTTCCGTATACCAGCCGTCAAAGGTATATCCGTCCCAGACGGCCGTAGCCAGCGTGCCGAAGCAGGAACCATATTTCGCCGATGTCTCTGCCTCTGAGGCAGTTCCTCCGTTGCCGTCGTAACGGACGATGACATCTGCACGGTTGTAATACCACCGGATGACGGTGGAACCGTCTGCTTCGATCAGATACTCGTATTCATTGAAATCGGCCAGATCAAATCCGTCGATAGAGAGTGTGTGCATCGACGCTTCCCCGCAGTCCATGAGACGGTCGTTCATCGTCTGCACGCTGTCGGCGATCCCGTCGCGGTATGTTACGGCGGCGTAGAGATAATAGATGCGTTCCGTTCCCGAAGAATCCGTCATAGTGACGAAGGTTCCGCCGGAGCTCTCCGTCTCCGGATTTATGCCGCTGTTCACCCGTTCCACATAATGCAGGACAGTATATTCGATATCAGTCTCCGCTGACCACTCCGCTCTCAGCGTGAGATCATCCTCATTGTCGTTCGGAGTGTCTTCTGTCACTCTGTTTCCTTGCGAATCAAACCATCCGTCAAAGTGATAACCTTCCCGTTCCGGTTCCGGCAGAGTACCCAGCGTCGGATCACTCTCGAAAAATTCCTTTGACTCTTCGCCTTCTTCCAGCGTCCCGCCGTTCGGGTCGAAGGTCACCGTATGGCTGATTCTGCTTCCCTCTGCGGTGACAGAGATGTCCTCTGTCACATTCCGGATCGTCAGGATTCCCTGCTCCTCATCATACTCCGCGTCACATTCTCCTGCTATCTGTATGCCGTCCTCTGACGGGAGCCCGTATTTTCGGACTGTCAAAAAGCGGATCTGTGTCGTATCACGCTGCGTAACCGATGCGGAGGAGAGATCTGAATTTACATTGCTGCACTCCACAAAAATATCGTAAAGGCCTTCCGCATCGACGGATATCACGATATCTCCACGTATCTGTTCCGATTCGATCAGAATCTGTCCCGTCTCCGGATCCCAGATATATTCCTCCTCAGACAGTTTTTCTCCTCCCGTCTGAACGGAAATGTCCTCCGGCAGAGTATATCCTTCCTCCGGAAGGATTACCGTCTCATAATCCAGATCCGCCGGCGTCTCCTCTGCAGGATTGGTCGACGTAATGTGATCTCCTACAATCTCGACTCCCACCGTCCAGTGCCACAGAATCAGATTTCCCTCATCTGCCGTAAAGGAATCCAGCCGGATATCATAGGCTCCGCTGTCATAGAAAAAAGTCTCTTCATCGGAAGAGCTGATCGTGTTCATTCCGGAAGGTTCAAAGACGACTCTGCCGTAATAGTCATCCTCGCAGGTGACCCCCACCTCCGCTCCGGCCATGCTGCCGCTCAGAAATGCCGTGGCATCCTCGGCGAAATACAGATTATTCTGTTCCTGTACGCCGTTTTTTCTCAGAAAGTTGCCCGTTATCTGCAGGCCGGAACCGGAAGATGCCGCATTCAGCGTCACGGAAGCACCGTTCTGTATGTAAAACCCGCCTCCGCCCGTTTCGGCCTCATTGCCGCTGATTTTTCCGCCGGTCATCACAAAGGTTCCGCCGGCCATGACGGCGGCTCCTCCGCCGTAAGTTCGGTAGCTCGAAACGGTGGTGCGCGCCGTATTGCCTGTAATCTCGCCGGACTTCATGAGAAAAGTACCTCCCGGTCCCACAAAGACACCGGCGCCATAAGCATCCGCATTGGATATCGCCAGATATCCGTTCCGTATCGTTCCGCCTTCGAGCGTCACAGTTCCTCCGCCGGCCACGAAAAGATTCCCGGAGGAAGAGGCGAGATATCCGTTCTCTATGACCGTTCCCTCTCCCACCGTCACTTCTGCCGTCTCAGAAACATAAAGCACCCGTCCGTTTTTTCCACGGATATCCGGCATCTTCACCGTAATGTCGCTCAGTTCCACGGATCCTGCCGAAACGTTCATGACGGCAGAATCCGGATCGATGTTCTGATCGCCGTCATAAATGATGCACCCCTCATTTTCTCCTGTGATCCGGACAGACTTGTCCTCCGTAAAACGAAGAATGTCCATATAATCCTCAATCACCACCGTGCCTGAAACGACGATCTGTCCGGAAATTTCCACTTCATCATAGGCTTTCTGCACGGAGGCGTACGGAAACTCCTGTGATCCGTCTCCGCTCCTGTCGCTTCCGTCTGCACTCACATAAAAGACGGAAGATGCGCTTCTTCCCTCTGCAGACCGTCCGTCTTTCTCAGCGCCGTTTTCTGCCGCGTTCTCCGCTGCTTCATGCACTCCCTCTCCGGCTGCCGCCGTTTCCGTCCCGAAGGACGGAAACGGCACCGAAGTCAGTGACACCGCAGCGCACAGAACCAGCGCCGCCAGACGTTTTCTTTTTATCTTGTTTCCCATACCTCATTACCTGCTGCGTCGCTGAAATCGTGTACATTTACTGCTTCCGAGATATCAAAATACGCCCAGTGCGCTTCGCTCAGATCCCGGAAAGAACGGATTTCTCCGCTGTGTTTTTCGATATATGCCCTGTCCGCACTCCTGCCCAGCATTCTGTTGACAGCTGTGCAGACCTCTGCACGGGTGATATCATCCTCCGGCCGGAATGTACCGTCCGGATAGCCCTGAAGCCATCCGTATTCCGTAGCGGAAGCGATCGCTTCATAGGCCCATCCGCGTTTCAGAACATCGCGGTAGGAGCAGGAAGGTGTTTCCGATACTCCCGCCTCTGCAAAACGTACTGCCATCGCGGCAAATTCCGCCCTCGTAATCGTCCGGCCTCCTCCGAACGTTCCGTCCGGGTATCCGTTGATGATGCCCAGCTCAGCAAGCCTGCCTGCTGCATCCGCATACCAGGCATCTTCTCTGATATCGCGGAACGGTACCGAGGAATCAGCTGCAGGATCTTTCAGAAGATTGAAAAACATCTGCGCGGCTTCCGCCCGCGTCATCAGTCCGTCGGCACGGAAAGAGCCGTCCGGATAGCCCTGCATATAAGCGTCATGTACTTCCGTGTTCAGCCACTTTGAAACATCCGCTCCGCCGTTTCCTTCTCCGGATCCCACACTTTCATCCGGATTCAGACTATCGTCGGGATCATCACCGGAACTTTCTTTTTCCGGATCATCCGTGACTCCGCTTCCGCCGGAACCTGAGCCGCCGCCCGTGCCACCGCCGGAGCCAGAACCGCCGCCCGTGCCGCTTCCGCCGGAGCCGCCTTCTTCATCATCTCCACCATCTCCGCTTTCGCCGGTTCCGCCTTCGGGAATTTCGCTTTTATCCCTTATAAATGTCATAGAAGGAAATTCATCGCTGTATTCCGCACGGTATCCCGCCACATCCTCTGCAGCGATGGTATAGATGATACGCGTCCCGGAATGGATGAAGACATCGAGATCCTCCCACAGGTATCTCCACATATCTTCCGTTTCGCTTCCCCGGATCGCCGTCTTTTCTCCGATGATCTGCGGTCCTTTTCCGTCCTGGTAATCGGCCCGCAGCCAGATCCGAATCTCCGCCGGCCGCATTCCGTCGCGGTTGCTTTCGTCATCCCAGATGATCTCCGTCTCATAGTCTGCCGTCTGTCTGTCACGGGACAGATACAGGAAATACGTCTCGTTATTTTTGCTGTACGCATTGGAATCCGTTTCATATCCGCCGTAATCCGCCGAAAATCCCGATTCTCTCAGCTTTTCGGCTTCTTCCTGTTCGATATAGTACAGATAATTCACCTCCCGATTCGTGCTGTATGCCGACCAGACCGGTACGTCGCAGAACCGGTAAGTCCAGACATCGCTGCCCTTCTCCTCGTATTCCGCTTCTTTCAGAAAATCTCCTGTATAGACATATTTTCCCTCATTCTCAGCATCTCCATACAGCTGAAGCGTCAGAGAATCCGGGCGCAGTCCGTCGGCATCGCCGCTGTCCTGCCAGACGACGGTAATCGTAATATCCCGCACATTCGTCAGGGTAAACGCCGCGTCGCTGCCTCCCGCCTGCTGCCGCGTCACCGTATAATTATCCGGAAGAGATACCATCTCCGCCCGGTATTCGTAGAGATTTCCGTAGGCATCTCTCAGAGGAAGACCCCTGAAGACGTGTTCCATCGTATTATTTTCCCGGACATCCGCTTCCGTCACCGTGTAATCATAACTTATCTGCGATCCGGCAGAGGTTCCCGTCAGATGTATTACCATACCGTAAGTCCTGGAACTGGCCGCGTTGCCGTTGTCCTCCCAGGAGATCCGTACGGTATATTCCGACTGTCCGGAATTCTGATAATGATCGTTCGGTCTGATGCGGGTATCGAAGAAAACGCCGTTGTCCTGCCGGTCGAAAGCATCGCAGGATATCGTCACATAATACTGCCACTGAGAAGGCTGGGCATTTTCGCGGTAATAGGACTCCAGCTGAGGAAATCCTACAGCATATCCCGTAAACGGAACTCCCGTTTCCGGATCGCTGACAGGAACCTCTTCAAACCGGTATTTCCATCCTTCGGAAGCTTTCGCCGTTCCTGCCGCCAGATAGGTATAGCGGTCAGTCTTCGCGGAATATCCCCATATCGCCAGCGGAACGCTCTGAGGTTTCTGTTCCCAGCTGTCGAAGGCGTTATCCCAGATGACGGTGCCTTCCGCCGGTACGGTATCCGCACTTCGTGTCAGAATCAGCGTATCCGAGGTACTGACAGCCGTATAACCGGCCGGAACCGGATCTGCGGTGATTCCGTACGGTATCACCTCACCCTGCGCGTTATAGACCGGAAATCCCGGGAAAACCGCCTCCCAGGTATCCGTTCCGTTGTCCTTTGCCGTAACGGAATAGAGCGTCTTTTCCCCGCCGATGGTCAGTACCACCGGAAGATAGGATGGCCGCCGCCCGTCCGCGTCCGCCGCGTCATCCCACAGGATACTGCAGCGGAGATCGGAAGTCACCGCTTCGTAAAACATGGTGATCTGCATACCGTCGGACAGAGCGGTATAGCTGCCGATGTCGGAGGCCGCCGCGATACTGTAGAGGATCTCCTCTCCCTGATCGCGATAAACAGGAAGATTTTCCCATATATACTGCCACCCGCTGTCGGCAGACAGGATTTCCTCTGAACCGTTTACAGGCTTTCCGTCCGCATAAAGTGAAACGCTGACACGGGATGGGCGCGCCGATGCTCTGTTGTCATCGTCTTCCCAGACGATACTCCCTGTCAGATCCCGGCGGATTCTCTCATGGGTCAGCACTGCCGACAGACCGGAGGAATCATAGGTTCCGTAGTAAGAAACCTGATATCCTTCGGGAGTCTGCAGGCGGAACGTATATTCCACCCTTTTTCCGTCAATATAATATGGATAATTTTTCCATTCAACAGACCATCCTCCTGTCTCCGACAGCGTCTGAACATCTCCTGTCGCTTCGCCGTCAGCGATGAGTTCCGCCAGCAGATAGTCCGGTCTCAGGCCGTCGGCGTTTTCTTCATCCGTCCAGATGATCCGTGCCGGAACAGAGGTGCTCCTCGGCACGTACGTGAGGCGTATGACCATTCCCGCCGTCGATGCCGTATAATCGGTAAGAGCGCTGACGACATAAGCTTCATAATGAATCAGTTTTCCCTCATCAGTATATTTCGGAAGGTCATTCCATATGTAAGTCCACCCGTTGGCATCTGACAGCGTCACATATTTATTGGCTATAGCCGCTCTATCCGCGTAGAGCTGCACGACGATATTGGCCGGCCGTTTGTTGTCCTGATTGTTGTTGTCATCCCATTCCACCGTCACCGCTTTCGACAGGGTATCGTTTCCGTGAGACAGAACAGCTGTACAGCCGCTGTATGTGACATCGTAGGCGTCCAGGTCTCCCCGGCTGATCTCCTCCACTGTGATTCCGTACCGGATTTCCTGTCCCTTTTCATCTCCGGACTGCCGGTATTTCTGAAATCCCCGGAATACATATTCCCAGGTATTTCCGTCCCCTGCCAGAGAAACCTCCGACGGCTGATAACGGCCTTCTCTGTAGATAAAGTCCGCTTCGGAAACCGCCTCTCCGTCTGCCGTCAGTTTCACCCTGACGGAAGCCGGACGATAACCGTCATTATCATTCTTGTCATCCCAGGTGAGATATACCGGAAGATCGGTAAGCACCAGACTGTGAGTCATATAGATATATCCGGCATACGCGTTGGAGGTGAAATCCGCATCATACTCATACTCATCGGAAACACTGCTTTTCACCGCCACCGAATAGACGTAGCGGGCGGAGATATCGTCGGAGACCGCCAGGTTCTCAAAGGTGTACTTCCACGTATCAGAACCGGCCTCCGAAACATCCGATGCCGTCAACGTGCGGACATATCCTGTACGGATGCCGTTTCTCACCAGTTCCACCGTTACCGCCTCCGGCCGTATGCCGTCATTGTCGGAGAAATCGTCCCATCGGATCTCCACATCGTAATCCATCGTCTCATGAACCCAGCAGGCATAAAATGTGATATCCTCTCTCACCGTTCCGTAGCTCTCCGCACGGGTCCCCGTGCCGTTTCTGCCCGTGTACCAGCCTGCAAACGCATATCCGTAACGCTGAGGGTCCTGCTGTATCAGGAGGTTCTCATCGTAATCCTGCCGTACCGCCGTCACGGAACCTCCCGTGTAATCAGCATCCCAGCGAATCAGGCAGGAGACCGGAACCCATTTCGCATAGTAGACCGCGTCACCGCTGACTCTTTCTCCGTCAGTCAGCGCCACGGTGCATTCCTCATCCCGGAACCAGCCTGCAAATGCATAACCTTCCCGGGACGGTGCCTCCGGTACCTCGATCACCGAACCGTAATCCTGCTTCGTCGTGCTTCCCGGTGCTCCTTTCCCGGCATCCCAGGTCAGTGTATGCTGATGCACCTTCCAGACTGCGAACAGCGTCACACTTTCCTCCGGCCGGTAGGACGGATCCACCATTCCTGATGAGCCGTCCGATCTCAGCGACCATCCCTGAAAATCATACCCCTCTCTCACCGGATCGCCTGGGAAAGAGAAGCCCAGAGAGAGAAGATGGCATACGAGAACGCGCTCCGTGCCGTCATCATATGTCACAGTCAGGGTCAGAACCGTATCTCCCACCAGTTCGCTGGTGATGCCGCCCCCGTCATAATTCTGATCGAAAAAAACGGTAAAATACTGATTCTCCGCTTCCGGCACCCCTCCTTCGGAGTCCGTCAGATCCCACTGCGCGTAGTAGACCTGTACGCCGGCCTGCGGATAGACACCGCTGGTGATCTTTTCACCTCCCGACGCTTCTGTGTACCAGCCTTTAAACCGGTATACCACGTTCTGAGACGTCAGCTCCGCCGACACCTGAGGTGCATTTACCCGGCTGCCCGCCACTCCTGCTGTCGCCGCCGGAGAAGCGATTCCCGGCACGTTCAGATCCCAGAAAATGTACGAGCCTGCAGCCGTCTCCAGCCACATGTTGTCCGGCATCTCCTGATCCTGTACCAGCAGATAGACCTCGGAATCATATGTGATCCGTCCGAAATCTTCTTCCGTAAAGGAATCATTCATGGAATACGTGCCGTACGACTGTGTTCCTCCGAGGCTTCGGATCGCCTCGTTCAGGCCGGATACGGCGGACTGTTCCGCCGAATAGACGAGGACCTTGTGTTCCGTCGGATTGGATGTGGAGATCCCCGTTTCACCGGTCACGCCTCCCGCATAGACTCTCGCCGAGGAAGACGCTGTATGAATATTGGAGGCATAGGATACCTGCTGATTGTCGATATTTTCCTGATTCGTATTTCCCGTGACAGAAGATCCGCCGTACAGATAGAGCTCTGATCCCGAGTAAACGTAAACGCCTCCGCCTGCATTTCCGGCGGTAAATCCCCGAATGCTGCAGTGATCCAGCACCAGCCTGCCGGTAAAGTCAGGATTGGAAGCCACCGTAACGGCTCCGCCGAACTGTCCGCAGCTTCCGCTCCGGAAATTTGACGAATCCAGATCTTTGAGAATGACCGTTCCGGCGTCGTGAATCGTTCCGCCTCGCTGAGAAGCTTCATTGCCGGAAAAACTGCAACTGCCGTCGATGTCCAGCAGACCGCTGTAAACGGCTGCCGCACCTCCGGTATTGGCGCTGTTTCCTGTAAAGCTGCTGCTGCGGACGACACATCTCACATCTCTGCCTGCATATAACGCTCCGCCGTATGTAACAGAACCCGTATTGGATCTGTTATTTTCAAAGGTACATCCTGTAACGGCTATCTCGCAGTGCACACCGTGAGATGCGCCGAAAGTCGCAGTACCCACAGCTCCGCCGTACTGCGTCCCCTGCTGAGGACAGAAATCGCGGAAGGTGCAGCCCGTAACCGAAAGCTGCTTCACCCCCGTGTTTTCACGATACGTATTGTTGTAGAGAAACAGGCCTGTCACATCCTCTTTCAGTCCGTCGAATACGATATCGTTCAGCGCAATGCTGCCTCCGTTTGCCGCCATCATCACCGAGGAACGATACCGGTCATTCATGATGGTATAAGGGGAAAAGGTACTCCACATCTCCTCCTGATCCGGAGAGACAGTATGACCCTGCCCGTCCACCGTGAGACGGTAATCGTTATACCTGACATCTGACAGCCGCTTCGTGTTCACATCGAGACGCTGATACTGTCCCGTCTGAACATCGGCATCCGTGCCGTCGTGAGCGCGCCCGTATCTGTCTCCGATTCCCATCATGAAAGCCGTTTTTACCGTGATATCTGTGTCCAGTATGATTCCCAGCCGGTCATCCGTATCGCCCCCGTCTGCCGCCCAGCGGCAGATCAGAGCGTCATACGCCAGCTGAATGTCGCCAAATGCCCTGCTGGTATTCACGTCCGCCGTCATATCATTTCCCGCAGCGGAGACATGAACATAATAATCATATGTTTCCCCGGCTGCATGGGAAAAAAGCCCGCACTGGCCGAAGCACCCGGACAGCAGTACCGCCGCCGCACACAGGAAGGCCGTGCCCTTTCTCAGTCTGTTCTTTTTTCTGCCTGCTTCCAATCATTCCCTCCTTTCCTCTGCAGCCGCTTCCTTTCGTTCTCTCTTCCGGACAGAATCCGGCCCATGGCACATCTGTCCCTTCCGACCCGCATCCTTCAGGATCTTTTCCGCATCCGCCTCATCGCCCGTGCGGATAATTTCCACACGGTTTTCCCTGCGGATATACCGGTACAGACTGTCGCTCAGAACATCCTCTTCGCTGACACAGGTTCGGTTGACGGACATGACGATGCTCTGCAGCCTTTCGATATCCAGATTCTCCGTCCAGCCCAGACACACCAGTTCATTAACCGAAGAGGGCAGCAGAATGAGATCCCTGCCCAGTTTTTCCGCAAATTCAGCCAGCCGGTCCGGATACAGCAGAATAACCGATCCGTTAAACAGTTCGCTGTTTATCAGCGTATAAGGTTCCTCAGACTTTTTCCCTTCCGCCTCTTCGATCTCCGGTATCCCTTCGATCACGCTGACGGGATCGCACAGAAACCGCTCCGTATTTTTCTCGATGGCTTCTGTCACATCTGCCAGTCTGCGGAAAAGATAACGATACCTCTTTCCGGTATTTTCATACGCATCGCGAATCAGCCTTGCTCTTTCTATCCCCCACCGCCTGAGATCCTCTTCTGAAATCTCAAAAACTCCTCTTCCGCGACTCTCCGGATCATCCGGAAAGAGACAGAATATCACCGATAAGTCGAGACAGGTTATACTCACAATATTCTCCGGCATTGACTGCCGCCTTTCGGCGCTCACTAGTCTGCACAGGATCCGGTCCCTTATCTTCTCATAATCATCAAAAATTTTTTTCATCACCGCCTTATCAACACTCGGTCTTCGGACAGAACGGAAAATATTACATTTTTTCCGCAGTATCCGTCCTGCCGGAAAGGGGTAAACGTCATGTAAATATTTTCCATCCACGTTTAATATAAATCGAATTCCATAAAATGTCAATCCTATGATATATATTTTTTACCTGAAATAGAAATTTTTTGAATTTCAGTGATAAAAAAACGCACCGAAATCCATGCCATCTGACATGATTCATCCTTTTCCTGTTCGCCGAAAAGAAAGGTATGTCACGATGCACGGACCGGTGCGAATTTTTTCATTACAGGAGGATATTCCGGCTTTTCATCGAGTGTTTCTGCAGAAAAAACCGAATATCTATGCGGAAAAATCAGAGAAGTTTGCTGGTATTGCACCAGATTCCCTGTTTTTCCGCGGCTTTAATCAGTTCTTCACGAAAATCGGGATGGGCGATATCGATAAGCGCTTCCGCGATTTCCCATGTCGATTTATT
>CAJFPD010000142.1 GCA_904398315.1 Candidatus Alangreenwoodia gallinarii | reverse complement strand
GACCGGGACGCTCTGCGGCACAACGTGGAATCGCTCCGCGCTCTGCTTCCGGAAGGCTGTGATCTGATGCCCGCTGTCAAGGCGAACGCTTACGGTCACGGAGCCCTTCTCACCGCAAGAGAACTGAACGATCTCGGAATCCGCAGCTTCTGTGTGGCATCCGCGGCGGAAGGAGCCACTCTCCGCCGCCGCGGAATCCTGGGGGATATCCTGGTGCTGGGTTATACGATGCCGCCGGACTTTCCGCTGCTGAAACGTTTTCACCTGATTCAGACGGTGGCGGACTATGATCACGCACGCACGCTGAACCGGTTCGGAAAATCGCTCCGGGTCCATGTCGCCGTCGATACGGGAATGCACCGGCTGGGAACAGACGTCGGGGAGATCGAAAGAATCTGCCGCATTTTTCAGATGGAGCACCTGCAGATCGAAGGAATCTTTTCCCATCTTTGCGTCAGCGATATGGAAACTCCGAAGGAGCGGCTTTTCACACAGAAACAGTACCGGCGGCTCCTGTCTGTCATGGATCAGCTGAAAGACAGGGGCATTACACCGCCGCCTTTTCACCTTCTGAGCAGTTACGGTCTGCTGCGCTATCCGGAATTCGGAGGGCGCTACGCACGGGTAGGCATCGCCCTTTACGGCGTACTCAGCACGCAGGAGGATACGCAGAAGCTCGGAAGAGACCTTCGCCCCGCGCTCTCTGTAAAGGCCCGCGTCGCATCGGTCCGCCGGCTGCATCCCGGGGAAAGCGCAGGCTACGGCCTGGCATTCACCGCACAGCGGGAGACGGTTCTCGCTGCTGTGACCATAGGTTACGCCGACGGTCTTCCCAGAAGTCTTTCCTGCGGCAGGGGATCCGTGCTGATCAACGGCCGCAGGGCGCCTATCGCCGGACGCATCTGCATGGATCAGATGCTGGCGGATATCACCGATATTCCGGATGTCAGAGCAGGTGACGTCGCCGTCATCCTCGGGAAATCCGGCGATCTGGAGATCACCTCCGCACAGCTGGCGGAACAGGCAGGCACGATTTCAAACGAGATTCTCAGCCGTCTGGGCTCCCGGCTCATGAAAACCGCCGTATGCTGATGGTATTTTTTCTGCTCTTTTTCTCCTTTACCGGTATCTCTGAGGCTCCGCGGGTACGTAGGAATCCGGTCCGTGCTCTGCGGGCCTCATCCATTCCGCGCTGCTGCAGATGGATTTCATCCTCTCTCTGCGGTTTTCCGGTGTGATCTCCACATATCCTGTTCACCTGTGTAAGAGCTTTCTTCATAAAAGAGCTCCCGCACAGATATCACTCTGCGCGGGAGCTCTTCCCGTTTTTTCCCTCTTTATCTTTTCCGTCTTTGCTGACTCTGCCTTTTCCGGTTTCCGCACCGCCGGCTTTTCCGGCCGGTCCGCTGACGATGTTCTCCGTTTTTCCGGCCGGTCCGCCGGCAACTCGCCTCCGCAGACATTCGATGCAGAAAGATTACCTTCCCGTTTTTCCGTCGTCCTCCAGCAGATTCTGCATGCTTTTCAGCCCGATGACCAGTGTGGAGGTATTATGCAGGAGAGCCGACGTGGTAGGCTGAATGACGCCTCCGACGCCCAGCCCGATCAGGCCGGTATTGATGCCGACGATGGCCCGGTAATTTTGCTGAATCCGGCGCATCAGGCGGTTGCTCAGCTGTTTCAGCGTCACCAGCCCCCACAGACTGTCCTCCGACACAGTGATGTCTGCAATCTCCCTGGCGATCTCCGCGCCGTCACTGACAGCAACGCCTGCGTTTGCGGCGGAAAGCGCCGGAGAATCATTGATTCCGTCTCCCACCATGATGACTTTTCCTCCGTCTGCCTTCTGTCTTTCGATATAGGCCGCTTTTTCTTCAGGAAGAACTTCGGAATAATATTCATCCACACCGACCTTTGCGGCCACAGCGGCGGCCGCCCGTTCGCTGTCTCCCGTCATCATGACGATTTTCCGTATTCCCGCCGCTCTCAGCGCCCGGATCGCATCCGCCGCCTCCGGCCGGAGAGGGTCCTCGATACAGATCACCGCAGTCAGCCTGCCGTCGATAGCCATATACAGATGAGAATATTCATCCGGAAGCTGCTCAAACGCTTCTCTGTATTCCTCCGCTACGCTGCAGCCCTCGTCCTCAAAGACGAAGTGATAGCTTCCGATAATGACTTTCCGGTCTCCGATATAGGATGAGATACCGTGAGCGACGATATAATCGACCTTCGAATGCATTTCCTCATGATCCAGATTTTTCTGTCTGGCCGCCGTGACGACAGCTTTTGCCATCGGATGGGGGAAATGTTCCTCCAGACAGGCTGCAATGCGCAGCATTTCGTCTTTTTTCCCGCTGCCGAATACGACAACGTCCCGTACGGACGGTCTCGCCTCTGTCAGCGTTCCCGTCTTATCGAACACGATCGTCTCCGCCTCGGCGACGGCTTCCAGATATTTTCCGCCCTTGACGGTAATATGGCGGGCATTGGCCTCCCGTATGGCGGACAGGACGGCGATGGGCATCGCCAGCTTAAGCGCGCAGGAAAAGTCCACCATCAAAACAGCCAGCGCTTTTGTGATATTGCGGGTAAAGAGCCACACCAGACCGGTGCCGGCCAGAGTATACGGAACGAGCCGGTCCGCCAGACGCTCGGCTTTGCTTTCCATACCCGATTTCAGCCTTTCCGACTCCTCGATCATCGCCACGATTTTCTCGTAGCGCGTGGAGCCCGAGGTGGCGCGGACCGCGACAGTCAGTTCTCCTTCCTCCAGGACAGTGCCGGCATACACATATCCGTCTGTCGTCTTGTGAACAGGCAGCGATTCACCTGTCATCGAGGACTGGTTGACCATTCCCTCTCCGGCTGTGACGACGCCGTCAAAAGGAATGACATTTCCCATATGCACGACCACTTCATCTCCCGGGCAGATGTCGGAAGCGGATACCAGAACCTCCTGCTCTCCTTTTCCGTCTGCATCCCTTTGCTTCAGCCACACTCTGCTGACATTCAGAGACATGCTTCTGGCCAGGTCTCCCACCGATTTTTTATGTGTCCATTCCTCGAGGATCTCACCGATCCCCAGCAGGAACATGACAGAAGCCGCTGTATTGAAATCGCGCCGCAGCAGAGAAACTCCTATGGCGGTGGCATCGAGAGCCTCCACTTTCAGTTTTCCGCCTTTCAGGCTGCGGATTCCCCTGAGAATATAACCGGAGGCTTTCACCGCAATGATGGCTGCTCTTACCGGATACGGCAGGAAAAGTTTTCCTCCGAAGCGCAGGATCACCTTCCGGATCAGTTTTTCCCTGTATTCCGCATTCAGTTTTCTTCCGGAATGCTCGATGACGCCTTCCGGAACCTCCGTATTTTCAAAACGATAGCTTCGCAGCGCCCCGATCACACTCTCTCTGTCTCCCGAATAGAACACCACCGCATCCGCTGTACGCTCGTAAACCTTCGCATTTTCCACTTCCGGCAGACTCTGCAGATAGTACAGCAGCGTATCCGCCTCTTCATATGACATGCGGCTCTGAGCCATATGGACGCGGATCCGTCCCTTCAGTTCATGTTTTATCGTAAATTTCACTTCATTCTCACCTTCTCACCTTTTCCTTTTTCCGGCGCCGAACCGAGGTCCTGGCATCGTTCGGCCTCCGGTCCCGGTTTTGGCTGCCGCACAGGCATTCTCTCGGTGCGGCAGCCGGCTTGCGGCAGCCGGCTGTTTCATGTGAAAAGCGGGGCTGAATCAGCCCCGCGTGATGTATCGCTGTCTTGCTCCTGTCTTTCTCTGATCTTTACGCTTCCTCTTTTTTGGCCGACGCATTCTCTTCACAGACACAGGTATCTCCGCCGCAAGCATCCTCCTGTTCGCAGGCCGCCTCTGCTGCAGCTCTGTCCTCGTTGATCTGCTTCGCCTCCGCCAGAACATCCTCTGCGTTCTCCTGAACCTTTGTCACGGTCTTCATCACGAATTCCTTGGCTCTCAGTGCCGCTGCCACGCAGTTCGTATATACCTTTTTCGCGTCCTTGCTGGCAAGAAGCCGGATGCCTGCCGTTCCGAACAGAATGCCTCCCGCAAAAAGGCTCAGTTCTTTTACTTTAAAATCATCCGGATTGTTTCTCATTTTCTTCCTCCTGTATTCTGTATTCCCGTGTAACTTCAAAAATTAAGATCCGTTTATTTATGCTTATATCCCGTATAGAAAGCCATCAGACCGCAGAAAGCCATCGCGATCGCCCAGAATTTATGATGCTTCATCTCCTTGTCACTCCTTTACTGCATTTTGCCGGATTTTATTCTGATGTTTCTCTTTTTTACAGACCGATCATAAGATTTCATCCGGAGGTTAGTCAATTATAACAGGTCTTATTGAGAAATCTTCTCAACTTCATCATTCTTTCCTTTTCGGGTCCGTCTTCGACGATTTCCCCGTGCCGCCGGAGGACGAACGCCCGGCGCCGGCGGGCCGGTATACGAGTCTCCGGCTGACGACGCCGATTTCCTCCAGTGCGCTCACCATCCGGTAAACGGTGGCGATTCCGATCCGGCTGTTCGTTTCGGACGCCCGATAGTAGATTTCCTTGCAGCTCGAACACTGATCCTCCAGTATGATATCCAGAATTTCCAGCCTCTGTTTCGTGATTCTGCACCCGTTTTCCTTCAGCTTTTTTATGATAGCCTCTTTCTGCTTGTCCACTTCAGGCTTCCTCCAGTCTCATCTTTCTCTCTCCTGCATGATCCGGCCAGGCCAGCCGTACAGCCGGATTCCCGCTGTTTTTATCTAAAAGCAGTTTGTCATGTATAACCGGATGACAAAAAGAAAATCCGCATCTCTTCATGCCCGGCATGACGCGATATTTACAATATTCGCGATACAACCGGAACGCAGTGATGACTGCGGATCAGTTAGTTAAATCTAACTTTTGGTTTTATTATAACACCGATTTGATATGCATGCTACCGAAAAATCAAAAATATCGGAGAAAATTCTCTGCTGCGTATGTCAGTTCACATCCCGCCGTAACCGGAGATATCGTTTCCCCTTTTCCAGCGCGCTGTCACACGGATCCTGTCACTGAAAAATCAACGATGCCGAAAAAGATGAGAGATTTATTTATAAAAAGTCTTGTCACAGAGCCAATATTTTAGTATATTAGTAATATCTAAATTACTTATATATTAGGAGGGTATTCGATGTTGTCCCGTAAAATATCCAGTGTCGGCAAAGAGTGTGTCGCCTGCGGTTACTGTGTACGCGTATGTCCGAAAGAAGCGATCCGGATTATGTGGGGCATATCCGCCCGCGTCGATCAGGAAAAATGCGTCGGCTGCGGGAAATGTGCAAAGGTATGTCCTGCGGCGGTGATCGACATTGTAGAAAGGAGAACTTCACGATGAAAGAGCAGAAGAAAAAGAGGTGGTCGGATTATCTCTGGATCGTCGAGCTGTGCTACCTGTCTTTAGGCCTGTTTAATATTCTGTTTGCCTGGCTGGGAATGCTTTTTTTCTGTATTCCTTTGTTCGTGGCCATATTCGGCGGCAGCAAGGCTTACTGCAACCGCTATTGCGGACGCGGACAGCTATTCGGCCTGCTGGGAGAAAAACTGAAACTGTCCCGGAATGTGCCGCCGCCTAAATTTCTGCGGCATCCTCTGTTCCGTTATGGATTTCTGACATTCTTCATGATTATGTTCTGTCTGATGCTGTTCAGCACCTACCGTGTCTTTACCGGCGCCCCGCTCTCGCAGACAGTGACGCTTCTGTGGGTGTTCCGTCTTCCGTGGCATTGGGCTGATGTAAGCTTTGCAGCTCCGTGGATCGGGCAGTTTGCCTTCGGATTTTTCGGAGTCATGCTCACCTCCACGATTCTGGGGCTGATAACGATGGTGCTTTTCCGCCCCAGATCGTGGTGCGTATACTGCCCTATGGGAACGATGACCCAGGGGATCTGCAAATTGAGGAACGGAAAGAAGGTCAGAGAATATGGAAGCTCAGGCAAAGAAAATCGCGGACCTGCTGAAGCTGCTGGCGAATGAACACCGGTTGCTGATTCTGTGCGCACTGCTCAACGGAGAGCTCTCGGTAGGAGAGATCCATCAGTATACGCCTAATATTACGGCGTCCGCCCTGTCGCAGCATTTGAGTCAGATGAAAACAGCCGGCATTCTTTCCTCTGAAAAACAGGGCATGAACGTATATTACCGGATTCAGGATAAACGGATCATCGCTTTGATCGACACGATCGAAAAAGAGTACTGCCGGGACTGAATCGTGACATTTCGAGGAACCTGCGTCTCTGCGAAAAGAATGTGCTGTCCGGAACACAGAAAAACCCGTTTCCCGATCTTTCAGAAAAATCGGGAAACGGGTTTTTCTGTCTTTATCTGGTGGACGATATGGGGATCGAACCCACGGCCTCAGCGTTGCGAACGCTGCGCTCTCCCAGCTGAGCTAATCGCCCGTGTCTGTCTCACACAGCTGACCTGCCGGTCTGATTCCTATTATACCACGTTCTGCGGCAGATGCCATCTTTTATTTCGGATTTTTCCGCAGAGCTTTTCATGCAGAAATCTTGCAGGACCGCCTCGGAAGAACCTGCGGGCCGCGGCCGTCTTCTTACTGTCCGGCGGCCGGAGGGGTTCCGTATTCTATGCGGTATCCGGTATCTTCCGGCGCCTGCCGTCGCTCCGGCCCGTCCGGAGCGACGGCAGGCGCCGGATTCGTCTTTCCGCCCGGCTCCGTCCGGCCTACATCCGCAGCCGGAAAGTCCGCGGCGCAAAGCGGAAGACGAGTATGCTGGCCACGATGCAGTACAGGACGCAGAAAAGTATGGTCATCAGACCGAATACCAGCGTGGACATCCGGACCTGCATCAGGAAAAAGCAGACGAGATACGTGACCCACAGGATAATCTGATACGTTCCGCTCTTCATCTCCGTACCGGCGTTGTACGGCTGAAGCAGATAATAAATCGTCAGATAGTGGACAGAAAAAAAGATGCTCAGGCAGACGATCGATATGAAAAGTACCGCGTAATTCAGAGGATTCTCTGTCCCTCCGGAGACGAAAAGCAACAGGGCCAGCCCGGCCCCGATGACAGCGGCGGGCAGCAGATTCACCTTGACAATTTCCCGGAGACGGATCTGAAACAGCTTCAGGATGGATTTCGGCTGTTTATAGAAAGCATAGGTCAGCAGGCTGTGATCGCAGTTCATGAACAGCACCCGGGTAAATCCGGTTCCTCTGTTGATGGCGTACATGATAAAGACGAAATACGGCAGATATGTCAGAAGCATGCTGTTTGCCACAGGTTTCGCCTCCGGCCACATAAAAAACGCCAGACAGGCGAAACAGATCAGTCCGGCACAGACTCCCGCAATCCGCTTCGAGGATTTCCATAAAACCTTCTGATGCCGCCGGATGAAAAGTTCATTGAGATATTCGAATCCTTTTTTCCTGCTGGTGATCGACGTATCGGCGGAGATCACCTTTCTGCTCTGTTTCAGAGACTGTCCCCGGATCTCGTCCATCTGACTCATAGACTGTGTCAGAATCTGACGGTACATCTCGCGATACTCATCGAAGCGCACGATAGCGGGTATGCACGCTGCTCCTGCGGCTGCCGCAGCCGCCAGCACTGCGGCGGAAACGGGCAGCGGCAGTGTGATGCCTGCCGCCGGAGGAAGATACGCCGCTGCGGTCAGAACAGCCAGAATGATCCATCCGAACCGTCCCAGCCTGTTCTCATTGGAGGTCCGTCCCGTCCGGCGGTAACCCGTCAGCGATACGGCCGCCAGGATCAGTTTCGAACCCGCCACGGAAAACGGCAGCAGAATGCACAGCCAGAGAGGAACGTCCCGCATCAGACCGAAGAGGATCGTAAACGGCAGAAATCCGACGATAACCTTCAGAATCGAATAGAAATAATTCGTCAGCGTATACTTTTTCGCATCCATGCGCATCAGAATCATAGCGTAATATTTGTCCCGCCCCGGATTAAACATGTAGGTATTCGTAAAAGCTCCCACCGCCGTCAGAAAGACGAGAATGTGAAGAAACAGACGGTCCTCCGGCACGCTGCGGTAAACCATTCCCATCAGAAACACCATGATCAGCAGATAGAGAAATTTTCCTCCGAACGCGCTGATGATCTCCCAGAGACCCGCGAGAATGCCGGCGAAAATCTTCAGACCGCCGCTGGCATACAGAGATTCCGGCAGAATTCTCTTCACCAGCGGAATCTGCTTGAGAGAATAGAGAATGCTGTTGACCCGATACGTGTTTTTCAGCGCGAAGGAGATGCGGAATACGTTTCTGCTATTCATGATCGTCGCCTCCGTCCTCTTTCAGAGCGCTGAGAATCTTTTCCTTAAATCCGCGTTCGTCCAGATCGCTCTGATCCACCTTTTCCAGCACGCCGTGGTTCAGAAGCACGATTTCATCACACAGATCCAGCGCCAGATCCATGATATGTGTGGAAAAAATTGTAATATGGTCTTTTTTCAGCGAGCGCAGCATCTGCTTCATCTCCTCAGCCACTACCACATCCAGAGAGGTCAGCGGTTCGTCCAGAAGAAGAATCCTCGGCTTTGCGATGATATTGATGAGCATCTGCATTTTGTTCTTCATCCCGTGAGAGTAATCCTTCAGCAGTCTGTCCCGGTCCTCCGGCGCGATGCTCATCTCCTCGAAATATTCGTCGATCGTCTTCCGTTCCTCCGCTGACTGTCCGTTGATATCGAGAAAAAATTTCAGAAACTCCCTGCCCGTCAGAAATTCCGGTACCGTCGGTGTTGACAGAACATAGCCGATGTCTTCCGCCTCCGTCTGCTTCTGCTCACCGTCGATTTCCAGATAAAATCTTCCGCCGTCCGACGGAAGATCCCGGTTCAGACAGTTGAACAGCGTCGTCTTGCCGGCGCCGTTTCTTCCCAGCAGACCGTAAATCCTTCCGCTCTCAAAGGAAAAACTGATGTCGCGCAGCACTTCCTTTTTTTCAAAACGCTTCGACAGATGTTCGATCACAAATTTCATACTTCTCCTGTTACCCCTTTCCGTTCACCTCTGTGAAACCGCAGCAGCGCATTCCGCGCCCGCTCTTTTTTGCGAAGTCCGGCCGCCGCAGACTGTCATATCATTCACATTATATAATGGAGCGTCTGCGCACGCCATGAAAACGGAAAAAGTTCAGAATTATTTATACATATAAAGATATATTAATATCCGGTCCGGCAGTCCGCTTCTTTTCGTTCCCTTTCCGGTATCCCGCCGGGTTATTCTGGTTCTATTATAAAACAGAACCAGAGCACTCCGGAAAAATACCGGCCAGACGGCGGACTACCTCCGGAATTTTCTCCTGCTCGATTCCCGCATAATTGATGACCAGCGTACAGATATCTCCTCCGGAGACATCGGAATAGCTGTAATCGGAATACATGGACAGACTCAGATCCGCCGCCAGCCCGGCCCGGCGCACCTCTTCCTCGCTCAGACGCGTCCTGACGCTAAGGAGAAAGTGTGTTCCGGCATTGCGTTCTCTGACAGAAGCGATCTTCATCAGAGGCGACTTCGCGATCTCGTTCAGGATGATGCTGCGCTGCCCCCGGTAATAGAGCTTCATGCGGTTGATATGGCGTTCAAAATGTCCTTCCGATATAAAGCGGGCCAGAGCATACTGTTCGAAACTCGACACCGTACAGGAATAAAAGCTCATCGTATCGATATAGCGCTGAAGCAGATCCGGCGGCAGAATCATATAGCTGATGCGCAGAGACGGCACCATGCTCTTGGAAAATGTATTCATATAGATCACCTTATTCTGCGTATCCTCCGCAAACATGGGCAGGATGAATTTTCCGCTGTAACGGAACTCACTGTCATAATCATCCTCGATGATGTAGCGCTTTCTCACCCGGTTTACCCATTCAAACAGTTCCAGACGCCGGGTGATCGGCATGACTGTCCCCGTCGGAAAGTGATTGGCCGGGGAAACGTGAACCACGTCCGCACCGCTGTCCTCCAGCAGATCGATCATGAGACCGCTTTCATCGATGGGTATATATTTCCACGGGTTTCCGAAGCTGGCGGAAATCGCGGCAAATTTCTTGTATCCCGGATCTTCGATACCAAAAGTGCAGGCCCGGCCGAACATCTGCATCAGCCGGCTGTAGAGATATTCCGTCCCGGCACCGATGATGATCTGAGACGGACTTACCTTCATGCCCCGGTTCTGCAAAAGATAGTCGGAAATCGCCAGCCTCAGCTCATAAAGGCCGTTATATGGAATCGTCTTCCACAGCGTATCGTTGTGCAGAGACAGAGCCTCTCTCATAAACCGGTTCCAGGTCGCAGCCGGAAAATGTCTGAGGCCGATCCGGTTAGCCTTGAAATCGGCAAAAAATTCCCTTTCCGGCGGTTCCGGCGGGTAATCTGTCTCCGCAGCCGCCTTTTTCCTGTTATATCTCGACAGATTTTCCACAAAATAGCCTTTCCGTTCCACAGACCGTATATATCCTTCGGTCAGCAGCTGTTCGTAAGCATTTGCCACCGTGATCACACCTACATTCAGATGGCTTGCCAGGCTCCGCTTGGAAGGAAGTTTTTCCCCCTGCTGCAGCTTTCCCTCCAGAATGTCCCTGCGGATGCTCTGATAAAGATATTCATAGATCGACTGATTTCCTCTGTGATTGATATCGTACGTCAGCAATTTCCGTCATACCTCCCGATCTGCCCGTTGTGTCCGTTCCGGACGTACTGCCCGTTGTATCCTTTTCTTTCCTCCGGCACGGAGCATTCGTCTCCGTGTCCGGTCTTCCGGAAAAGAATTTCTGGTTCTAATATTTTTTTATTATTTGATTCTTTTAATAGTACCATCTCGATTGTACAATGAAGCCACCGTTAAATCAAGCTGCTGCTACTCCTCATCCGGGCAGCGGGATATGTCCCGTTTCTCTCCCCACGATACCGGACAGGGTGTTTTTCCGGCGTAACAGCCGATATTCATGACGTGCCGCAGGAAAGCGATCCGCGCGGCCCGGCTGGAGAGCAGACGGCTCTGACGGCATCACTGTATTATCTGATAGATATTGGTTTTTGTTTTTTGTTTGCAGAAAAAAAATGGAAGAAGAAATGCAAGGAGGATCAGAAAACAATGGGCTATGAACTGAAGAAGAGATATGATCTGTATATCGACGGCAAGTGGGTTCCGGCATCAGACGGCGCCGTTTTCACTACGAAAAATCCTGCTACCGGCGAAGCTCTGGCGGAATGTGCCCAGGCGACAAAAGAAGATGTCGACGCAGCGGTTAAAGCTGCCTGGAAAGCGTACCCGGCCTGGAAAGCTGTTGAGCCGAGCGCCCGCGCAGCGATTCTCATGCAGATCGCAGACCGTATCGATCAGAACGCCGAACTTCTGGCGAAGATCGAAACGATGGATAACGGCAAGCCGATCCGTGAGACGACGGCCATCGACGTACCGCTTTCCTCTGACCACTTCCGCTATTTCGCCGGCGCTATCCGCACCGTAGAGGGAACGGCCACCGTACTCGACGGTAACTATATGAGCCTCGTACTCCGCGAACCTATCGGTGTTGTGGGACAGATCGTTCCGTGGAACTTCCCGTTCCTGATGGCGGCGTGGAAGCTGGCACCTGCGCTGGCGGCAGGAAACTGCATCGTATTCAAGCCATCCTCCTCCACATCGCTGAGCATGCTGGTCTTCATGGAACTGATCGAAGATCTTCTCCCTGCAGGTGTCGTAAATGTCATTACCGGCTCCGGCAGCAAATCCGGCCAGTATCTGCTGGATCATCCTGATATCCGCAAACTCGCGTTTACCGGTTCCAGCGAAGTCGGCGTGGGCGTCGCTCAGGCTGCTGCTGAAAAACTGATTCCGTCCACCCTCGAACTGGGCGGCAAGAGCGCGAATATCTATTTCAGCGACTGCCAGTGGGATATGGCTATCGACGGTCTCCAGCTCGGCATTCTGTTCAACCAGGGACAGGTCTGCTGTGCCGGATCCCGCGTCTTCGTCCAGGAGGATATCTACGATAAATTCGTGGCGGCAGCCGTAGATGCATTCAATAAGATCACGGTCGGCAATCCGCTGGATCCGAACACGCAGATGGGATCTCAGATCAATATGGCACAGGTGGAAAAAATCCTCGGCTACATCGACATCGCAAAATCGGAAGGCGCCGAGATCCTCTGCGGTGGCGAGCGCTATATGGAAAACGGATGTGACAAAGGCTGCTTCATGAAGCCGACTCTCATCGCCAATGTAACAAATGACATGCGCGTCGCTCAGGAAGAGATCTTCGGACCGGTAGCCGTCATCATGAAATTTAAAACAGAAGAGGAAGTCATCGCCATGGCCAACGATTCCGAATACGGTCTCGGCGGAGCCGTCTGGACGCGCGATATCAACCGCGCTCTGCGCGTAGCCAGAGGGATCGAAACCGGCCGCATGTGGGTCAACACCTACAATCAGATTCCGGCAGGCGCTCCGTTCGGCGGATACAAGCGCTCCGGCATCGGCCGCGAGACAGATCTCAGCATTCTGGAACATTATACACAGAAGAAGAATATCATGATCAATCTCAATGAAACTCCTTCCGGTTTCTATCCGGAAAAATAGAAAAATGACTGCTGCGGTAAAACGCGGCAAACCGGACATCTGCCCGGAAAAGTCCGAAAGCTTCAGAAATTTTTCAGTCTCCGTTCCGGAGACGAAAAATTTCCGCGGACCGGCATATTGAAAACAACACTTACATTTACAGTACCTATATTCTCATTCTTTCATTGAAAAGGCGCTCCTTTTTCCGGAGCGCTTTTTCTGTGGTGCCGCGTCGGGTATTTTTCTTTATTGGAGCAATTTCCAGTATTCTCTGCAATCAGAACCGAATCGTATATCCGGGATCTTCTTTCTAATAGCATGAAAATTTCCCGTTCTTTATCATAGGTACGCCAGACTGATACTGATTTTACAGCATTTTATTCTGTCTCCCCGTTCCGTTCCGCAGTACAGATCCGCGTCCCGTCCTCCGTAAAGAAGATCTCCACACCCTCTTTCCGGAAAAAGTTCCTTATCTCCGCCCTCATTTCTTCCTCCCGGCCGATAGAAGCGCAGATGCCGAGGGGCCAGATACCGGCCGTATGTTCATCGCGGTAATCGATCCGATAAGGCAGCTCCTTCTCCCGCAGCGCTGCATTCAGATGGACGATCCGGTTATAGGTGAATCGGTTCATTTCGTTCTTTTTCCTTTCCTTCCTGCTGCAATCTGTCTGGCGGTTTCTTCTCTTCCATACATCCGGTACATCCGGTAAGAAAGAACCCGTCCTGCCGCTTTTTCACTGTTTCTTTTCTTATTTTTATATCGCTTTTATTCCTTTCTATTATCATCTAAAACTTCGTCTATTCCGATAGAGACCACGACAATTTCACCGCACTGTTTTTCTGCTCCTGCCGCTTCGTGTCCGAGCTTTCTGCAGTGAAATACCACCGTCAGATCCGCCCGGACGGCGCCTTCGGCGATTTCTCCCGTATCGGCGTTCATGCCGCTGGGCAGATCGAGAGCGCAGACAGGTACGCCCGAGCCGTTGATCATCGCTGCCGCTCTCCGGCCGCTTTCTCTCAGAGTTCCGTGGAAACCCGTACCGTAAAGAGCGTCCACGATCAGATCTGCCTTGCCGATCTCTTTTTCCGCGATCCCACCGGTCTCCCCCATCCCATCGAGAGAATATTTTTTTACCGCATCGGTCAGTCTGTCGAAATTATACGACGCATCCTCCGTCACCGGCATTCCCTCGCAGAGAATGACGGTTACCTGCGCGCCGGCTTTTTCGTACAGACGCGCCGCCACAAAGCCGTCTCCGCCGTTATTTCCCTTTCCCGCGAAAATCACAATCTTTTGCGCTTCGGGCCATTTTATCCTCATCTGTTCAAACGCCGCTGTTCCGGCGTTTTCCATCATCTGACGGTAGGAAATTCCCCTGCTGTCTGCAATTCTTTCGATCTCTTTCATCTCCGCGGCCGAAACCGCTTTTTTCCGCTTCATTTACACGCACCTCCGTTTCCTGTCCTGACGCTGTATCTGTTTTTTATTTTATCACGGTTTCCGTCGTTTCCTCTGTTTTTCAGACGAATTTCCGATTCTCTTCCGACGCCCTCCTGCGGACGAAAAAAAATACAAAAACGTTTCTTTATACGATATTTGTGCTATAATACAAGTTGCTCAGCCACATGAGAAAAAATCGGTAAAGAACCTGTCCGGAGGCGGTGCGGCGCGCCTGACGCCAGCCCGCCGCCTCCGGACAAAGAACATAACGATAGATATAAAGGAGGGATTTCCGTGCTTACACTGGAAAACGTCCGCTGGAATCTTCCGGACGGAGAAGAGCTTTTAAAAGGAATCACTTTTTCTGTCCAGCCCGGAAAACTGACCGTCATCACAGGTCCGAACGGCGGCGGAAAGACGTCGCTGGCCAAACTGATTGCCGGACTGGAAACGCCTTCTTCCGGCAGAATTCTCCTGGACGGAGAGGATATCACAGGCTGGGATATCACAAAACGCGCGCAGAACGGCATCGCCTTCGCATTTCAGCAGCCGGTCTGCTTTAAAGGTCTGAGCGTACAGGATCTGCTGGAGACAGCGGCGGGGTCGGAACTGGGAGAAGACCGGCTCTGTCAGCTTCTGGAATATGTAGGTCTCTGCGCTCAGGAATATTGCCGCCGTCCTATGGATGAAAAGCTTTCGGGCGGCGAAAGAAAGCGCATCGAAATCGCTACGGTTCTCGCACGCAACGCCCGTTATCTGATCTTCGACGAACCGGAGGCGGGCATCGATCTTTGGAGTTTCTCCAGTCTGATCGAGACATTCCGGGATTTGAAAGAAAATCAGAAACACGCGCTTCTGATCATCTCTCACCAGGAACGCATTCTGGAGATCGCAGACGATATCATCGTCATCGCCGACGGAAAAATCCGCAGCGAAGGTTCGGCGGAAACCGTATTTCCTGAGCTGTTTTCTGACGAAAAAAGAACGATATGTCCTATCGGAAAAGGGGTGTGATTTATGAAGGCCATAACAGAAGAACTTCTTAAGGAGCTGACGGACTGGACCGCAAATCACCGCGCCGGCTCCTATTTCATCCGGGAAGACGGTGCCTGCGCCGGAACGGAAACGACAGCACAGGTCAGCATGACGCCGATGGAGGACAAGTCCGGCCTCAATATCCGCGTCAAAGCCGGCGCAAAGGGAGAGGTCATCTATATCCCGGCCTGCGTCACCCACGGAAATATCGATGACATCGTACACAACGACTTTTATATCGGCGAGGGGGCCGACGTGAAAATTGTCGCCGGATGCGGTGTTCACACAGATACCCACGACACGGCCCGCCATAACGGTATTCACCGCTTCTTCCTGGAAAAGGGTGCCAGAGTCCTCTATGAGGAAAAACATCTCGGAACGGGAAATCCGGAGGGTATCCG
>CAJFPD010000141.1 GCA_904398315.1 Candidatus Alangreenwoodia gallinarii | reverse complement strand
GGGCCGGATCTTATCGAATAACTGAATATGGAAAGAATTCTTATAAATCTGCTCTCCCATGAGCCGGCCGCGCGCATTCTGGAGATCGCAGAGAGTATATTCGGACGGATTCTGGCTGCAGGTATCGCCATAAGTCTTCTGATCGCAGTGATCCCGCTTCTGAGATTTCTGCTCAGAAACTACCGGCGTTCCTACTCCTACTGTCTGTGAAGCAGTCTCGGTCTGATGTGCTGTCTTGCCGCCATTCCCGGTTCCGTTTTCCGCACAGCGGAAAAGCTGGTGCACCCCTTCCGGCGGTATTCCCATGCAGATTGAGACGTGGGGGCATTCTGTTTCTCACTTCTTTACCCCTGCTCACATCTCTGAAATGTCGCTCTCCTCATCCGTCTCTTCAGAGAGCGGGACACACATGGCCGCCGTTTCCGGGCAGACACCGGATATCATATCGGATACGCAGGCACCGGATGTTATGCCGGATCCGGCCGGTATTCCGGCCGCTGACACCGTCCTTTTATCCGATACGGAATTCCTGTTTGCACTGTTTACTCTGGTATGGCTGGCCGGTGTCGTAATTCTGATTGTCCTGACGATCCGTTCTTCACTCAGAGTCGGCAGAAGCGTCCGGTTCGCCGTCAGGACAGAGGAGCCTGACGTCTGGACGTCGGATCAGATACAGGGAACTTTCGTCAGAGGAGTGTTCCACGCCAGGATATATCTCCCCGTTTCGACAGATCCGAAACACCGGAAATACATTCTGCTGCACGAACGATATCACATACGCAGAAGAGATAATCTCGCGCTGCTCTCTATTCAGCTGCTCGCTGTCCTCTTCTGGTTCCATCCGCTGATCTGGCTCGCCCGGGAACTGATGCGCCGGGATATGGAAATCAGCTGCGACGAAAAAGCGGTTACGGGACTTTCCAGAGAAAAGCTCGCCGACTATTCCGAAGCGCTTCTCGCCTGCGGCACGGGCCGGCATACGGCGATTGCCGCATCTATGGGAAACCGAAAATCCGTTCTGACTCTCAGAATCAAAGCAGTACTGACGGAAAAAAAGAAAAATCTTCTTCCGTTTCTCGCTGCGGTATTCCTGTGTCTGGCAACCGTCATGCTCTGTTTTCCGATCATCAGCGGCAGCAGCGACGCTTCCGCCGCCAGTTTGTCAGACGGAACGGCGACGGCAGAGACGGCAGATCCGCACCGGACAGCAGAAACGCCGGATACGATCGATGCCGGATATCAGATGATACTGGAAAAACACGTATCCTTTGCAGAAAATCTGGGTGCCTCTGTCAGTGCTGTCGTCACAGACGGCGACGGCCGGATACTGGCACAGACAGGCGATATGGAAATGAGAGCATTTCCGGGATCCTCCCTCCATCTGATCACAGCTGCCGCCCTCCGTCAGAGCCTTCCGGAACAGCTGCCTTCCGTCAACATTTTTGACCATTATCTGAACTGGCTGACAGGGGTCACCAACGATCTGACAGACATTGAAGAAATCTACCTGCAGGCGGACTTTAAAAAAGCCGAGTCCTTTCTCCGGGAAGCGGGAGCAGGCGACCTCACCTTTGACAGCGCACGCCGGTTTTACGACTACAGCACAGGACAGGGGCAGGGAGCGAGACAATATACCGCCCGGGAGCTGAACGAAATGTGCCGCCGCATCTTTGAAGGGGAGACTTCCCTGAAAGGCGCCGACCTGGAGGAACTCCGGCAGCAGTCCGTAGAATACCTGTTTCAGAACATTGCACTTGTGAAAGACAGTTCTTTTTTGCACATAGATATATCATCTTATAATCCGGATATCGGACTGGCGGGAGCTATCGGAACAGATAGGACAGAGACTATAGAAGCGATTGACAAAAAACTTTCCTATGAAGAGAGTCAGCCGCTGTACAGTTATGCCTCTTTCTCCGGCTTCGCTTCCGTGTCAGGGCAGAATATCTACGTGGCTGCCATTGCAAAAGATGATGATACGAATTCTCTATTTCATCATGTAACAGAAGACAACGATATGGCTGTCTTCAGCTCGGAAATAGCCTTTGCTATTGAGCAAATGTTTTCAGAATTGCAAGGAGAAAAATAGATGAATAGACATAGAATATTCCGTTCGATATTAGTTATCGCACTTTTTCTTACTATGATCACATTCTGTTTTGCGCATACAGATCTTGAGACAGACAATCGGAACACATTTCAGATGACAAATCTGATAAATATGAAATCCAATGCTATTCCCGGCTATTGCAATGCAGACGGTGTAAAGTTTAAAGCCTCACCGGGCGCAGGCGGCACTACTCTGGGACTGTGTTACAAAAACGAAACTCTTTACAGATAAACAACTCCTGCCGGCACGCCGTCATCCTGGATATACGTCTACCGGCCGAAAACAGGTCAGTATGGTTACATTGTTGCACGTTATTTTTCACTAAATCCAGGAATCAACTCAATATTAAGATAGGCTTTTCTTATTTAAAACCCGTTCAGGCGCTGTGACTCACAGCGCCTGAACATTTTTTCCGTATTTTCCGGTTCATCTCTCTGCCATTTCCCCTATTTCTGCCGGTATTCCTCGATGAGCGCCTCCAGTTCCCCGGCTTCCTCTTCCGAAATCTTTCTGTCGCCGAAAAAGGCGGCGAAGAATTTCGGCATGGAATTGTGGAAGGTCCGCTCCATAAAATACTGGGCCTCCTCTCTCTGGCATGCCTCCTCCGGAACCAGAGCGGAGACGGTGGCGTTGACATTTTCCACAAACCCCTTGAGCTCCATCTTCTTGATCATCGTATAGACGGTGGACTTTTTCCATCCGAACTTTTCGTTGCACAACCTGACCAGCTCCCCTGAATTGATGGGATAACTCTCCCATACCGCTGTCATGAATTTATAATCGCTGTCGCACAGTTTCAGATTCTTCGGTGTGATTTCAGACACCTCCTTATTATCATACAAGCGACCTCCCGGCGGGCTGCATCTCCGCTTCCGGCGGATGACACAGGTGCCCTGAGGTTTTTCTTTTCTAACTATATGTCAAGTCTATACAAATAAACTCATTTTGTCAAGGCCATTTTCCCGAAAATATGCCGGAATCGAAAGAAAAAATCAGAAAAACGCACAAAAAGGTACAAAAGCTGCCTGCATCACACCCGGATCATAAGAAAAACCCGGAGGAAATCGGTTCTGTTCTCCCGATTTCCTCCGGGTTTTTCTGAAAGTTATCACCTGGCGTATCTGCCGCCGGCGATGCTGATGCCGGCGCCGGCCGGCCGGCCCGCTGAATTGCCGGCCTCCATACCGAGCCGACAGGCCGGCAGCTTGAGATCTGCCGCCGGCACCGTACCTTCCGTTTTTCCGCTTTTCTGTTTAAAGCAGATTCGTGTAGCCGTCCAGATATTCGTCCACCTCGCGGGCCGCCTCGCGGCCCTCCCGGATGGCCCAGACCACGAGAGACTGCCCTCTGCGCATGTCTCCCGCTGCGAAAACCTTCTCCCGGTTCGTGCGGTAGCTGCCGTCCTTCGTGGCCACATTGGTGCGCTGATCCGCTTCGACGCCGAAGGCTTTCAGAATCTCCGGCTCCGGCCCCGTAAAGCCCGCCGCGATCAGCGCGATCTCCGCAGGATAGATCTTTTCCGTTCCCTTGATGGTGCGCAGGCTGCTCTTTCCCGTCTTCGGATCCTTTACGCTCTCCATGCGGATGATTTCCACGCCGGTGAGCTTTCCGTCCTCGCCCCGGATAAAGCGGTTGACCGTGGCGCCGTACAGACGGGGATCCTTTCCGTAGAGGGCGATGGCCTCCTCCTGGCCGTAGTCCGTCTTGCAGACGTTCGGATATTCCGGCCACGGATTCGATTCCGCCCGCTTTTCCGGCGGCCTGCCGTGACGCTGCATCTGCAGGACGCTCTTCGCGCCGTGGCGGATCGCCGTCCCCACACAGTCGTTTGCCGTGTCGCCGCTGCCGACGATGACCACATTTTTGCCCTTTGCGGAGATATACGTTCCCTCCGCCATGTCGCTATCAAGCAGCGCTTTTGTCGTAGAGGTCAGAAAATCCACAGCGAAATAGATACCTTCCGCGTCCCGTCCCTCCACGTTCATGTCCCGCGGCTTCGACGCGCCGCAGCACAGGATGACGGCGTCATATTTCTTCAGAAGCGCGTCCGCCGCGCGCTTCGTGTTGATATTCTCGTTGAGGTGAAACGTGATGCCTTCCTTTTCCATGAGCGCGATTCTGCGGTCGATCACCGATTTGTCCAGCTTCATGTTGGGAATGCCGTACATCAGCAGGCCGCCCGGGCGGTCGCTTCTCTCGTAGATATCCACGCTGTGTCCCCGCAGATTCAGCTGATCGGCGGCCGCCAGTCCAGCGGGACCGGAGCCGATGATCGCCACCTTCTTTCCGGTGCGCGGGATGTCATGCTTCGCTTTCACATATCCGCGGTCAAAAGCGTTTTCGATGATGGCGAATTCGTTTTCGTGAGTCGTAACAGGCTCTCCGTTCAGCCCGCAGGTGCAGGCCATCTCGCAGAGAGCCGGGCAGACTCTGCTGGTAAATTCAGGAAAATTATTCGTCATCGTCAGGCGTTCGTAGGCTGCCTGATATTTTCCGAGCCACACCAGCTCGTTCCACTCCGGCACCATGTTGTGCAGCGGGCATCCGATGTTTTTTCCCTCGATGATAACCGCTGACTGGCAGTACGGGATGCCGCAGTCCATGCATCTTGCCGCCTGCTCCGACTGTTCCTCGTTGGAGAGATAGAGATGAAACTCATTGTAATGTCTGATTCTGTCGAGAGGGGCTTCGCTCTGCGAAGTCTTTCTCTCATATCTGAGAAAATCCAGTTCCCTGCCCATCAGTGAAGCCCTCCTTCATATTCATAGAACGCGCTCTCGACTGCCTGATCGCCGCTGAGCCCTTTCTGTTCGTATTTCATCACCAGATCCATCATGCGCTTGTAGTCGTGCGGCATGATCTTTTTGAATTTCGGAAGATAATCCTCGAAATGATCGAGAATCCGCTTTCCCTTCGGCGAACCCGTGACACGCACATGTTCCTCGATGAGAGATTTCAGCTCCATGACATCTGTGTTCCGCTCCATCTTCTCCAGAGAGACCATCGACCGGTTCAGCTTTTTGTAGACGTCGTTGTCCTCATCCAGGACATAGGCGATACCGCCGGACATGCCGGCTGCCAGATTTTCTCCGACTTTTCCCAGTATGACGACACGGCCGCCTGTCATATATTCGATGCCGTGATTTCCCACGCCTTCCACCACGGCGGTGGCCCCGGAATTTCTGACGCAGAAGCGCTCGCCTGCTACGCCGTTGACAAACAGCTTTCCGCTGGTAGCGCCGTACAGAGCCACATTTCCGATGATGATATTTTCCTCCGGCCGGAAGGTGATATTCTTCGGCGGATAGACGATGATGGTGCCGCCGGAGAGTCCCTTGCCGATGTAGTCATTGCTGTCGCCGCACAGCTCCAGCGTCAGCCCCTTCGGAATGAAAGCGCCGAAGCTCTGGCCGCCGGCTCCCGTACATTTG
>CAJFPD010000140.1 GCA_904398315.1 Candidatus Alangreenwoodia gallinarii | reverse complement strand
CAGCCATCCCTGTGAGATATCCGCAAAAATCCAGAGCTACGTCGCTCAGCTGAGCGGAACGTCCTGAAGAAGTCAGCTGTATCATCTCATCTGCGCAGGCCACAATCAGACCGAACAGCGCCGTCAGAAAGACAGAAATTCCGTATCTTCTCCGTCTCTCCTCCGTTACGCTCTCTCTAACCCCCGCTGCGGCTCTGATCGTCGCTTTTTTTCCGCTGTTTTCCGCCGCATCGTTCTTTTCCTTCTTCCATTTTCTGCCGGAAAGAATCAGCAGAGAAGCCACGATGCCCAGAACAGCAAATTCCACGAAATGCGCGGTTTTGCGGATCCTTCCGGAGCTCGCCGCTTCCCCGCTGCCGAGAAAGCCCGCCAATCCGTTGAAGATACTGCGGAACCACTCGCTGATATCGGTGGACACCGGTGCCGACATCATGGAATTTCCCCAGATAAAGCAGAGAAGCAAAATCAGCAGAATCAGCCACAATTTTTTTCTCTTCATCAATCTATTATTCCCCTTTGATTTTTTCCATATCTTTCTGCTGTCAGACGGATGAACGCCGGACGGATCCGTACAGAACCGGACTGTACAGAATCGATCCAAAACAGCACGGACTCCGGAATCGTCAGTCCGACCGCTACGGGCGATAAAATCGATTCCTCTATCCGACGGGCCGCGGCCCGCCAAGCATTCTCTGCCCTTTACCGGTCATGTTGCTGTATCCACTCCGGCAGAACTTTTCTCCATACTCGGTCTGTCAGCGATATTTTTCCTTCCTTTCCGCTCAGAACGCCTGCTCTCAGCAGATTTTCCACCGCTTTCGCAGCGTCATCATGCGTTAGAGGCTGCTGTTTTTCCTCCATGCACCACCTCATAAGCCCGGACAGAAATCCGTTTCTGTCCACGCCCTCTGATGTTCTGCGATATAATCCTCTCTCATGAAGCAGACAGACAGCGTATGCTTCCTTCCCGTTCAGCCCTGTCATGCTTTCGCCCGGTACAGCCGCCGGAGCCGGAATCCCCGCTCCGTCCGGACTGATAAGGAAGATGGCCTCCAGCATCATCTGAATCAGAGAAATCTCCCTTCCCGGCGCGCGTTCCGCAGCGAGAGAATACAGGGACTCCACCGCGTGCCGCATGTCCACAAACAGGTTTCCCGGCCTGCGTGAAAAACGCCTCTGGCCGATGGGCACGATTCCCCGGTTCCTGTCATCCAGAAGGATACGAATGCTGCGGCCGATGATTTCCCCTGCCAGGTTTTTGTCCATGCCGTGTTCCGACGCATTTTTTTCCAGCAGCTGTGTCAGCTCCATTTCAAACTTCTCTGCTTCACGTCTGTTCATAACTCTGCCTTCTGTCCGTTGTCTGCTCTGTTCTCTTTTTCCTGTTTCGTCTGCTGCTTTTCGTCTGCTTCTGTCTTACTATATCACAGCATGTCCGGAAAAAAACGGAGAAGTTTTATTTTTTATGGAAATAGAGGAAAAAAGCCTGTCTCATTTCACGCTGCCGGCGTTCTCCTCCCATCCCACGGAAACCTGTTCTTCTTCCAGCATCCGTTCGTAGGCCTGCTCTGTCAGAATCGCGATACTGTTCTGTATTGTCTCATAAGTCCGGTAATACAGATTTCTCAGACATCCGGGCGTGACTTTCTCCTCCTCGACTCTCGCATCCTGGCAGAGCTGTTTAAAGCAGTAATGTACGTGTTTCCTGTTGATCGGCACGCCGTTTTTCGTCAGAAACAGCGCTCCCGAACGGATTCCCCTGCGCTCCGCATATCCCTGCAGTTCCCTCTGCAGCAGCGTCGGAATCCGCACAGCTCTTCTCTTATCCCCTTTTCCTATGACGATTCTGCCTTCGTTCAGATGCTCCACGGTGATTTCTTTCAGTTCATCCATACGGATGCCGACGGTGGCGATGGTCTTCAGCAGAAAATACGTTCTCTCCTGTTCTGTCAGTTTCGCTGTGCTCAGAAGACGCAGATATTCCGCCCGCGACAGCTCCGGCTGTACGCCCTTTTTTCCCGCCGACATGGGTGCCACCTGAAGGTCCCTCCGGCTGCGGTACTCCAGAAACTTGTTGACAGCCGACATCCGGGCATTGACCGTCCGGACGGCATACCCCTGCTTCAGCAGATCGCTCTGCCACCGCTTCAGATCCGCGAAAGTGATATATCTGCCGTCCTGAGCCTGTCCGGGAAGATATTCATACAGCGCCTCCAGAGAATGACGGTAATTTTCGATGGTCCCTTCCGTCTTTTTCTGCTCCGCAAGAAACAGAAAAAACTCCTCCGCACCCTTTCTGTCCAGCAAAACCGCATCCTGACGCAATTCCCGCAATTTTTCATCCTCCTTCCGATATGTGAAAAATCTATATGAAAAATCCGGCTTTGCCGCGCCGACATTCCGCATGACAAAACCGGATCATTGTTCCTGAGTTTTATGAAATTTTATAGGATATTCTATGACAATGATTTCAGAGTCTTCACCTTCTTCATCTTGTTTTCAGCGCCTCTGTGGAACGCTTATTTGCAAATGCGAGCAATACATCACTTTGATCTTTCCGAAGGGATCACCCAGGAAGAAATCGACCGGAAATATGATATTCAGGAAAAAGATCCGGAAGGCCGGGAGCAGGTGGATTTTGAATGACCCGGAAAATCATATATCTTCCGGAGGCGGATCAGGAAGTATACGATATCGCTGCGAATCGAATGGAAAAATATGGCCTGTAAACACCTGTAAGCAGAGGACCGAAAACTGCAACCGTAAGCTGCGATAAAAAGCACATCTGAAAAAAACGGAATCTCCTCCGGGAGCGATCCTCTGTCAGAGATTATCAATAGAAAGAATCCCGGCTTTCCTGTACGGACTTTTCCGTACAGGAAAGCCGGGTAT
>CAJFPD010000139.1 GCA_904398315.1 Candidatus Alangreenwoodia gallinarii | reverse complement strand
TCGACGCCTCCCGCTTTCTCAGACAGCTTCAGGATCCTGCGAACCCTGGACGTTCCTCCCAGATGGTCGATCTGTTCCGCCGCCGCGCGCAGCGCATCCGGGCCGCCCTCCTCGCCAAGCAGCTTTACCGCGTCGGCCAGTCGTTTTTCACTGCGTTTCTGGGCGATCAGCGACTTCGCCCGGCGCACTTCCTCCATGCCGCCGAGGATATCGATAAAGTCCTTCATCTCCCGCAGGACATCCATTCCGCCCTGCTCCTCGGAAAATTCCAGAGTTTCCCGGATCCGGTCCATACCGCCGAACCGTTCCAGAAAACCGATCAGCTCTTTTTCCGGCGTCATTTTTGCTGCGCCGCCTGCCGCTGCCGGCTCCGTTTCTTCATCCATTTCTTCGCAGGCCGCCCGGCTCATCTCCTCCGCTTCTTCACGGGCCGCCCGGCGGATTCCCTCCGCCATGGCCTTCATCTTGTCCGGATATGCGGAATCTCCGCCAAGAAGCGACATGGCCAGTTCCACATGACGCTGAATCGCCGATATGACGCGGTCGCTGATGACATGTTCCATCTGACACGCCTGTTCATCCGCTTCCTCGGGTCCAATGCCCAGGCGGATCATCCAGTCCTGTATCATCCGGTGACGTCCCAGGATCTGCTCCGCGATGCTTCTTCCCTCCTCTGTCAGCTCCACATTGCCGCCTCTGCCTTCATTTTCTCTCACATAGCCGCGCTCCGTCAGCTTGCCCACCGCCGCACGGACGCTGGAATCACTGCGTCCGATGGCTTCGGACAGATCCCGGATCCTCACAGTGCCTTTCTGCAGGCGTATCTGAAGAATATGCTTGAGATAGTCCTCATCGGTGTGTTTTGACATTTCCACCTGTCTTCTCAGCTGATCGTCTTTTCCGCTCACATCCGTCTCCTTTCTGTCGCCGGGACCGCCGCCTGAACAGCGGCGGTTACCGAATTTTTATCTCCGGATCCGGTACCGCTTCTGTATGCACAGCTGTAGCGGCTCCGGTACCGGAGCCGCTGCATTTATGCCTTCGGGACCGCCGCCGGTTCGACCGCAGCAGCTACCGGCACGTTTTCCGTGACCGGCTGATGCTTCAGCACGATCAGGTTTCGTCTCATTTTTTCTGTCACTTCCGTATCGATCTGTGCCGAGATCATCGTTTCTTCCTTTCCGGCCTGTTCCACCACGTTTCCCCACGGATCGCAGATGCACGAACATCCGTGGCTCACAAACGGCGCGTCTTCCCGGTATGCCACATCTGTTCCGGCAACATACACCTGAGCGTCCACCGCCCGGGCGCGGTTGAGAAGCTCCCAGTGAGCCGGTCCCGTCCACGCGGAAAACGCAGCCGGAACGACGATGACATCTGCTCCGGCAGCCGCCATATTGATGAAAAGATTCGGAAATCTGATATCGAAGCAGACCGCTACGCCCACCTTCGCGAACCCGGTATCCACGATAAGGCTTCCTCCCTTTCCCGGTTCAAAAGCAACGGCTTCGCAGGTCCGCACTTTCCCCGGTATGTCCACGTCAAAGAGATACCGCTTGCGGTATACGCCTGCAAGCGTTCCGCCCGGAGAAAAAACCGGACAGGTATTGTACAGGACTTCCCTCTCTGTCTTTGCGTCGCCTCCGCAGCTTTCTTCCTCTTCTATGGTACTCTTTTCCGGAAAGGAACCGCCCACCAGCCAGACACGGTTCTCCGCCGCCATTCTGCTCAGCGCCTCCATATAGCTTCCGGACATGGTCTGCGCATATTTGCTCATCTCAAGAGGCACGAAATGGCAGACAAACATCTCCGGCAGGACGACCAGATCTGCGCCTTCCGCCGCCGCAGCCCGCACGGCATCCGCCGCCGCTTTGAGGTTGTCCTCCACCCGGTCTCTCACACTCTGCTGACACAGTGTAATCTTAAATGTTCCCATGCTCTGTTCCTCCTGTGTTTCTTTCTGTATCTCACTCCGCGCCGGGTCTTTCAGACCGGATCCGGCCTGCGGGGTTGATTCCGGCCTGTATATTCCTATTCCGGTCGTCCGGAAGACGACAGGGTATGTTTTGTCTAACATTATATAACAGATTTACTCCTTCTGTCTTTCCGATTTTTTCTCTGACGATTTTTCCGGCAGAGCGGTAGGATATTTTCGTACCGTTCAACCTCTTATGTTCCTTTGAGATTTTTTCCGGCAAAAAAAAACGGTACGAGATTCTGTCTTTTCACAGAAAATCGTACCGTTTTTGTTATTTTCTATATGCTTCTCTTCTATGTGATATTTCAAAAATTTCTATCGTCACTATATAATCTTTTATTGTCGCAAACATACGATAATCACCTATTCTGTACCGCCATACACCACTCAGATTTCCGGTAAGAGCTTTTCCTTGCTGCCTCGGATCTTCTGTATCTACAAGATTTTTAAGTGTCCAGTTTTTAATAATACGAGCAGTATGTTTATCTAATTTTTTTAACTGCTTAACAGCAGATTCAGAAAAACGGACTCTGTACATGAGTCATACCCCAAGCATCTTCCACACTTCCGTATGGTCGTACTTTTTTTCCCCTTCTGCCGCTTTCAAAGCTCTTACTATTCGTTCTTCATCAAGATTTAAATCATCTTCTATCTTATCCAGAACAGCCTCTCTGATAAACTGTGACATGTTCAGCTTATTAGCAGCGACATATTCATGTATCAGTTTACTGTCCTCTTCATTGACTCTTACAGATATAATAGCCATCAGAATACCCCCCCCTTCTGTTTGTATTACTTGTAATACAGATATTGTAGTGATTTATTTTTCTCCCGTCAAGCGGTACCTCGAAAAAACCGATTCGGCAGCCTGATGCTTTGAGTCGACGGTCTCGGCACATCTCATACATAAAAGACATCTTAACCAAGCGAGCATAACAGGCATCCACTTCATCAAGAAAATCGGAAGCTGCATTCGTACTACCGATTTCCTTTATAAGATAAGAAATAATACTGTCCGGATCCTGATCAGCGGATGGTGTACTTTCTATCTCATGATCACCAAATCTCCGTATCCGTTCTTCGTGACATACACCGGTTCATCCGATTCACTGCACATCCGTGAAATTGCAGCAATATCTTTTAAATCTCTGATCGGAGTAATTCCTGGCATGTACCTTCCTCCTTTGTGGCATTATTTTATATGAATTATATGACAATCAAAACATAAAATGGAGTCCGAAAAATCTGCCTCCTGTTACACGCTAATCTTGTTCAGAATATCTTCATCCGACAGATTCTCATTTTCGAGTATCAGACCGGCGATTTTCCCGGCGATTTCCGCATCCTCTTCCGGAAGGTTTTTCAGCATATTCGTCCCGTTTTCCTGTCGCATGAGCGCACGCGTCATCTGAATCATATACAGAAATCCTTCGCGTTTTCCTTCACGAAGTCCTTCACTTCTGCCCTCGCGTAAGCCTTCGCTCCGGCCTTTCTGAAAATTATTCTGGTCCCGTTCCTGCAGCTTCATGTATTCCGCCTCCCGCACTTTGCTCTGCTTCACAGCACACACCTTCGCATGAATCAGTTTCACCAGCTCACTGTCCGACCGATCGGCTACTTCTTCGCTGCTGTCTTCCACATATCGCAGAAAAGCCGCCATCTCCTCGTCGATATCTTTTTTCGTTCCTCTCGTGGACAGAATCACCGTCGTCACCCCGTCCTCCAGAGCAAGCTCTGTTTCCTGTACACATCTCTTCTCAAAGAAATACCGGTGCCGTCCGGATCTCACAAAAGGCTGAAACGTACAGATAAAAATGACAATATTTTTCTGCAGCTGGTTATACTTCTGTCCCTTTTCCAGCAAATCCAGATCCATCATGCTGTGATAGTATCTGCTTACTGAGAAACCCCGCGAATCCGGCCCGCAGGGCACAGATGAACGGTCGGTTTCTCGTATACGCCGACCTCTTAGCGATCCGCAAGCCCGCCTGCGGCGGGTGAAGCAGGAGCTTAGAGGCTCACCGTTCTTTTACCTATATTATATTCATTTTCATTCTGCATCTCAACCGTATACCTGCTTCCGGCCGCGTCATCTGCCATAATATCCAGGCGAACCCCCTTGGAATCCGGTTCGATATCGATGACCCGCTGAGACTGAACGATAGCCATTTCCCGGATGCGGATTCCGAGGATTTTCTCCACCACGGGGCGGAGCACGGTCTCGTCCTCCATCACCTTGGCGAACAGAAAATCATCCGACAGATTCAGATTCTGAAATGCCGCGTCACTCATAAGTTGCTGCTATACCTCCTTTTCTAATATTACATATATTTACATTTATATTTTACAGAATATTCCAGATATTAGCAATAAGAGAAACGAGATATCACGCAGAATTTTTTCGCAGATCCGGCGGTTTAGAGAAGGATTCTATTTTACCGGAGGATGTATCATGGAAAATTTCGGGCTTTCGCGACTGCCCATTTTATGGAGAAAATTACGAAGGGGCCGCCGCATCTCCAATGCTCTTCTTTTCCGGGCAGACAGGCGAAATAATAAAAACCTGCCGCCCGGAAAGGAGCATGTCAGAGCACTGCGATCAGCGGCAGCCCCGGATAAAAATCACGACAAAATCATGATAACATCACGATAGAGTCACGATAACATCGCGATAGAAAAATAAAAGCAGGAAATAAGGGCAGGATACGGGCTATCCCAGAAACATCTGAACCCAGTAAGCCGTGCCGTTTTCATCCTCTGCATATCCCACGCCGACAGAGGAATAGGAGGAGCTGAGTATGTTTGCCCGGTGCCCTGAGGAATTCATCCAGGAATCCATCACGGCCTCCGGCGTGCGCTGCCCCCGGGCGATATTTTCTCCGGCGCTCCGGTAAGAGATGCCGGCTTCGTTCATCATGTCAAAAGCAGAGCCGTAAGTGGAAGACTGATGGGAAAAATATCCGTTTTCCGCCATATCCTCCGCTTTCTTCTGAGCCAGCTCCGCCAGCTGGCTGTCGTATGACAGAGGGGAAAGACCCTGAGACATTCTCTCCTGATTGACGATATCGGCTACTTCGAACGCATAAGAAGAAACCGCGCCGAAACCGCTGTCCGTTCCTCCGCCGTCCTCGCCTGTGTCGATCCACGGATAAGAAGGATAACTGTCGGAATCGCTTTCCCATCCGTCACATCCGGCCCACGCATCCCACTCACTCCATGCATTCCATATATTCCCATACCACATCATACGCCGATCAGAGCCGGTCAGAGCCGTACAGTCCGTACCGCCCGTACTGCCGGCCGACGCCGCCTGAGGAACGGCGGCCATGACGGCTAAAGACGCCGCGACGGCCGTTCTGCCGAAAATTTTCTTAATATTCATTTTGCCTCCTTCGTCCTTTCAACTTCCATGATATTTCTGTTTCATGAAACGGATGAACCGGGGCCGACCGGACCTCGTAAAAAAATGCCTCAGCATGCATTTATTCTACACTGAGGCAACAGTTGGTGTCATCCATCAAAATATGGTACGACCGGTCGTTTCCTTCCAGATCAGGAAGCCGGAAGAGAATAGAGGAAAAATACTGCAGCCACTGCATTTACCGCCAGGGCCAGCGGCAGGCAGATTCTGAATTTCAGCTTTTTCGTCTTGTGATGAAAGATCCGGGAGCCCGCCAGCGAACCGACGGCTCCCATCAGAAAAGCGGAGAGCAGCAGCGCTTTTTCGGAGACGCGCCATTTTCCGTGCTCCGCTTTATATTTGTCAATTCCCATCATGCCGAAGGTGATGAGATTCCAGACCGCCCACACGGCGGCCGCCGTCAGGAAAGGATATTCCATATTCGCTCAGGCGTTCTGCTTTACGCAGTATTTTTCGAGATAATCCTCCATCGCGCTGCGCACGGCGTCGTCGATGAAAATCTTTCCGTCGACTTCCGTATTATACAGCGTATCGATGACCTCCCGGACGGTGACGATGGGATAGGTCCGGATGCCGAAATCCTCATAGAGCTCAGCGATGGCCGTCTTTTCGCCTTTTCCCCGCTCCATGCGGTCCACCGATACCACGAGGCCTTCCACCCGGACATTCTCCCTCTGAAGCAGCAGCGGCAGCGTCTCCCGCACGGCGGTTCCCGCCGTGATTACATCTTCCGTGATGAGAACTCTGTCTCCTGCCGTCAGCTGATGACCCACCATATTTCCGCCTTCTCCGTGATCCTTCTTTTCCTTCCGGTTAAAGCAGTAATTCACGTCCCGGCCATACTCCGCGGAGAGAGCGATGGCCGTGGAGACCGCCAGCGGTATCCCCTTGTAGGCGGGACCGAACAGAACATTGATGTCCTGAGGGATCTCTCCCGATTTCATATGTTCTGTGATGCATGCCGCATAAAACTGTCCCAGCCGGTGCGCCTGCGCGCCGGTGCGGTAATTTCCCGTGTTGATGAAGTATGGTGTATTTCTGCCGCTCTTGGTGACAAAATCTCCGAACGTCAGCACGCCGGATCTCACCATGAAGCGGATAAATTCCTGTTTGTACTGTTCCATATGTATAGTCTGACCTCCTTGCCGCGCTCCGGTATCCGGTCGTTCTCCGGCCGGGTCGCCGCATTTTCCCTGCACTTTCTTTATATGATTCTGTCATTCCCGCGGTATTCCTACAGGTGAAACGCGTGCTTCAGCTCCGATATCGATGCGAAGTCGTTTTCCTTCATATATTCCAGCAGCTCCGCTTTGATGCGCACCACAGCCGTCGGATCGCAGAGAGCCGCCGTGCCCACCGACACGGCAGCTGCTCCCGCCGCCAGAAATTCCGCGGCGTCCGTGCCGCAGCAGATTCCGCCCATGCCCAGCACCGGTATATTTACCGCCTGCGCGGTTTCCCACACCATGCGGAGTGCCACCGGTTTGATCGCCGGCCCGGAAAATCCGCCTGTCTTTCTCGCCAGCGTCGCTTTCCGCCGTTTCAGATCGATGTGCATGCCCAGCAGTGTATTGATCAGGGACACGGCGTCGGCGCCGCCCGCCTCCGCCGCCTTCGCGATCTCCGTGATATCCGTCACATTCGGCGACAGCTTGATCATCACCGGCTTGGATGTGATCTGCTTCACCGCGGAAGTCACCCGCTCCGCCATCACCGGATCCGTACCGAAGGCCATGCCGCCTTCGCTGACATTCGGACAGGAAATATTGATCTCGAACATCGAAATCTCCGGACAGCCGTCCAGCATGCGCACCGCCTCGCAGTATTCCTCCACGCTGTGACCGGCGATATTTGTGATAATCTTCGTATCGAACTGCGAAAGATACGGCAGTTCCTCTCTGCGATATGCCTCCGCGCCGGGATTCTGAAGTCCTACGGAATTCAGCATGCCGCCGTACGTCTCGGCGATGCGCGGCGTCTCATTTCCCTGCCAAGGCACCGCTGAAACTCCCTTTGTCACCGCCGCCCCGAGCTCGGAGATATCGTAAAAAGCTCCGCTCTCCCGGGCGGAAAAGGTGCCGGAGGCTGTGCAGACAGGATTGGAAAGCTGTACACCCGCCAGATTCACCGAAAGATCGATCCCGTATTCTTCTGCTCTCCGATCGAGCTCCGTCATGGCCAGACCACCTCGCTTCCCATAAATACCGGGCCGTCCCGGCACACCTTTCTGCGCCGGATCTGTTCCCGTCCGTCGCTGTCTTTTTCCCGTATATCACATACACAGCCCACGCAGGCTCCGTATCCGCAGCCCATGCGTTCCTCCAGAGAGACCTGGACGTCCTGCCCGCGGCGCGCCGTATATTCCGATACCGCCGCAAGCATGGGTTTCGGGCCGCAGGCGAAATAGCAGTCACCGCTGATCTCGTTGATCTCCATACAGTCCACGACGGTTCCGAGGAAATAATCCGGAGACGGAAGATCCGTCGTGGTGATCACCCTCGCTCCGGCGGCCTTCAGCTCCTCCGATAAAAACGGTTCCCGGCGGAATCCCGTCACGGCGGTGCAGCGTACCTGACGCTTTTTCAGTTCCTTTGCCAGAAACACCATCGGTGCCGTTCCCACGCCGCCGCCGATGAGAACGGCTGTCTTTCCCGGTTCCGAAGGCATCCGGAAGCCGTTTCCCAGCGGAGACGACAGACGCAGCAGACCTCCCGGCCCGATTTCCGCAAACTCCTCCGTTCC
>CAJFPD010000138.1 GCA_904398315.1 Candidatus Alangreenwoodia gallinarii | reverse complement strand
TTCCGGATGCTCCGGACGGGATACGACAGAAACGGCCCGGAACGCCGTCTCATACCAGGAATGTGGATTCCGCATACGTTTTCCTCCACCTCACAGAGCCAGACGGCCGGCATACCGTTATACAGCCGCGCCGAGACTATTCCCGCGCAGATACCTGACGCGAGAGAGAGCAGAACCGCGCAGATGACAGATGATGTGCAGGACAGGTATGTGAAAAGATCCGTCAAATTTATCCTCCTCTCACAGGGTTCTTATCGGACTGCAGGCTGTCGGAGCAGGTACAGTCAGATATGCTTTTGATTACAAAAATTTCCATATATCGTCTGGACAGAGTATAACATGGAAAATATTTCCATGCAACCCGGAAAAATCTTTTTTCCGTAAGACTTATTTCCGTTGATGCAGCCGGTGCAGAGTCTGGCGGCGGAAATATCTGCCGATATTTTTTACTCATATAATTTGTGGCATAGTACATTTACACACATAGTAATGCGGTAATTCCGCCTATGAAAAAGCACTTTCGGAATGGCTGTACGCAAAAAAAATTATTACTATGCTTCTGCAAGGAGGTAAGGACGGATGATAGATTTACAGAAATATGTTGACGGGTTATTCCGGCACCGGCGTTTAACACCGGAAGTAAAAGACTTAAAGGAAGAAATATTGAGCAATATGCTTGCAAAGCGGGATGATCTGATTGCACAGGGATTGAGTGCGGAAAGGGCAACCGAGAAAGCAAAGGAAAGTTTATCAGAAGTTGATTATTTGATAGACGGAAATCAGCTTACCGATGTTAGCAAATATCATTTGGAATGTATGCAGACGCTACTGCTCAACTGTATTGTTTTTTGGATTTTTTCTTTGCCGCTTCTCTTTACCTGTTATGCGCCAACCGGCTATATCGGACTTTTATGCGTTATCATTTCCGGCTGCATTTACATTTCGCAGAAAGATAAAAAAGAAAATGTCATTGCTTTTCTATCGATCTCAGCGAGTGAACACAGAAGAAAAATCGCATGGATTATTTGGTGTGTATTTTTTCTTGTAGCTGTCGGGACGATGGCAGCGTTGACATTCGGAAGCGATATTTGGTTCGGCAGACCTCTGAATATTACAGGACCATATCAAATGGCAAATATTGCAGTCCGGTTTTATCTGCCGCTATTGACTATTATCATTCCTATTACAATCAGCAGTTTTTCAGGAATACTGCTGAAATGCAGAAAGGGGCATGAAGATGAATAAGAAAAATAAAATGATTATCGGACTTCTCGCTGTTGCAGTTGTTTTATTCTGTTTAATCCGGTTTTGGATGATTCCCGCTAATCAAGCAAAAAAAGAAGCTTACGCCCAAAATCAGACGGACGCTTTAACACATGACATTTCTGCGATTGAAGATTATAGGACTGCTTATTTGGGAGACGCGAACAACGTCAGAGAGTTATTTGGAACTTTACCGTTAAACAATATTTCAAGGCAGTTTGAAATCAATTCCGATGACTGTGCTTTAACAGAAAACTATCTTGACACCGTTTGGAACATCGGGGTGGATAAGGTACAACGGGATTTAATTTATAATACCGTTGCGGCTATGGCGGCGATTGATAATTTGTCGGAGATAACTTATAACTTTTCCGGTGACAGCTATTCCTTTGAACGAACGCAAATCGAAGATGTATTCGGCACTCCCCTGTCAAATCTGCTCGAACAGGAGAAGTGGAGCAATGATGTACAGGACAAATTAAAGGATACGGATTTTGTTGAGCAATTTTATAAATAGCAAAGCCAGCCGGGTCAGTCAACGGTCAGGATGAACGGCGCAGATGCTCCGCCGTTTGTTCCGCTCTTTTTACCGCCTTTCCCTCTTTACTCCGCCGGAGATTGCAACTGTATAGGTCAGATGATATAATAAATCTGATTATTTTGCTGCAGATAAAAGCGGGTAAAATGAAAAAATCGGGACCAAAGGATCGCAGATGAGACGGAAGGGCCGCAGAGAAATGGAACGAAACATCTTGCTGACAATCGAATACGACGGTACGGGTTTTTCGGGATGGCAGCGCCAGCCGGGAAAACGCACGGTTCAGGGAGAGCTTGAGAGAGTTCTTTCCGTTTTGTGTGCCTGTCCCGTTCAGATCGACGGGACAGGGCGGACGGACGCGGGGGTTCATGCCCTCGGACAGTGCGCTTCCTTTTCCGGCGAGTTCGCCATTCCCACGGAGAGCCTTGTCAAAGCAGCCAATGACATGCTGGCGGAAAGCCGCCTGCGGGGCGGCGATGTCAGAGTGGTTTCGGCCCGGGAGGTGGAGCCGGGATTTCATGCGCGTTTCAGCGCAAAGGGCAAGAAATACGTCTATCGGATCCGAAACGGCCCTCAGATGCCGGTCTTTCTGAGAAATTACCGATATCATGTGAAGACGCCGCTGGATCTTACGGCTATGGAAGCGGCCGTCCGGGCTTTTGAAGGAACCCATGATTTTGCAGGTTTTATGTCCGCGGGAAGCAATCTGAAAGGAAGCACCGTACGGACAATATGGGAGGCATCCCTGAAGGCGGAAAGCAAACCGGAAAGAGACGGAACGGAAAGCAGAGAGATCGCAATCTCCGTCAGCGGAGACGGCTTTTTATATAACATGGTTAGAATCATAGCGGGGACGCTGGTGGATGTCGGAAGCGGAAAAATTTTCCCGGAAGAGATGCCGGAGATCGTGGAATCGAAAGATCGGGGCCGTGCCGGACATACCGCTCCGCCTCAGGGTCTTTATATGGCCGAAGTGTATTTTCAGGAGAAGTCAGATGGACGGGAACGGCAATACAGATAAACGACAGGAGAGAGAAGAAAGACAGCGTACGCAGGAGGCGGAGAAGAGCGGAAAGAGGCCGGGATGGGATGAGTATTTCATGGAAATGGCCGAAGTGGCGAGAAAACGTTCCACCTGTCTGCGGCGGTCTGTGGGAGCTATTATTGTGAAGGATCACCGGATTCTGGCCACAGGGTATAACGGCGTTCCCGGCGGAATCGAACACTGTGACAGCCGCGGATGCCTGCGGGACGAAATGCATGTTCCGTCGGGACAGCGTCATGAACTGTGCAGAGGAATTCATGCAGAGCAGAATGCCATCGTGCAGGCGGCTTATCTCGGCGTATCCATCGCGGGAGCTACGCTTTACTGTACAAATCAGCCGTGTATTCTGTGCGCAAAGATGATTATCAACGCGGGAATCAGGCGGATCGTCATAAAAGAAGGCTATCCGGACGAGCGCGCTGAGCAGATGCTGGCGGAAGCAGGACTGAAAATCGAAAGGTTAGGGGAATAGAAAACGTATATCATTCAGAGGTAATCATTATGAAAGAGGCATTTATCGACCATATAGTGCAGCTGACTCCTTATATTTCCATTGCAGCTGTGGCATTTATCATCTCTCTTGCATTGACACCGCTGGCGATCCGGATCGCACCGAAGATCGGCGCCATGGATATCCCGAAGGATAACCGGAGAATGCACAAAAAAGCGATGCCCAGGTTCGGGGGAATGGCTATCTTCGCGGGGACGGAAATCGGACTGGCCGTCTTCTGCCATGACGATCCGCAGGCGGTCACCATCATCTGGGGCGGTATTCTGATCTATGCGGTGGGAGTGATCGATGATCTGAAGGGACTGCCGGCAAAGTTGAAATTTCTGCTGCAGATTCTCTGCGCCGCTGCTATCTATGCCGGCGGGATACAGATCGATTTCGTAAAAAATCCTTTCGTGGAAGGCGCCTATATTCATTTTCCGCTGGCTGTCAGCATGATCATCACGGTGATCTGGATCGTGGGTATCACCAATACGATCAATCTCATCGACGGACTGGACGGACTGGCCGCCGGCGTCGCCGTCATTGCGTCGGGATATATCAGTTATGCCGCGATGCTGAGCGGACAGTACGGCGTCGCCGTGGCCATGCTGGCCGTAACCGGCGGAGCTCTGGGTTTTCTGCCTTTCAATTTTCATCCGGCGAAGATCTTTATGGGAGACAGCGGATCGCTCTACCTGGGATTTATGATCGCGTCGATTTCCGTACTGGGGTCTACAAAGGGAGCGACGCTGATCGTCACCATCGTTCCGTTTCTGGCTCTTGGTCTGCCGATCTTCGATACCGCCTTTGCCATCATACGGCGCTGGATCAACGGCACACCCATCATGGAAGCGGACAAGGGGCATCTGCATCACCGTATCATGGCCACCGGCATCGGACAGCGCAGAACGGTACTTATCATGTACTGTATCAGCGCCATAATGGGTATGGTGTCCATCATGGTCGTCAAGAGAGAGCTGGTTGAGGCCGTCGTACTGACGGTGGTAGCGGCCGTACTTCTGTGCGTGTTTGTGGCGGATCATCCGAGGCTCAGAGACATCATGCAGGAGGGAATTTCCGCCGTGCCGAAGTCCCGTGAGCCGCAGAAGGAGAAAACCGCACCGGACGGCGAAACGGAGCCGTCTGAAGATAAGGGAACAGCTGAAAACAGCGGAGAAGCCCCGGTACAGGAAGACTCTGCAGAACACGATGCAGAAGCGGATGATCCGGATTCCGCAGCTCAGCAGGGAGAAGGAGAGGTACAGAGATGAAAGTAATGTCTGTTTTCGGAACGCGCCCGGAAGCGATCAAGATGGCGCCTCTGGTAAAAAAACTGCAGGAGGATCCGTATTTTGAGTCTGTATTGTGCGTCACGGCACAGCACAGAGAAATGCTCGATCAGGTGCTGGAGCTGTTTCAGCTGAGGCCGGATTACGATCTGAATCTCATGAAGCCGAATCAGACGCTCAGCATGATCACAGCCGGTGTGCTGACGGGTATCGATGAGGTTCTGGAAAAGGAAAAGCCGGATATCGTGCTCGTCCACGGCGATACGAGCACGACGTTTTCAGCGGCCCTGGCCGCATTTTATCATAAAATTCCGGTCGGTCATGTGGAGGCTGGACTCCGGACGTACGATATGTATTCTCCGTTTCCGGAGGAGATCAACCGCGTGCTGACAGGACACATTGCGTCATGGCATTTTGCGCCGACGCAGCGCAACCGGGACAATCTGATCCGGGAGGGAATCGATCCGGAGAAGATTATCATTACCGGCAATACGGTGATCGACGCGCTGCTGGAAGTGGCGCGCAAACCTTATGAATTTGAGAACGGCGTTCTGAAGGATATCGATTTCGGGGAAAAGCGCGTGATCGCAGTCACCTGCCACAGGAGGGAAAATCTCGGAGAGTATATGCATCACATCTTTGAAGCGATCCGCGACATTGCAGAAGAATTTGAAGATGTGGAGGTGGTATACCCTGTCCACATGAATCCGAAAGTGAGAGAGACAGCGTCGGAGGTATTCGGAAGCTGTCCGAACGTTCATATGATCGAACCGCTTTCCTATCAGCCGTTTGTCAATCTCATGGCCAGGTCTTATCTCATCATCACGGATTCCGGCGGCATGCAGGAGGAAGCTCCGTCTCTCGGAAAACCGGTACTGGTGGTGAGAAAGGAAACGGAACGACCGGAGGCGCTGCAGGCCGGAACGGTAAAACTGGCCGGAGTTGAAAGGGAAAATATAGCTTCTTTGGCGAGAGAACTGCTGACAGACAGGGCTGCCTACGACAGCATGGCGAAGGCTTCCAATCCGTACGGCGACGGCAAAGCGTGTGAGAAGATTCTGGAGGCGCTGAAATGGGCAGAAAATCAGAGCAGAAAATCATAAAACCGCGCATCCTGCACAGAGCCCATGTGACGAAAGATCTGGAGAAGATTTTTTCCACCCCTCTTTTCTTTGTCATCTCAAGCATGGGATTCGGAAAGACGACAGCGGTCCGCGATTTTCTGAACAAAAAACGGAAAGTGAAGAATATATGGTTCACCTTTGATGAGGAATCGGTGGAAGATATCTGGACATGGGTCAAGTTCTGCAGAACGGTGGAAATGACAAATGCCCAGGTGGGAAGGGCGATGTTTGAAAAAGGCATGCCGCGTACGGAGATGGATTTTGAGCATATCATTGCCGGAATCCGGCCTGTCATAGAATCGGAGACCGTCGTCGTACTGGACGATATTCATCTGTGCCAGAGCGAGGTGCTGACCGGCATCGTGGAAAAAATCGCCTGTGCGGGCATCGAGCGCCTGCACTTCGTTCTCATAGGACGTTCCAGTCCTCTGATGAATGTGGATGAACTGGTGGCGCAGGGAAAGGCTCATGTCATGACGCAGAAAAGCTTTGAATTTTCCAAGCTGGAGTCTGAGGATTTCTTCATACTCAACGATGCGCCTCTCAGTGAAGCTGAGACAGAGGAACTGTATGAGAAGACGAAGGGCTGGACTTCGGCGCTGTATCTGGCTCTGATGTATTACCGCGCCTACGGAAATTTCCGGGATATGGAAAGCGGATCCCGGCTGATGCGCAGCGCCGTCTATGAACGATACAGTGAAGAGGAACAGCGCATGCTTCTCATACTGTCAAAGCTGAACAGCTTTTCTCTGGATCAGGCGCAGTTTGTAACGATGAAATGGGAAGTGCGGGATCTCATCGTGTCCATGTATGAGAGCAACTGCTTCGTCAAATTCGATGCGAAATCCAAGCTGTACAGTTTTCACGAGATGCTCCGTCTGCTGCTGAAGGAGGAATTCGAAAAGGCGGACATCGATGAAGGTGACATCTTCGAGCGCCAGGGCGACTGGTGTCTGGCGGAGGGGAACCGTCTGGGAGCGATAAGCGCATTCAGCAGATGCGGTGATCACGAGAAGGTACTGGATATCATGGCCGGAAGCCATGCTTCTTCTCTGATGAATGTTGCGCCCGGAGCGATCATCCGGGCGTTTAATAAGATCAGTCTGCCGACAAAGCTGTCGAATCCCATCGGATATCTGACATATATTTACTCCTACAGCGTGATTATCAGCACGAAAAAAGGGAGCAGGATGCTGGACGAGGCGAGACGGTACTACAGCAAGATGGAGGATCTGTCCGACCGGGATCAGGTCATGGGGGAGATTGCCCTGATAGAAAGTATATCGGCGTTTAACGATCTGGAAAAAATGTTTGACTGCTACCGGAGGGCGAACGAGTGCTTCAAAGGCGGAACCTCGAAAATTTTTAATTCCGATGTCATCATTACCTTCGGTGTCCCGCTGACGCTCTTTCTGTATCAGCAGAAACCCGGAACCATGGAAAAACTGGTGAAGCTGGTGGAGGATGAATTTGAGATCTTCAACTATATCACCAACGGATGCGGAGCCGGGTACGAATTTCTCGTCCGGGGAGAGAGAGAATATTTTACAGGCAATTTTGAGGCAGCCGAGATCGCGGCCCATAAGGCGCTCTACAGAGCGAAAGCGCGGGAACAGTACTGCATCGTACTTTCCGCCTCTTTTCTTCTGCTGCGTGTCGCTATGAACAGAGGGATGGTCAAGGAGATCGAAGAGATCCTTCTTCAGCTGATGCAGGAGGTGGAAAGCCAGGAAAATCCCATCATGCTCAGCTGCTACGAATTTATCTTGGGATACGTCTACAGCTATATGGGAAAACACGATCAGATTCCGCGCTGGCTGAATGAAGGGGATATTCTCGGCGCCAAGCTGATGGCGCCGGCCCGCAATACGGGATATATCATCGTGGCCAAGATCCTGTGCGAGCGGGGAGATTATACGGAGCTGGAGAGCATGTGTCCGTATCTGACGGATCTCTACACGGAAAAGCACAATCTGATCGGCGTCATACTTGCCATGATTTTTGAGTGTATCTGTAAATATCACAACAGCGGACTCAGCGAAGCGAAGCCCGTTCTGGAAAAAGCGCTGGAGCTGGCGGAACCGGACGACAGTGTGACGCTCTTTGCGGAACACGCCTATGAGCTGATTCCGATTCTGGAGGCGATCGACACACCTTTCGCCAGGCGCATCATTCCGCTGGCAAAACAGTTTGTCGAGGCGAGAAAGATATGCCGCAGCAGCGGAAAAAGGCGGATTCCGCTGACGAAGCGCGAATGCGAGGTTATGGATCTCGTGGCGGAGGGATATACGGCGGAGGCGATATCAAAGATACTCTTTGTCTCACACTCCACGGTGAAAAAGCATACCGCGTCCGCCTACGAAAAACTGGGTGTAAATAAGAAGGCGGATGCCATCGCGAAGTATAAAAAGATGATTTCTAAGAAATAGTATCCTTTTTGGACCATACCTTTCTTGACAGAAATCCGTATAATAAATACTGTCAGGAGGGACGGAAAGCTTCTGACAGGATGTTTTGATATTTACTCACTCTTAACATATTTTTACCGATGATTTATCGGGGAAAGGCAGCCGAAGGCCAGCGGCTGTCTTTCTTTTTGTGTCAGATTTTGTGTAAGAATTTTTCTTTTGTGTCAGAATCTTTCTGTGGCTGTGCAGCGGATCATGATTGTTCTTTTTCCCGGTCCGGCGTATTTTGCAAAAGCTATTGTGATATGGTATAATAAACGCCGAAAATTCAAGGCATAAGAGGAGTTTCAGAAGCTATGGAGAAAAAGACTTTTTATATAACGACACCGATTTATTATCCCAGCGCGGATCTTCACATCGGACACACTTACTGTACCGTCATGGCCGATGCGATGGCACGGTTTAAGCGGGCTACGGGATATGATGTCCGTTTTCTGACCGGCACGGACGAGCACGGTCAGAAAATCCAGAAAGTGGCTGCGGAGAACGGCGTGACACCGCAGGAGTACGTGGACGATGTCGTGGGCAGAATCATCAGACTGTGGGATACGATGGAAATCTCCTATGACGATTTTATCCGTACGACGCAGGACAGACATGTGAAGCGTGTGCAGGCGATCTTTGAAAAGATGTACGAAAAGGGCGATATCTATAAGGGAGAATATGAAGGACTGTACTGTACGCCGTGTGAGTCTTTCTGGACAGAGGTACAGGCGGTGGACGGAAAGTGTCCTGACTGCGGAAGACCGGTGGAAAAAGCCAGCGAGGAGGCGTATTTTTTCCGCCTTTCCAGATATCAGGACAAGCTGATCGATCTGCTGGAAAAGAATCCGGAATTTCTGCAGCCGGAGGCGAGAAGAAACGAGATGCTCAGCTTCCTGAGACAGGGACTCGACGACCTGTGTATTTCCCGCAGTTCCTTCGACTGGGGCATCCGCGTTCCTTCCGATCCGAAGCACGTCATATATGTCTGGCTGGATGCTCTTTCCAACTATATTACGGCTCTGGGATACCCGGATGAGCAGGACGGTCTCTTTGAAAAATACTGGCCTGCCGACGTTCATCTGGTGGGAAAGGAAATCGTCCGGTTCCATTCGATTATCTGGCCGGCTATGCTGATGTCTCTCGACCTGCCGCTGCCGAAGAAAGTGCTGGGTCACGGCTGGATTCTGCTGGAAGGCGGCAAGATGTCGAAATCCAGAGGCAATGTGGTGGATCCCGTCAAGCTGATCGAACGCTACGGCATCGATGCCCTGAAATATTTCCTGCTCCGTGAGTATGCTTTCGGTCAGGACGGACTCTATACAAACGAAGTGATGCTCAACCGTCTGAATTACGATCTGGCAAACGATCTCGGAAATCTGGTGAGCCGTACGGTGGCCATGATAGAAAAGTATGACGGAGGAGTCGTTCCGCAGCCGTCGGAAGCGGGAGAACCTGATGAGGATCTGATCGCCATGGCGGTGACGACACAGAGCCGTGTCGAGGTCTGCATGGACCGCTTCAGTTTTAACCTGGCACTGGAGGAGATCTGGAAGCTGATCCGCAGGACGAATAAATATATCGATGAGACGGAGCCCTGGGTTCTCGCGAAGGATGAGAGCAGAAAGCCCCGGCTGGATACGGTGATGCACCATCTGGCGGAATCGATTCGGATCATCTCGATTCTGATTCATCCTTTCATTCACAATACCTCTGAAAAGATCCGGGAGCAGCTGGGAATTCCGCAGGAACCGGTAAACTGGGAGGATACGAAGCGCTTCGATATGATGGCGGGAAAGACGGTCAGACGCGGCGCTCCGATTTTTCCACGTCTCGATATTGAAAAGGAAATCGCGGAACTGGAGGAGATGACAGCGGCTTCTATGGCGGCTGCAAAGGCTAAGGCGGAAAAGGATGCGGGCAAAGCTGCGGAAAGCGGCGGTCAGAAAGAGCAGTCTGACGGAAAACCGGAGATCACGATAGATGATTTTGAAAAAGTGGACCTGCGGGTGGGGAAAATCCTCTCCTGCCAAAAGCATCCGAAGGCGGACCGCCTGCTGGTATCTCAGGTCCGGATCGGAGACGAAGTGAGACAGATCGTTTCCGGCGTGGCCTCCCATTATTCACCGGAGGAGATGACGGGCCGCAATGTCATCGTCGTGGCAAATCTGAAGCCGATCCGGCTCAGAGGAGAGGAATCGAAGGGTATGATTCTTTTTGCCGACAACGGAGAGCGTCTGGAATTTGTTACGACAGATGCGGCTGACGGCAACCGGGTAAAGTAGAAAAAGACACAGAAGGAAGAGCACAGATCCGTTTTAAAGGCAGGCAAAGGGACCGGCAGGAGAACGGATCTGTCTGTTTTAAATGGAGGAAACAAACAGATGTTATTCGATTCGCATGCACATCTTGATGCTCCGGAATTTGACGGAGACAGAGAGGAATTGTTTGAAAAGCTGGTAACAGAAGGTGATATTTCCTATGTCGTAAATCCGGGAGTCAATCTGGAGACATCGAAGCATGCCATAGAGCTGGCACAGAAGTATCCGTGGCTGTATGCAGCGGTAGGATTTTATCCTCAGGAGACGGGGGATCTGGACGAAGATATGCTGTTTCTGCTGGAAGGACTGGCGAAAAAGGAAAAAGTGGTGGCCATCGGAGAGATCGGTCTGGATTATTACTGGGAGACCGTGCCTCATGATGTGCAGCAGTACTGGTTCCGCCGGCAGATTCAGCTGGCAGTCCGTCTGGGAATGCCTATTGCCATCCACGACAGAGAGGCACACGGTGACGTCATGCGTATCCTGCGGGAGGAGAAAGCCTTTGAGAATACAAAAGTGCTGATGCACTGTTATTCCGGCAGTGCAGAGCTGGCACGACAGTATCTGAAGCTGGGATGCTATTTTTCCATCGCAGGCCCCGTGACCTATAAAAATGTTAAAAAAGCGCCGGAGGTGATCGCGGCGATTCCGCTGGATCACATGTGTATCGAAACGGATTCTCCGTATCTGACGCCGACGCCGTTCCGGGGAAAGAGAAACGATCCGTCTCTGATCCGGTATACAGCAGAGAAGATCGCAGAGCTGAAGGGCGTATCATATGAAGAGGTGGCGGAGGCCACCTGTGAGACGGCAAAACGCTTTTACGGAATCGAGTGAAAATGCAGAGAGGCGGCATGATTTTCTGTCACACCGCCTGAGTCACACCACCTGAAGCGTGACGACTGTCATATCGTCGCGTTCGTATTCTCCGTAGCGCGCCGTCGCATTCCAGAGAATCCGTTCCGAAATCGCCCGGGGAGATTCCTCCGGATAGCGGAGAATCAGCTCCGTAGCCCAGGTGAGATGATTGTCCGGCGGGGGTGATTCCGTGATCCCGTCTGTGAGAAAGAAGTAGCGGTCTCCGTGTTCGATGGGGAAGGTCGTGTATTTGATATCCGGTTTCTCGATGATTCCTACGGGAAGGGCCGGCATCTTGAGTATTCCGGCCCGGGTTCCGCGCTGTATGACTGTGGGAGCACCGCCCGCTTTATAGATACTGCAGGATCCGCCGGTGAGATCAAAGACGGCGAGATCGACAGTGGAGAAGCATTCCGACGTCATGTTGAGAGGCAGAGCCGCGTTGACAGAGGAGATGGCGTCGAGAGGCGACAGTCCCACCCGCAGGAGCTGATAGAGGCTCTCCAGCACGAACTTGCTGCAGCCGGAAGCTATCCTGCCCGTGCCCATGCCGTCAGCGACGGCGGCGACATAGGATGAGCGGGAGAGTTTTCTGCATATATAATTATCGCCGGATACGCCTACCGATTTCGGCAGGCCGCAGGCTCCCGACAGGATGCCGAAATCCGGCGGTATTTCCGTTTTCTTTTTGTGTCTGCCCAGCATTTTATCCTCCGATTGATCGTTTTTTTATCTGTATACCGGCCCGCGCAATATGACAGGACCGGATCTGATCCGTCCCCGGAATACCATTCTATCTTAAACGCAGAAGGGAGGACGGGACAGACTGTTCAGGACGACAAAATATGCCGCGCGGCGACAGAAAAATTTCATCGCACAGCCGCGGAAAGGAGAACTTCATGAAATACAGTACAGGAAATCCCGATACCCTGGCGAAGATCAGAGATGCGGTCAGGGAATATGAGATGATTCTTCCGGGAGAACGTATCGTAACGGGACTTTCCGGAGGCCCCGATTCCGCCTGTCTGCTCCACGCGCTCTGCTGTCTGCGGGAGGAGCTGCAGATCGGCGGTATTCTTGCGGTGCACGTTAATCACGGGCTGCGGGGAGCGGAATCGGACAGAGATGAGGATTATTCCCGTCAGCTGTCGGAGGACCTGGGTGCGGAATTCCGGGCATTTCATTTCGATATCGGTGCGGAAGCGGCGGTCCATCGGGTCGGCACGGAAGAGGCCGGGCGCCGGGCGCGCTACGCTGCTTTTGAGCAGGCCTGTGCGGAATACAAAGCGGCGGGAATCGCTACAGCTCATAACCGGAACGATCAGGCGGAGACCATTCTGATGAGGATCCTGAGAGGTACCGGTATTCACGGTCTGGCCGGCATCAGCAGGAAACGGGGGGCCGGTACGGTAAGGGTCATACGTCCGCTGCTGGATATCGGCAGAACGGAGATCGAAGAATACTGCGAAAGCTGCGGTCTGGTCCCGGTGAGAGATCATACGAATGACGAGGCTGTCTATACGAGAAACAGGATCAGGCTGGAGCTTTTGCCGTATCTGAGGAAAAACTATAACGCGGATATCGACGATGCGCTGATCAGGCTGGGCAGGCTGGCGGGAGATGATGATGATTATCTTCGGGAGGTAACGGGTAAAATTATGCTTGAGTGCTGGAACGAGGCGGAAAAGTCGCTTTCCGCCGGCAGTATCCGGAATCTGCATCCTGCTCTGGCCAAGAGAGCGGTCGCAGAGGCCGCAGCCAGATCGGGAGCGATGGAAAATACAGGAGAGCGTCATATCAGAAATGTGCTCGCCCTGGCAACAGACAGAAAAGAGGGAAAAGAGGCTGACCTGACAGGCGGCTGGTATGTGCGCTGCTCCGGCGGAAAACTGTGGTTTCTGAACAGGAAGAGGGGCGGATGTGCCGATGCGGAAAAATCCGCGGAACTGTCATCTTTTCGTCCCGTATCGTTTCCGGTCGAACAGTTAAAGAGGACAGGGCGTGCAGAAGTCTTTCTCGGGGAGATTGCGGTTAAGCTGCAGCTGGTGCCCGGTCCGGAAGCGGAGAGAGACGCGAAAAAGAAAATTCCGGATAAAGAGAGAAAAAAAGAGAATACAAACGCAGAGCGGACGTGTGCTGTTCTCAGGCGGACGGTGGAGCTGGACTGGGATCTTCTGAGGAGACAGAAAGATCCCGTTTTCCGTTTCCGGCAGCCCGGCGACCGGATTCAGCTCCGGGGAATGAAGGGACACAAAAAGCTTCAGGACTTTTTTGTGGATCGCAGAGTACCGCGTCATCTCAGAGACAGGATACCTCTGCTGGCATGCGGAAAGGAAGTTCTGTCGGCCGGCGGGGAGGCAGCCGGCATATGCGGTGCAACCCCTGAAAGTACGGCCATTGTTTCTATTGAATATTGAAAGGCGCTGTGGTAAAATACGATGATAATTGGGTTTTTGAACCTGCTAAAGGAGGATGGAATTGAACAAATGGTATAAAACTCTGTCGATTTATGCTCTGATTTTTCTGTTTGTCATTGTAATGGCATACTTTTTTATGAACTCACAGGCAGAGCAGGAAATCCAGGAGGTTGAATTTTCCGAATTCGTACAGGAACTTCAAAATGAAAACGTAAAGGAACTCACACTGCAGGATACCAGCATGCAGGGAACGCTGAAGGACGGAACGATGATTCATGCCTATGCACCTTCCAGCCTGCAGCTTATGGTGATAAATGACGATCTGATTATGCCTCAGGTTTACGACGGAAAGCTGATAGTGACCAGTGAGCCGCCGCAGACGACACCGTGGTATATCAGTATGCTCCCGTATCTGCTGACGATTGTCATCTTCGTGGTCATCTGGATGGTCTTCATGAATTCCAGTCAGGGCGGCGCAGGAAAGGCTATGTCCTTCGGCAAGAGCCGGGCCCGGATGTATAAGGATGACGGAAAGAAAGTTACCTTCCAGGATGTGGCAGGTCTGCATGAGGAAAAGGAGGAACTGCAGGAAATCGTGGATTTTCTGCGGAGGCCGAAGAAATATACGGCCCTGGGAGCGCGGATTCCGAAGGGTGTGCTTCTGGTAGGTCCTCCGGGAACGGGAAAGACATATGTGACCAAAGCCGTTTCCGGCGAGGCCGGCGTACCGTTTTTCAGCATCTCCGGATCCGATTTTGTGGAGATGTTCGTCGGCGTGGGCGCTTCGAGAGTGCGGGATCTGTTTGAACAGGCGAAGAAGAACGCTCCGAGCATCATATTCATCGATGAGATCGATGCGGTGGGACGTCGCAGAGGTGCAGGTCTCGGCGGCGGCCACGACGAGAGGGAGCAGACGCTCAATCAGATGCTGGTCGAGATGGACGGATTCGGGATCAACGAAGGCGTTATCGTCTTTGCGGCGACAAACCGTCCGGATGTCCTCGACCCTGCACTTCTGCGTCCGGGCCGTTTTGACAGGCAGATCGTCATCGGTCTGCCGGATGTCAGGGGCAGAGAAGAAGTTCTGCAGACGCATGCGAAGAATAAGCCTCTCGATGCATCGGTGGATCTGGGAGTCCTGGCCAGGATGACGCCGGGCTTTTCTCCTGCTGATCTGGAAAATGTGCTCAATGAAGCGGCGCTGCTGACGGCGCGCAGAGACGGCAAAACCATCAGGATGGATGAGCTCGAGGAAGCGATTACAAAAGTCATGGCAGGACCGGCGAAGAAGAGCCGTGTCGTCACGGAAAAAGAAAGAAAGCTCACCGCTTATCACGAAGCCGGCCATGCGGTGCTGATCCGCAATCTTCCGAATTCGGATCCTGTCCATCAGGTAACCATCATTCCGAGAGGAATGGCAGGAGGCATGACGATGTTTCTGCCGAAGGAGGACCGGACTTTCGAATCGAAAAATCATATGATGGACTCTCTCGTTCATCTGCTGGGCGGACGCGCGGCGGAACAGCTTGTCCTGGATGATATCAGCACGGGGGCAAGCAACGATATCGAGAGAGCTACTTCGATCGCCAGAGATATGGTGACGAAATACGGTATGAGCGAGAAGATCGGTACGGTCAATTACAGTGATTCCGGTGAAGTGTTCATCGGAAATGACTTCACTTCGAAGAGAACGCATTTCTCCGAAGCGACTGCCCAGGCCATCGACGAAGAGGTGAAGCATCTGCTTGACGATGCATATCTCAAGGCCGTTACCCTGCTCGAGAAAAATATGGATAAGCTCACGCTGGTGGCGGAGACGCTGCTGGATATCGAGACGCTGGATGCGGAACAGTTCGAGGATCTGTATACCGGAGCCAGAAGCCGCGAGGAGATCGTGGCTGAGGCGCGCAGCAAAGCGGACAGAAAAGCAGAGCAGATCGCCCGTCAGAAGGCAGAAGCGGCGAAAGAGTATGAAGCGGAAAAGGCTGCCAGAGAACGGGAACAGGAAAATACGGTCAACCTTCGTTTTGAGAATATGAAGGCGGAGACGATCGTTTTCGAAAATAAAAATAAAAATGATGCGGATACCGATAATAAGTCCGGAGAAGACGAGCCGGATGACATCGGTTCGGAGGATCTGGCAGACGACGATAAGACATCGGATCCGGAGGACCGGGACGGCGAAAACCGGTAGAGACAGCCAGTCTGCCCCGCACACGGGAGGACAAACAGAATTATGTTACTTGCATTCGACGTGGGAAATACGAACATCGTACTTGGGGTCTTTAAGGGAAAAAAGCTGATTCAGAGCTGGAGAATGGAGACAGATAAGAATAAGAGCGCGGATGAATACGGTATGATCATCCGCAATCTGTTCGATTATCACGGACTGAATATGTCGGACGTGAAGGACGCCATCATTTCGACGGTCGTGCCGTCGATTTCCTATACGCTGCAGCATCTGTCCATCAAATATTTCAACATCCGGGCCATCGAAGTGGGACCCGGCATCAAGACCGGCATGGTCATCAAGTATGATAATCCGAAGCAGGTCGGCGCCGACAGAATCGTCAATGCCGTGGCGGCATATGCCAAATACGGCGGGCCGCTGATCGTCATCGACTTCGGGACGGCGACGACGTTCTGCTGTATTTCCGAAAAATGCGAATACCTGGGGGGCACGATCGCTCCCGGACTTAAGATATCGTCTGATGCGCTTTTTGAGAAGACGGCGAAGCTGCCGAGAGTCGAGCTGTCCGAACCGGGCCACGTGATCTGTCGCAATACGATCGAGAGCATGCAGTCCGGCCTGGTATACGGTCACATGGGCGTGGTCGACTATATCATCCGGAAGATGAAGCAGGAATATCAGACGATGACAGGCGGCAATCCGAAGGATATGACAGTGGTAGCTACCGGAGGGCTGGCGACGATGGTTTCCAAGGGGGTGGAATCTATCGATCACGTGGACCGTCTTCTGACTCTGGAGGGCCTGAGCCTGATCTATGAGAAAAATAAGAACAACTTCGGCAACCGCAATAATCTCAGCAGAGAAAACATTCAGCTGAAGGCGGAGGAGTGAAAGGCGGAGAGACATCGGCGATCGTAAGTGGAAAGATCGGTAATCGTGAAGCGCGGATATCCGCAGGAAAGGTCGTCTTATGAATAAATATGAAATCGGCGGAATATCATTGGATACACCATACCTTATGGCTCCCATGGCCGGCATCACAGATGGTCCTTTTCGCCGTCTATGCCGGAGATTCGGCGCCGGCGCCGTCTATTCGGAAATGATCAGCGCAAAAGGGATTTTTTTCAATGACAAAGCGACCGAAAAACTGCTCACCGTTTATGACGATGAGATACCGGTCGCCTATCAGATATTCGGTTCGGATCCGGCTGTCATGGCTTATGCTGCGGATGCTCTCTCTTCGCGGAAGAACAGCATCATCGACATCAATCTCGGATGCCCCGTTCCGAAAGTGGTAAAGAGCGGCGACGGCGCCGCTCTTCTGCGCAATCCGGAAAGACTGTCGGATGTGGTATCCGCCGTGGTGAAGGCTGCGAAAAAGCCTGTGACGGCCAAGATACGCTCAGGATGGGACAGCGGCTCCGTCAATGCGGTGGAAAATGCGAAGCGGATCGAAGCTGCGGGAGCGGCAGCTGTCTGTGTGCACGGCAGGACAAGAGAGCAGTATTACAGCGGAACAGCCGATAAAAACATTATCCGCAGGGTAAAGGAGAGTGTAAATATCCCCGTGATCGGAAACGGGGATATTGTCGATGTGGCCAGCTGCCGCAGAATGTTTGAGGAGACGGGATGTGACATGGTCATGATCGGCAGAGGCGCTCTGGGAAATCCGTGGATTTTCCGTTCTCTCTGTGAAGGCAGAGATTATATCCCGTCCCGGGCGGAGAAAATTGCACTGGTCAAAGAACAGTTTTCCGCGGAACTGGCGGAGAAAGGCGAGTATACGGGCGTGCGCGTCATGCGCAAGCACATCGGCTGGTATATTAAGGGCATGCACGGCGCTGCCGCGATGCGGAAAAAAATAAACGAAATGCAGGATCCGGAAGAAATCTTTGAGGCTCTTGACCGGCTGGCCAAAGGATCGGAGGAGCTTGTCTGATCCGGCAGGAGAGGGAAAAAAGAAAGGAAACAGGTGAAAAGCGTATGGCAAGAGAAGAAGTACTGCTTACCCGTGAGGGATATGACAAACTGGTGGCGGAACACGAAGAACTGGTGGCGGTTCGCAGACTCGAGGTGGCGGAAAGACTGAAGGAAGCGATTTCCTACGGTGACCTTTCCGAAAACGCCGAGTACGATGCTGCCAAAAACGAACAGGCGGAGCTGGAAGAGAAGATCATGAAGCTGGAAACGATGATCCGCAATGCGAAGGTCATCGACGAATCTGAGATCTCATCAGACCGCGTTAATCTGGGTCATACGGTAAAGGTGGAGTATCTGGATTCCGGCGAGATCGAGGAGTATACCATCGTCGGCTCCAACGAAGCAGATCCGTTTGAAGGAAAAATATCCAACGAATCCGCAGTGGGCAGCGCGCTCATCGGGACGGGAGTCGGTGAAGAGATCAGTATCGAGATTCCCGACGGAATTATTCATCTGAAGGTTCTTGAGATTTCCAGATCCTGAGGAACAAGATCAGAGAAGAAGGGCCGGGAACAGGCCGGAGAGATTCGAAAAGATCCGGTCCGGATATCCGGCGCCGCTTCTGCGGATGCAGGGAAAGAGAACAGAAAAAATATTACCGGGAGAGTAAGAGGAATGAGTGAAGAACAGAACAACAGCGCGGTACAGGAAAAGACGGAACAGGAAGTAAACGAGCAGAGAAAGATACGCCGGGAGAAGCTGGAACAGCTGCGGTCAGAGGGAAGAGATCCGTTCCGCTGGGAAAAATGGAATGTCACACACTACAGCGAAGATATACGCTCGAATTTCGAATCGCTGGAAGATAAGGAAGTGTCAGTGGCCGGCCGTATTATGGCGAAGCGCGTGATGGGAAAGGTATCCTTTATCGATGTTCTGGATAAGCAGGGAAAGATTCAGTGCTTCGTAGCCAGAGACAATATTACGCCGGAGGAATATAAAATCTTTAAGACCTATGATATCGGCGATATCGTCGGTATCCGCGGCGTCGTCTTCAAGACGAAGACAGGTGAGGTTTCCATCCGCGTATCGGAGATCGAACTCCTGTCCAAATCGATCCAGGTACTGCCGGAAAAATTCCACGGTCTGACAGATACGGACATGCGTTATCGTCAGAGATATGTGGATCTGATTATGGATGACGATGTGCGGGAGGTGTTCCGCAAGCGTGCGCGCATCATCAAGGGAATCCGCAGATTTCTGGACGACCGCGGCTATCTGGAGGTAGAGACACCGATTCTGACTGTCATCGCAGGCGGTGCCAATGCGAGACCTTTTGAAACACATCACAATACGCTGGATCTGGACATGAAACTGCGCATTTCCAACGAGCTGTACCTGAAGCGTCTGATCGTGGGAGGACTGGACCGGGTTTACGAGATGGGCAAAATGTTCCGGAATGAAGGCATGGATACGCGCCACAATCCGGAATTTACCAATATCGAACTTTATCAGGCTTACGCGGATTACAACGATATGATGGAGCTGACGGAGCAGCTCGTATCTTCACTCTGTCAGGAACTGTACGGTACGATGATTCTCGAGTATCAGGGAAAGAAGTTCGACCTGACTCCTCCGTGGGACAGGATCAGCATGGAGGAAGGCATTCTGCGCTGGCTCGGCGAGGATTTCTCGAAGGTGGAGACTGACGAGGAAGCTCAGGCCATCGCGAAGAAACACAATCTGGAAAATGCAGAGACGATGACGAGAGGAAAGGTCATCGCCGAGCTGTTTGAGGAATACTGCGAGGAGAAGCTGGACGGACCTGTCTTTGTGACCGGACACCCGGTGGAGATATCACCTCTGGCTAAAAGAAACCCCGACGATCCGAGAATCACGAACCGGTTTGAAGCTTATCTCAATAAGTGGGAGATTGCCAATGCTTTCTCGGAGTTAAACGATCCCATCGATCAGTATAATCGCTTTAAAATACAGCAGCAGCAGCTGGAAGCCGGAGATGAAGAAGCACATCCGATGGATCTGGATTATGTCAATGCTCTCGAAGTGGGACTTCCGCCAACGGGAGGCCTGGGAATCGGTGTGGATCGTCTGATCATCCTTCTGACGAATCAGCCTTCCATCCGGGATATCATCCTCTTCCCCACGATGAAGCCTCTGGACGGAACGAAAAAGGACAACGGCACGGACCGGAGCGGAGCGGAAGCGGCAAAAGCAAAACCGGAGAAGATCGACTTTTCAAAGGTGGAAATCGAGCCGTTATTCGAAGACTTTGTGGATTTTGAGACTTTCTCCAGATCCGATTTCCGCGCTGTAAAGGTTCTGACCTGCGAAGCAGTGCCGAAATCAAAGAAACTCCTGAAATTCACCCTGGACGACGGTACAGGTGAAAACAGGACGATTTTAAGCGGTATCCGCGATTATTATGATCCGGAAGAACTGGTGGGAAAGACCTGTATCGCGATCGTAAATCTTCCGCCGAGAAAGATGATGGGTATCGACTCGTGCGGTATGCTGATTTCCGCCGTTCATCACGAAGAGGGTGAAGAAAAGCTTCATCTGCTGATGGTGGACGATCATATTCCGGCAGGTGCAAAGCTCTACTGATCGGAAGGCCCGCGGGAAGTCACGGTTGTGACTTCCCGCGGGCCTCTGTTTTTGCTTTTATCTATATTATATTTGTATCATAAATATTATTTGTCTGTTAAAATTCTTTATTCTTTTTCCATGAATTTTTTCCGGTGCGGATATGAAAAAATTTCGCACCGGAATTTTTTTTTGACGGAGAGTCATGCCGGAAATCTCTCTGAAGGGATGAGTCCGTTAATAAATTAACATAGCTGTATCAAACCATATACATACAATAGAGTATGTATAAATTTCGATTAAAAATGACAGGAGGCCTGAAAATTCGAGGAAGCGGAAGTTGAAAAAAATTTAACAATTTGGAGGAAACACCAGAAAATATATATTATTTTTGGAAATTCTGACGAAATCGGGCGGAAATTGATATTTAAATTACTATCGCCCGCGTTATTGACAAAGAAAGATCGTCATGATATTCTACAGATACAGCAAACATACATACAAGAATGTTAATAACATATTAAATAGATTAGATTTCAAATTCATTGCGGATACGCGGAACGGAGACAGATATCGCAGAGCAGACATTTACATTCTAAGAAGCTCTATTCTTTGTATACATCAGAAATATACACCAGAACAGATATAAACGACACAGAAAACAGAAAATGGAACAGATATCCGGAAATACAGGAAACCCTTCCGGCGACAGGCAGGAAAGCGGGTCAGGAAAACCGGATAATACAGGATCGGATCATATCCGCCATATCCATACGGCGGATATCGGACAGGCTTTGAAAAAGACGAACGCCGGCGGCGCGCATAAAGAAACAGTACGATATGATGCCACAGTCAGGGCGCCGCAAGGACAGCTGCCGGATGAAAACGAGTTCCGGTGCGGATTTCAGTCCTCCGCAAAAAATCCGGGTTCCGGGAAATTCTGCCCGGAGAAAAATGCGGACATCCTTCCGGCGGGACAGCCGGAAGGTACTGTCGCTGCATAAAGGACGCAGGAGAACAGTTTTTTCTGATTCCGTTAATAAACGTTTATTAATTATAAATTTCAGGTGTTTATTTGTACTGAAGGAGGATGCAAATGTTAAATTTCCAGTTTTATGAAAAGGTAAAAGTGCTTTACGGTTCCGGAGCAGTAGGTCAGCTGGGCGAACTGGCAAAACATATCGGGGGAACAAAGGCGCTGATCGTTTCCGATCCTGGAATGAATGCTACCGGTGTTATCGAAAAAATCATATCCGGCCTTGCCAATGAAAATATTCCATATGTTCTCTTTGATGAAAATGAACCGAATCCGCCGATTGCGGCATGCGAGAAGGCGTATGAGATTCTGAAGGAAGAAAAATGCGACTTCATCATCGGTGTCGGCGGCGGATCCAACATGGACTGCGCCAAAGGCGTAAACATCCTGAGATTTAATCCCGCACCTCTCATCCAGTATGCAAACGGAGCGAAACATTTCGATGTGGGCAACGGCCTGATCATGATTCCTACGACGGCGGGAACAGGATCCGAGATGTCCGACGGATCGATTCTGTCTGATGAAAATCATATTAAACAGAACTTCATCTCCGATCAGGGTGCTTTTGCGGAATTCGCCATCGTCGATCCCGATCTGATGCTGGGCATGCCGCCGAAGCTTACGGCTTCCACGGGTCTGGACGCTCTGGCACATGCCATAGAATCCTATATGGGAACGCTGACCAATGAGTTCATACAGTTCCAGGCGGAAAAGGCCATCGACGAGATCTTCGAATATCTGCCGAGAGCGGTGGAAAACGGACAGGATATGGAAGCGAGAAAGAAGATGGCTGTGGCAGCTTCCGTAGCGGGCTACCTGCTGATCTACGGTCACACCTGCGCGGGACATTCCATCGGACAGACGCTGGGCGGTTATTTCAATATTCCGCACGGAACAGCGTGTGCCTATGCGCTCCCTTGGGTGTGCGAATTCAATGCTCCTGCCGTTCCGGATTTTATTCGCCGGATCGGTCAGTCTTTAGGCGTGAAATTCAGCGGAAACGAGACGCCGGAAGAGATCGGGGCCATGACGAGAGATGCGCTTCTGAAATTCAGAGATGAGGAATGCAAGCTCGTGGACATCAAGACCTTCCCTTACGATGAAAGCAAATTTGATGAGATCGCGCAGGTATGTGCGGATGAATTTTTCCAGCAGTTCAATCCGAGGAAGATGACGAAAGACGACTGCCTCGGCATTCTGAAGAAAATGTACGAATAAACGTCGGATCGCGGAAGATACAGAGATTTCCGGGCGGAAAGACATGATATCCGTTTCCGGTCCGCAGCCGTCGGTGCCGGATTTTCACTCCGGCACCGGCGGGATACGGCAGATGGAATCATTTCAGATTTTAAAAATTTTCATTTTTCAATTTTTTAGAGTCAGTTTTTCAAGGAGGATTAAGCGATGCAGGATATCAATTTTATCAAAGAAGTGGTGGAGAGAGCGTTCGATCCGTTTTCCGAACTGCCGGCGATCTATGCGAAAAAAGAGAAGATGGTCGATGAATACATCGAAAGATCGAGAAAGGCGCAGCAGATCGTGGCAGGTTTCACGCAGGAGCAGGTGGACAAGCTGGTCAAAGCGATGGCGATGGCGATCTATGAACATGCGGAAGAGCTGGGAAAAATGGCTGCGGAAGAGACCGGAATGGGTGATCCGGAGCACAAAGTGATGAAGAATATCGGAAAATCCACCGGAACCTGGGCTGAACTGAAGGGCAAGCCGAGTATCGGAGTCATCAGAACGGAAGAGGAAAACGGTGTCATCGTTCTGGCAAAGCCGATGGGAGTTCTCGGATGCGTAACGCCGACGACAAATCCGACGATCACGCCGCTGGTAAACGGCATGTGCGCCGTCAAGTGTGCCAACTCTCTCGTGGTTTCCCCTCATCCGCGGGCGAAGAACACGACGATGAAGACGGTGGAATACATGAACGAGGCGATCATCGCAGCGGGCGGTCCTGCAGATCTGGTACAGTGCATCGACAAGCCTGACGTAGACGTTTCCGGACTTTTGATGAAGAAGGTGGACATCATTCTGGCGACGGGCGGTCCGGATATGGTAAAAGCGGCATATTCCTCCGGAAAGCCGGCTTTCGGCGTAGGTGCCGGAAATTCCCAGTCTATCGTCGACAGAGGAATCGACTTTGACGAGGCGGCAGCCGATATTATCGACGGAAGAACCTTTGACCTGGGTGTTATCTGCGCGGGAAATCAGTGCATTCACGTTCACGAGGACGATTATGAGGCGATGAAGGCTGCCTGCATCAGAGCAGGTGCGTACTGGGCGGATGACGATGCCGAGGTGGAAAAACTCAGAAATACTCTCTTTATCAACGGTGCGCTCAACAAAGCGGTCATCGGTCAGGTACCTGCCACTATGGGCAGAATGGCCGGCGTTCCGATTCCGGAGGACAGAGCGGCTATGATCATCAAAGCGTCCGGAACGGACGACGTTCTCTGCAAGGAAAAGCTGACGACAGCTATCGCAGTCATGACGTATAAGGAATTTGACGAGGCGGTGGAAAATGCCTGCACGAATCTCTATCACGAAGGTGCCGGTCACTCGGCGGTCATCTATTCCGACAATGATGACAATATTCTCGCTGCGGCTAAGAAGCTTCCTGTGGGACGTATTCTCGTAAACCAGCCGGGTCACGCGGCAGGCGGAGACGCGAGATTTAACGGCCTGGAAGGTACGGTATCTCTGGGATGCGGTTCCTGGGGCGGAAACAGCATTTCCGAAAATCTGACGTATCATCACCTGATGAATGTCTCGAGAATCGCGTACAGACATCCGATGCCGGGCAGTGATGCGACACCGGAGGAAATTTTTGCGGACTGATCAGGTCCCTCAGGCGGCATGAGGAAAAACGGAAGAGGAACACGGAAAAAGGTAAGGAGAGAGTCATGGTACTGAAAGATTTTACAGAGCTGATTCAGAAAGTCAGATCCTCCAATATTACGAAGAAGATCGTCGTAGTCTCCGCCGATGATGCGCATACGCTGGAAGCCGTCATGGAGGCGGCAGGAGACGGAATCGTGGAACCGTCTTTTATCGGTGATGCGGAAGCCATCAGAACGACGCTGAAGGAAATCGGTGCGGACGGAAAAAATTATGAAATTTACGACGAGCCTGATTTTGACAGAGCGGCGGAGCTGGGTGTCAGACTGATCCGGGAGGGGAAAGGCGATTTTCTCATGAAGGGAAAGCTGGAAACCTCACAGATCCTGAGAGCTGTGGTGAATGAAGAGCACGGCCTGGGCATGGGCGGCGTCATGTCTCATGTTGCGATCAATGATGTGCCGAATTATCATAAATTTCTGATTACGACAGACGGCGGAATGAATGTGGCACCTAATTTCAACATGAAGCTGGGCATCCTGGTGAATGCGGTAAATACGCTGAGAGCTCTCGGATACGAGAAGCCGAAAGTGGCCGTACTGGCAAATGCGGAGAAAGTGGATCCGAAGATCCCGGAATCCGTGGAGGCGGGCAGACTGAAGGAAATGTATGTCAGCGGCGAAATCAGAAACTGTATCGTGGAGGGACCGGTGGCTCTCGACATCGCTCTGGTGAAGGAACGCGCGGAAGTGAAACACTTTGAAAGTCCTGTGGCGGGCGATGCGGATATC
>CAJFPD010000137.1 GCA_904398315.1 Candidatus Alangreenwoodia gallinarii | reverse complement strand
CGGTGTTTTTCATATGGAACATCAATGCCGGAAGTGTGGATATTTCCGTGAAAGAGATATTTTCCATTCTCTTCCTGGGCGGAGGCGATGAGACGCAGTCGGATATCATCCGGCAGATACGTCTGCCCCGGATTACGGCGGCGGCCGTTCTGGGAGGTGCGCTGGCTCTGGCGGGATTTCTGCTGCAGACTTTTTTCCGGAATCCCATCGCGGGACCGTTTGTTTTAGGCATCTCCTCCGGTGCGGAGATGGTGGTGGCCGCGACGATGGTGTTTCTCCTGAAGCGGGGCCTGCCGTCTTCCTCCTGGGTCATGATTCTGGCAGCATTTGCCGGAGCTCTTCTGTCCATGGGAGTCATTCTGGCTTTTTCGGGGAGGATCGGCAGGTCATCTATGCTGGTGGTATGCGGCGTGATGGTAGGGTATATCTGTTCTGCCATTACGGATTTTTTTGTCACCTTTGCGGAGGACTCCGATATCGTCAACCTATATAACTGGTCCATGGGCAGCTTTTCGGGTATTGACTGGGACAATATAGGGATTATGTCGGCCGTAGTGGGAGCGGCGTCGGCGGCTGTCTTTTTCTGCGCAAAGCCCATCGGAGCTTATCAGCTGGGTGAAAGCTATGCGCAGAGCGTAGGCGTCAACGTGCGCAGGTTCCGTGTGGTGCTGATTCTTCTTTCCAGCCTTCTGGCAGCCTGTGTGGCGGCGTTTGCAGGTCCGGTTTCTTTCGTCGGAATCGCGGTTCCGCACATCACCCGCTGGATGCTCAATACCTCAAAACCTCTGGTGGTCATTCCGGCCTGTTTTCTGTGCGGGTCGGTGTTCTGCCTGTTCTGCGATCTGGTGGCCAGGACTCTGTTTGCGCCGACGGAGATGAGCATCAGCACGGTGACGGCCATTTTCGGTGCGCCGATCGTCATCTTCGTTCTGGTGAAAAAGCGGCGTGAGGGCAGGTGAAACAGGCGATGGAAGAGAAAAACTTTTATTTTACAGCGGAAAAGCTGTCGGTGGGCTACGGAGGCAAGCCTCTGATCCGCGATATCGAAATACGCCTTGAGCGGGGAAAACTGCTGACGCTGATCGGTCCGAACGGTTCCGGAAAATCGACGATACTGAAGAGCATCGCCGGGCAGCTGAAAAAGATCTCGGGGAGTGTCTATCTCGGGGGAGTCCGCCCGGAGGAGATGGGCCCTGCCGGTCTGGCGAAAAAAATGTCGGTGATGCTGACGGAGCGGGTCCGTCCGGAGCTGATGACCTGCCGGGATGTGGTTTCCGCCGGGAGATATCCTCACACCGGCCGTCTGGGGCTTCTGTCGGAAAATGACCGGAAGAAGGCGGAGGAGGCTCTCGCCATGGTAGGCATGACAGAATACGGCGATGTGGAATTCCGTCATGTCAGCGACGGCCAGCAGCAGCGCGTTCTGCTGGCCAGAGCCATATGTCAGGAACCGGAGTTTCTGATTCTGGACGAACCCACATCTTATCTCGACATACGGCACAAGCTGGTCATTCTTGAGATCCTGCGGGATCTCGTCCGCAGGGGAAACGTGACTGTCATCCTCTCGCTGCATGAACTGGAACTGGCGCAGAAAATTTCGGATTATGTGCTCTGCGTCAAAGGAGAGTATATTCACCGGTACGGTACGCCGGAGGAAATTTTCCGGTCGGATTATATCGCAGAACTGTACGATCTGGAAAACGGGTATTACAATGACATTTTCGGTTCGGTGGAGATGTGCGGCGGAATTTGCCGCCATTTTCCGGCCGGAAACCCGGATGAAATGGATGTAAAAGATCACAGCGCGGATCGGGACGGGAACGGGTCACGGGAAGAACCCTATGTTTTTGTCATCGCCGGAGGCGGATCAGGCGCGGCTGTCTTCCGCAGACTTCAGAGGGAGGAGATTCCCTTTGCGGCAGGTGTGCTTCACCGCAGTGACATCGATTTTGAGCTGGCCCGTGTTCTGGCCGTCCGCGTCATCGCGGAACAGCCTTATGAAAGAATCGGAGAAACCGCTTATGAAGAAGCTCTCAGTGTCATGAAACATTGTCGCCGGGTCATATGCTGTCTGCGGGATGAGGATTTCGGCGAGATGAATGAGAGAAACAAAGAGCTCCTCCGGGAAGCGCGGAAAGCCGGAATCGAAACGGTGTTTTCCGGAGGAAAAATGAGGTGAGATGCGCTGCAGAACTGATCTGCCGGTGAGGCTGAGAAAGGCAGAAAGAAAAAACGGAAATCAGGAAATGAAAAAAACGGGAGGAGAAAAAGCTCTTCCCGTTTTTTTCTGTTTGATGCAGATTGTCCGCTATTTCTGCCGTTTTTCCTCCGGATCCTGTGAGAGAAATGCGAACGGATCGTCAGCTCCGACGAAATGCATCAGCTGGTAGGCGCAGGTGATGGAGACAAGTTCCTCTTTCAGTATCCGACGGCATTCCTCCCGGTCGGCGAGGACGACGTGGATATCCTCGTCGGGCTCCTCATGGATGCTGGTGGGCTCGCCGCTGAAACGTCCGAAAATCGTGGCGCATGCCTCGTCCGTCATGCCGGGACTCATGTAAAAAGGACGGGAGAAGGCGCCGGAAGACAGCGGTTCAAAATGCAGCCCCGTTTCCTCAAAGGCCTCTCTTTTTGCGGCGTCTGTCAGCGATTCGCCTTTTTCGATGAGTCCTGCGGGCAGTTCGTAGACATAAGCGTCCAGAGGATAGCGGAACTGTTTTTCCAGGACAACCCTGTCTCCCAGAAGCCCGAAGAGCATGACTCCGGCAGGACGCAGCTCGTGATTCACGGCGGTGAGGCCTTCTATGGTTTCCGAACGGGAAGCTGCGAAGTAGGAACCGTGTCCGCCGTTCCGGTAGGTGACGGACAGGTCGTACATATTCAGAAAACGGTTATCCGTCTGCTTTTTTACATCGGTCACTCTTGAAAGTTCTGACATATTATCTCATATCCTTTCTGTCTTTGCTTTAATATATGATTTCTGTTATTTTTACCTGTGCGGTTTTCAGATTATTATACACTCGCCGGATATCCGACGTCAAAGAGAGGAGAAGGAAAAAGAGGAATCTCCCTGCGGATTGACCGAAGGACGGGAAATCTTTATAATAACTACATGAACAGCAGCAGAGACGCCGAAAAAGCAGATGAGACGGGAAAGGACGGTGCGGAAAGTGGACAGCGAAAGCAGAAGATTTGCGGCGGGAATCAACTGGTATCCGGGGCATATGAAAAAGACGAGAGAGATGATGCAGGAAAATCTGAAACTCGTGGATGCCGTCATCGAAGTGATCGACGCGAGAATTCCCGTCTCCAGCAGAAATCCGGTGATCGACGAGATCACGAAGGGAAAGACACGGGTCGTCGTTCTGAACAAGATCGATCTGGCGGACGCCTCTCAGACAGAGCTGTGGAAAAAATCTTTTCTGTCGCAGGGCATGCGCACAGCAGCTGTCAACTGCAGCTCAGGGGCGGGCGTAAAGGAGCTGATGCAGATTTTGCGCGCGCTGCAGGAGGAAAAGGACAGCAGAACGATCAGAAAACGGCCGCTGCGCCTGATGATCGCCGGCGTCCCCAATGTGGGAAAATCCTCGCTGATCAACAAGCTGACCGGGAAAAAAGGAGCGCGTACCGGAGACCGCCCCGGAGTGACGAAGGGAAAGCAGTGGCTGGCGCTCGTCAGCGGAATGCAGCTTCTCGATACGCCGGGCATTCTCTGGCCGAAATTCGAGGATCCGAATGTGGGATTAAACCTCGCGTTCTGCGGCGCCATCCGCGATGAAATCCTCGATGTGGAGACGCTGTGTCTCGAGCTGATCAAAGTGCTGCTGAAAGACTATGAACAGCTTCTGAAGGTCCGCTACAAGCTGGAGGAAATCAGCAGCGACGGGCTGGAGGCGATGGAGCAGATCGCGCGCAGGCGCGGATTTCTTTTTTCGGGAAACAGGATCGATTACGAGAGGACTGCGAGGACGGTGCTCGACGAATTCCGCGCGGGCAAAATCGGCAGGATTACGCTGGAACGGTGCGGCGACAGCGGAAAGGATACCGCGGAGCAGCGTGCCGCGGAACCGGCCGGAGAGGGCGGAAAAGCCGCAGAGCATGAGAAAGGCAGTGAGGAAAGATGACGAAAGCGGAGCGTCAGAAGCGCATGGAGGAAGATCTCATACGGATGAAAGCGTATGAGGAACGGCTGTACCGGGAAGGAAACCGCTGCGGAAAAATCGAATATATCGCCGGCGTCGACGAAGTGGGAAGAGGTCCGCTGGCAGGTCCTGTGGTGGCTGCTGCGGTAATTCTGCCGCCGGATTTCGCTGTATTGGGCGTCAATGACTCGAAAAAGCTGTCGGAAAAGCGAAGAGAGGAACTTTATGACGTGATCCTCGGCGAAGCGGTGGACTGGAGCATCGGCATGCGGGATCCGGAAGTGATCGACCGCATCAATATTCTCGAAGCGACAAAGGAAGCGATGGCTGAAGCGGTGGCAGGGCTGAGGAAAAGACCGGATCACGTGCTGATCGACGCGCTGACGCTGCCGTCGCTGGAAATTCCGCAGACGGGTGTCGTAAAGGGCGATGCCAACTGTCTCTGTATCGCGGCGGCTTCCATCGTCGCCAAAGTGACGAGAGACCGGATGATGGCGGAATATCATAAGATGTATCCCGCATACGGATTTGACCGCAACAAGGGCTACGGGACAAAAGCGCATTACGAAGGCATAGAAAAGGAAGGGATCTGCCCGATTCACCGAAAGAGTTTTCTGAAAAAGATTCTGCAGTCCGGCTGATGACATAAAGCCTGACGAAGAAATCCTGAAGTCCGTATGAAACGGGCAGGACCGGCACAAATCAGCCGGCGGCAGCCGGCAGTCAGGAAAAGACACCGGCGGATATTCTGAGGAGAATCCGCAGACAAAAGGATATATCTGTAGTAAAATAAAAGGGTTTTATAGTAATCTGTCGGACAGGCAGGGACGGATAGATAAAGGAGGAGTTTCACTTATGGCAAAAAATCTTTCGAAGACATACGATCCGAAAGAGTTTGAGACGAGAATTTATGAGGAATGGGAGAACGGCGGCGCCTTTGCCCCGTCGGAAGACCGCAGCAGGAAACCGTTTACCATCGTGATGCCGCCTCCGAATATCACAGGAAAGCTTCATATGGGACATGCTCTCGATCAGACGCTGCAGGATTTTCTGATCCGTTTCCGCAGAATGCAGGGATATAATGCTCTCTGGATTCCGGGAACCGACCATGCCAGCATCGCTACCGAGGTCAAGGTAGCCGATAAGATCAGGGAAGAAGAAGGTACGACCAAAGAGGAACTCGGCCGTGAGGAGTTTCTGAAGCGCGTCTGGAAATGGAAAGAGGAATACGGCGGCACGATCAAGCAGCAGATCAGAAAGCTGGGAAGTTCCTGTGACTGGAGCAGAGAGCGCTTCACCATGGACGAAGGCTGCAGCAGAGCGGTGGTGACAACTTTTGTCAATCTCTATAAAAAAGGCCTGATCTACCGGGGAAACCGCCTCATCAACTGGTGCCCGGACTGCAGGACGTCTCTG
>CAJFPD010000136.1 GCA_904398315.1 Candidatus Alangreenwoodia gallinarii | reverse complement strand
CGATCCCTCTTTCCCCGCTTCGGCAGAATGCCGGAACAGGATTCCGGGAAAGGGACGCATCGAAGAATCGGAGCACCAGAACGTATCAGAAGAATTGAACAAGGAAAAGGAAACAGAAAAAGAACAAAACGGAAAAAGTAAGGAGAAAAAAGAGACTGCATGTCAGAAAACATTTCGGAAAACAATATTTCAAAAAATAATCCGGATTATATCATGAAACCGAAAGTGGATTTCGCCTTTAAAGAACTGATGGCTGATAAGATCGTCCGGATCGGTTTTATCGCTGCCGTGCTGGCTGTACCCGCGGGAAACATCCGGTCTGCCGTCATTCTGAACGTGGAACTGCAGCGGACACATCCCGAGGATAAACCGGGCATTCTCGATGTCCGCGTCTGCCTGAATGACGAGACGGAGATCGATATCGAAATCCAGATCAATCCGCTGAGCATCTGGGCGGACCGTTCGCTGTTTTATCTCTCGAAGAGGTACGCGGCTCAGATTTCGATCGGAGACAGCTACCGGCTGCTGAAAAAGTGCATCAGCATCAGTATTCTCGACTTCCGGCTGTTTGCGGACAGCGGGGAATTCTATTCCTGTTTTCATATCAGAGAGGACACCTGTCATACTCTGTATACGGATAAGATGGAATTTCACGTCATCGAGCTGCCGAAGCTTCCGGAGGAAGGGAAGGAAGACAGCAGCGACCTGCTGCTGTGGGCGAAATTCCTCAACGCGGACGCGAAGGGCCGCGCCGAAGGTATCGAGATCGGCAAACTTGAGGCAGCGAAGGAGCTTCTCGCTTCCGGTGTTGACGAAGAGACGGTTATGAAATCGCTGAAGCTGTCGGATTCTCAGATCAGAACATTAAAAGAATCGTAAATTTTCTTTTTCCCCGCCTTATCGTCCCGGAATCGGAGAAGATCAGCCTGCTACTCTCTTTCCGTCCGCCTTCTGCTCTTTCCGCTGACCGCGAGATACAGAATCCCGAAAAGTACGGTCACTCCTGCCAGTATCAGATACAGACCGCGGTATCCCGCTGCCGGAATGAGAAATCCAAGCAGAAACGGCCCGAGCCCGGTTGCGAGATCGACGAAGATATAAAAGGTTGAATTGACATAACCCACCCGTTCCTCCGGAGAATTTTTCACCGCAAGTGCCAGACCGCAGGACTGGATCGCGCCGATTCCGAATCCCACAAAGGCGGCGGAAACCAGCAGTAAGATACTTCCATGTGTCCGGCTCAAAAGAAGCATTCCGATGAAAAAAGATACGAAAGCCGGAAGCATGATAAAACGTTCTCCTTTTCGGTCGAAGAAACGTCCGGTAAACGGTCTGGTCAGCAGAATCACCGCGGAATATACGATAAAAAAGAAAGAAGCGGCCGTCTGCAGATGAGTCTGTTCGGCGTATGGCGTGAGAAAGGAGAGAATACCGGAATAGCAGAAATAAATGCCTGCACAGACGATACTGATCGGCACCGCCCTCTTTTCAAAAATCCTTTCCAGGCCATGAGGTCGCTCTGCCGTGCTCTCTGTCCGTTCCACCCGTACCGCTTTCTGCTCCTGATTTGATACTAATGTCCGCTTTTCCGTTTCTTCCTCCGGAGACGGAAGAAGCGCCGAGCCCGCGCAGCACAGAACAGCCGTCGCGGCGCAGATCCCGAAAATGCAGGGATACCCGCCGTGACCGATCAGAAACATGCCGAAAAACGGACCGATAGCCGCTCCCACTGTGACGCTCAGCATGAAATAGCCGATTCCTTCTCCGTGACGTTTCTCCGGAACATTTCCGGTGACGATGGTGCTCACCGCCGTAGAGGCGATTCCGTAGGAAAGGCCGTGAAACAGGCGGATACAGAACATGATGTAAATATCGGCCGCGCAGAAATAGAGAAGCGAAGCCGCGACTTCCAGAACCGCTCCGGAAAGGAGCATCTTTTTCCTGCCGGTCTTTGCCATCAGCGGTGCGGACACAAAGCGTGCCAGAAGAGCGCCGATGGCGAACATGCTGGAAGACAGCCCGGCGGCACTGCTGGAAGCGTGATATTGTACGGTGGAATACTCCGTCATGATTACCATGAGAAGATAATAGTTCAGCACGAGCAGAAAATTGATGCCGGTGCCCAGCAGAAAATTTTTCGTCCAAAGTTTTGTTTGCTCCATAATTTTTCTTCTTTCTCTTCATTTCACCGGGATATTCCCCGGATTTGTTTCCAATCCACTTTCCGGACCGCTTCCGGGTCTTTTCCCGGGTTCATCCCGGTACCGCTTTCCTATCCGCTTCCGGATTCTTTCCCGGTTTTATCCGGATCTGCACCGGGCCGTTTCCCCTTCGCCCGGTGCAGCTCACGATTTTTTTATTTTATCACTGTACATTCATAGATACAAATATATAATTTTATATATATTTATATCGTAAAAGGAATCAGAATATCATGGAACTGTTACAGCTTTTTTATTTCAGAGAGACGGCGAAAACCGAAAATATGACGGAAGCTGCCGGAATTCTGCATGTCACGCAGCCCTCGCTGAGCAAAGCCATAGACTCGCCGGCAGGAAGGAAGTCCGGCTCAGAGAACTGGAAAAAGAAACGTTCATCTATACCACATCAGAATGCGGCTTCCGGGAAACCATCAGCCACTTTTGCAGACAGGCATCCTTCGAACCGGAAATCTCCTGCGAATGTACGACGCCGGAAGTCACCTGCGGACTTGTGGAAGCAGGCCTCGGCGTGGCATTTCTGCCGGAATATCTTTCCGCTATGGAATATACCCGAAAGGTATCGTGGATTCCTGTAAAGGAACCTGTGATGAAGCGCAGCATCTGGATCGCGTGGAATACAACCTACTATCTTTCGGAAGCGGCGCGCAGCTTCCGTCAGTTCGTCCTCGACTATTTTTCCTCGTCCCCGCCGGAAAACACGACAGATACATAAGACGGATGACAGGAAGAAAGCCGCTCTGTTATTTCAGATTTTGCTCCGGCACTTGCCTGTGAGGTAATTACAATCTGCTTCCTGCCCGTGTTATAATAAACAGAATCAGCAAAGCTCACGGGAGATCTGAGACTCGCCGAAAGATCGGCCCATACAGGAAACACACCTCTCATCTCCGTTCTGCACTCCGCCCTGCATACCCGGTTCTCCGGGTTTCGCCGGGTTTTACAGTTCGCGGCGAGCTTTCAGACTCCCTCTTCGCACCATTCATTTCAAGGAGGAATTTTTATGGCAAATATTTCAAGCGCAGACGGAACGCTGACTCTGCGGGGCAGCTGGACACAGGAGGCACTCGATGCCTTTCTTCCGGTTCTGGCAAGCTGGGAATTTTACGGCGCTTACGGAATCCAGTGGTGCGATACCATCTCGCTGGAAAGCCCTTCCGCCGAATTTTACGGCAGCGGACGCTGGTCCTTCACGGGAACGCTGGAATCCTTCGACGACTGGACGAGAGACTGGATCAAAAACGGCCCTGCCGATACGTCACATCCTCTCACACAGGAGCAGTATGACCGCTTTCTTACGCTTCTGCATGAACAGGATCTGAGTATCTTTGTTGAATTTGACGATAACGAAGAGGGATTCGGATTTAACGAACATGAAACCGGTTCTTTCATCAGCGACGGCGAATCACTCTGTTACGAAGTTTTTTCCTGTGAGGCCAATACCGCAGAGTGGAAAGATTTCGGAAAAACAGCCTTTGACGCCGCCGTCGACTTCTTCCTCAGCTTTCTCAGCCATCCGGACGAGTCTCCGGTGAGAGCATGGGTCAGGAAGCACGTCACTCCCACGGAAATCTTTGAAGAATACGGAGATTTCCACGAAGAAGGTACCTATGAAGAACTGTTTTATACGGAATACAGCATTATCACGGAGGAACTTCTGAAAGAATTTGAGCAGAAATTCGGACCGGATACAGAAAACTGGCAGAATTTCATAAATTACTGCAAAAATGAGAGGGACTTCTTTCAGCCGGGTTTCTGGGTCGGAAAAAGCGACGATGAGCTGGAGATCGATCTGGAAAACGGCTCCGTAACCTTCACTGTCAGATCCCCTTACGGCGTCTCCTCCAGATGGGCATGGATTAAGGATCACGACGATCTGAAAGAGAGATTTCAGTGGCGTGACACGTTCCCGTATGACATCGTTCACTGGCATGATGTAAAACAGATCGCCGCAGGCAGAGACCATGTCATCCGCCTGAAAACAGACGGATCCGTCGTCTCTGCTGATTATCTCGGCTTTTTTGATAACAGTTCCTGTCCTGGCGTAAATACGGCTGTCGCGGCAGGCTGGGAACACACGGTAGTACTCGCGGAAGATGGCACTGTACGGCTCGGCGGATATAACTGTTTCGATCAGGATATTTCCGGCTGGAGCGATATCGTCGATGTCGCCGCCGGCGCATACCACACCGTCGGACTGAAAAAAGACGGGACCGTCGTCGCGGCGGGCAACAATCAGTATGGCCAGTGCGATACGCAGGACTGGACAGATATTACCGCCGTCGCCGCAGGCGGCGCGCTTACCCTCGGGCTGAAAAAAGACGGAACGGTTCTCTTGCTGCCGGAAGGAGATCCGGCTTTCGGGGTATCCGGCTGGACAGATATCATCGCAATAGATGCAGGGGAAATGTATGCCGCGGGACTGAAAAAGGACGGAACCGTCGTCCTGACAGGACATCTGAATGAGGAACAGAAAGCGGTATCTGGCTGGAGCGGTATCACCGCCATCGCTGCGGGAGGCTGGCATGTGCTCGGTCTCAGAGAGGACGGTACTGTCGTCGCCGCGGGCGCAGCCGACAAAGGTCAGTGCGATGTGGAAAGCTGGAGCGATATCCGCTCTGTGGCAGCAGGCGGCGCTCTCAGCTTCGGTATCCGCTCCGACGGCACTGTCGTATCGGCAGGCTGCTACTTTAATCCGAACGCAGAGGAAGAAGATGACGCGGAAAACGATGAGGACGATGATTTCCGGGACGAGGAAGGATACTGGGAAGATGAATGGGACGAAGACTGACATAACTGAAAAAGCAGGGCAGAAAAAACAGAGCGGAAAAACATAGAAAACGCAGAAAAAGGATTCCTCCCGTCCAACAAGACGGGAAAGGAATCCTTTTTCTTTGCAGATTCGATATAGGAAAATATATCAGGAATCAAATGAGTGAAAACAGACTTGCGTAAGAGAAAATATTACGCCGCTTTTCTGTTCTGCGCGATGCCCCAGATCAGCGCGATGACTGCCATGACGGCCGTCAGGCCCGCTCCCAGCAGGAAAGAGATCTGATTT
>CAJFPD010000135.1 GCA_904398315.1 Candidatus Alangreenwoodia gallinarii | reverse complement strand
GTGAATACGACGGCGCGCGGATCCGCGTAAACGGCTGGGTGCGCACCAACCGGGCGTCGAAGGAATTCGGATTTCTGGAGCTGAATGACGGGACGTGCTTCCGTTCCATGCAGATCGTCTATGAAAAGAAATATCTTGATAATTTTGAAGAAATATCTAAAATATTGACGGGATCGGCGGTTGCCGCGGAGGGGATTCTGGAGCTGACGCCGCAGGGAAAGCAGCCTTTTGAGCTGAAGGCCCGCAGTATCCGGATAGAGGCTGTTTCCGATGCCTCCTATCCCCTGCAGAAAAAGCGGCACAGCATGGAATTTCTGAGGAAAATCGCCCATCTGCGGCCGCGGAGCAATACCTTTTCCGCGGTATTCCGGGTCAGATCGCTGACGGCCTTTGCTATTCATCAGTTTTTCCGGGAGAGAGGCTTTATCTACGTCCATACGCCGATCATCACGGGAAGCGATGCGGAGGGAGCCGGCGAGATGTTCCGCGTGACGACGCTGGAATCGGACAGTGAGGAGGCGCGGAAAAAAGATTATTCCCGGGATTTTTTCGGCAGACCGGCGTCGCTGACGGTCAGCGGTCAGTTGGAAGCGGAAGCTTATGCGCTGGCTTTCGGAAAAGTCTACACCTTCGGGCCCACGTTCCGGGCGGAAAATTCCAATACGTCGCGCCATGCGGCGGAGTTCTGGATGGTGGAGCCGGAGATCGCCTTTGCGGATCTGGCTGACGATATGGATCTGGCGGAGGATATGATACGGTATATCATCCGCTATGTGCTGGAAAACGCGCCGGATGAGATCGCATTTTTCAGTTCCTTTGTCGATAAAGGACTGAAGGAACGTCTGGAGCATATCGTCCGTTCGGAATTTGCCCGCGTCACCTATACGGAGGCGGTGAAGATCCTTAAAGAATCGGACAGAGCCTTTGAATATCCCGTAAAATGGGGAATCGATCTTCAGACGGAACACGAGCGCTATCTGACGGACGAGGTCTTTCGCAGTCCCGTCTTTGTCACCGACTATCCGAAGGAGATCAAGGCCTTTTATATGCGTCTCAACGACGATGAAAAGACGGTGGCCGCAGCCGATCTGCTGGCGCCGGGGATCGGAGAGATCATCGGCGGAAGCCAGCGCGAGGAGCGGGAGGATGTCCTGAGAAAACGCATGAAAGAGCTGGGCATGAAAGAAGAGGATTACAGCTGGTATCTCGACCTGCGCCGATTCGGCGGGGTAAAGCATGCGGGCTTCGGACTCGGTTTCGACCGGATCGTCATGTATATCACAGGTATGGGAAATATCCGCGACGTCATACCGTTTCCGCGGACACCGAAAACGCTGGAATTTTAAGAAGGCAAAGAGACAGGAAGCCGGCAGAGTAATACGAAAGACACGGAGGACAGGGTATAATGGCAGATACAGCACAGACACAGTCGCAGAAGAGAAAGAAGATCGATACCGTTCTGTTTGACTTTGACGGTACCGTCATGGATACCAATGAAATCATTCTGAAATCGTGGGAATATACTTTTGAGCAGCTGAAGGGAGAAAAACCGGACAGGAAAATGCTTCTGGCCACTTTCGGCGAACCGCTGAAGATGACGATGTACCATTTTTTCGGCGGAGATGCGGAGCAGGTGGAACGGAACATCGAGATCTACCGCAGCTACCAGAGGGAACATTATCTCGATCACATCCGCCTGTTTCCCGGCGTGTATGAGATGCTCGCCGCGGTAAAGGCTGAGGGCTACAGGACGGCGCTGGTGACGTCCCGCCTGAAGCCGACGACATACGACGGCGTGCGCAAGTTTGAGATCGGAAAGTTTTTTGATTATATTGTCACGGCGGATGACGTCACACGCCACAAGCCGGATCCCCAGCCGACCCGGAAGGCCTTGCAGTATCTGCGGTCTTCCGAGGAGTCGGCTGTCATGCTGGGCGATACGAAGCAGGATGTGCTGTGCGCGAAGAACGCAGGAGTGATATCCGTTCTCGTGGGCTGGAGCATGGCGCTGCCGCGGGAAAAGGCTGTCGGAGAGCTGAAACCCGATTATATTCTCGAAAATCCGGAAGATCTGACCGGCCTGCTGGCGTCGATAAACGAAAAATAGAACATTGTTCCGACGGATCACAAACAGAAGCAATGCTGAATATATACCGGATCTATAATAAATATATAATATAATGTAGGAAAAATTCAGAAACGGAGGATCCGCAGGCTGTGTCGGAATGTTCAGGCTTTTGTAAGAAACGTCTTCTTTACTTCGCGGAGAACATATAATAAACTGTATGAATCTGAGTTCAGACAGGAGTACGGAAATGAAGAAGAAAAAACGCCGCCGGATTTTTTACGGAGTAATCGCTGTCGTGACCATCGTCGTTCTGTCGGCGGCATATGCGAGGTATGTGGAACCGCACATACTGCTACAGAGGGAGACGGAATATACTTCCGCAAAGCTCGTCTCGGCTCCCGGAGAAGAGCTGACAGCGGCCGTCTTTGCGGATACGCATTTTTCCGATTATTATACGCCAAAGGATTTTCAGAAGGTAGTGGAGAAAGTCAATGCGCAGAAACCGGATCTGATCTTTTTTCTCGGAGATCTGATCGACGATTACAGCAGTTATACGGGAGATATTGAGGAGATTGAAAGGCAGCTGGCCTCTTTGAAGGCCGGAATCGGCAAGTATGCGGTATACGGGAATCACGATTACGGCGGAAAGATGCAGTTTGATTATCCGGATGTGATGGGGGCGGGCGGCTTTCAGCTTCTGATCAATGAATCACAAACGCTGGAGGCTCAGAACATAACGATTACGGGTATCGACGATATGGTGATAGGTTACGGGGAACCGGCGGCGGCAGGAACGATTGACGCTGCCCATTACAATATCGTGCTGTGTCACGAGCCGGATGTCATCGACGAGATGACGGGATATCCCGTGGATCTTATGTTATCGGGTCATACCCACGGCAGACAGATCAATCTCATGTTTTTCGACGATTACATCCTCCCGCCCTACGGGAAAAAGTATGTCAGAGGCGGCTATGAAATACTGCGGACAGATGGCAGGCAAGCCTCTCTTTACGTGACGGCGGGAATCGGCACGACAAAAATTCCCATGCGTTTCGCATCGCCGCCTGAAATCAACATCGTAAAACTGAAAGGCAGATGACAGAAATGGGCAGTATTTTTGTATCAGAAGACGCCTGCGCTCCGCTGCGCAGGGCGTTGGAGAAGACAGGACATAATGTCTTTAACGTCCTTTCCTCCGATATCGTTTTGGATGCGATTTCATCACATCCGGACATCTATATGTGCAGGATAAAAAATATATTGACGATAGACGATATGATAGTAACAGAGCCGGATATCAGGGAAATGTATATCCGTCAGATGCAGAGTGACAACGATAATTTTGCCGAGTCACCGATTATCCCCGCCCTGCGGGCTGACGACGGCAGAGGACATATCGTATTTGAAATGGGACATATCGGTTATGATTATCCGGAAGACGCTGTTTACAACGCGGCGGCCACCGACCGCTTCTTTCTGCACAATATCAGCTGTACCTCGCCGTCGCTGCTGGATCGTGCACGGAGTGCGGGGCTGGAAATCATCCCTGTCCGCCAGGGTTATACGAAGTGCTCCTGCGTGACGGTGGGAGATCGGGCTGTCATCACGGCAGACGGAGGGATACTGCGGACACTGAGTGCATATAATGAGGAAATTCTGAAAGAAACAGGACGCCGGGAGGATACGATCGATGTTCTGCCTGTCGAGCAGGGACATGTAAAGCTTCCGGGATTTGATTACGGTTTTCTCGGTGGTGCTTCCGGCTGCGTGGAGGATGTCATCTATTTTAACGGAGACCTTTCGCTGCATCCGGATTTTGAAAAAATCCGCATATTTATCGAAGAACGGGGATATCGCGTCAGGTATTTTCCGGGAGAAGAACTGACGGATATCGGTTCGGTAATCTGGCTGCCGTAGCTTTGGCAATCTGAGGCGGCAGCCGGAGGCGGAAAAGTCCGGCGTCTGCAGGCGGCGGGAAAAGGGAGGCACAGAGAAAAGGGGCACAGAACAGATATGAAGACACATGCAATCATTCCCATATTTATTCCTCACGAAGGCTGTCCCCACAGCTGTGTGTTCTGCGATCAGCGTTCTATCACGGCAAGAGAGTCCGCGCCGGACGAGGCGGAAACCCGCAGACTGATCGAGTCACATCTGGCGACGATTGAAAAAAATCCGCGTATTACCGATCGGGAAATCGCTTTTTTCGGAGGCAGCTTTACCGGGATTGCGGCCGGAAAACAGGAAATGTATCTGGGAATTGCCGAAGAGTACAGAAAAGCCGGCCGCATCGGCCGTATCCGGCTGTCCACACGGCCGGATTATATCAATGAGGCAGTTCTGAAACGCATGAAAAGATACGGCGTGGATATGATCGAGCTGGGCGTCCAGTCTTTTGATGATGAGGTTCTGCGCCTTTCCCAAAGAGGTCATGACGAAGAGAACGTTCTTCGCAGCGCCGCTCTGATCCGGCAGGCCGGCATCGGTCTCGGTATTCAGCTGATGGTGGGTCTGCCGGCGGACAGCCGGGAAAAGTGCATCGCGTCTGCCCGGAAGGCGGTGAGTCTCAGTCCTTCAGCGGTGCGCATTTATCCGACGGTGGTGCTACGCCGGACGGAACTGTACGAAATGTATCTCCGCAGCGAATACGAGCCTCTGAGAGAGGAAGAAGCGGTGGAGACGGTGAAGGAGATGCTGAAAATCTTTGCGCGGGCAGGAATCGATGTCATCCGCGTGGGACTCAAGAGCACAGATAATATCGACATCGGAAGCGATGCGCTGGGCGCGGGAACCTATCATCCGGCTTTCCGCCAGCTGGCGGAAGGGGCGCTGGCCAGAGAAGAGCTGGAACGTCAGCTCGGACAGATGCTAAAAACTGTATCAGATCCGGGATCTGCGTCGGAGGCCGGCAGCGGAACGAAAAAGTGCCGGCGGATGAAGGTAACCTTCTATTCTTCACCCGAGAGTTTTTCTGACATGGTGGGCCTGAAGGGAGCCAATAAAATTTATTTTTCGGAAAAATATCCGCAGCTGAATCTGCGCTTTGCCGTGGACCGCAGTCTGAAGCGGGGAGCGTACCGCTGTGCCTGTGAGGACGGAAGTGCGCTTCACTAAGAAATCTGCGCATACATGAAACCGACCGCTCATCTGCGCCCTTATGGGCTCAGTAAAATTCACGAAATCAAAGATTTCGGAATTTCTTGAGTAAGACCTGCCGCGATTCTCTGCGAGAATCGGGCTAGGGCTTCATTGATTCGCGGGGTTTCATAGTTTGCGGGGGATTTCTAAGCTCATCGCCGCTTTCAGCGGCGCTTCACTAAGAAATCTGCGCATACATGAAACCGACCGCTCATCTGCGCCCTTATGGGCTTGATTCGCGGGGTTTCATAGTATAAAATATGTGGGACATCGTTTTTTCGCATAGGC
>CAJFPD010000134.1 GCA_904398315.1 Candidatus Alangreenwoodia gallinarii | reverse complement strand
AGATGGAAATAAGACTATGTATTTATAAAATATGGAAAATCTTATGAAGATTTATTTTTTAAAGTTAGATATCGTATTTTCGACAGAAAACGCTGTATTTAACTCAGATAATGTATTATACTACGGTCAGGAAAGGGGTGGCAGAATGAATTTGCGGAAAATCGGGCTCCGGAATTTTAAGTCTCTTTATGATGTATCTTTTGAGCCCGGGAAAGTAAACGTATTTATCGGCGCGAACGGCTCAGGAAAATCGACGATACTGGAAGGAATCGGACTGCTCAGCGCGGCTATGACGGATCGTGTGGATTCCGCGGGGCTGCAGCGCAGAGGTGTTCGTCTCAGTGCGTCGTCGCTTTATAAATCTGGCTTTCGCGGCATCAGCAGACAGAGATCTACGGTAGATCTTTCTCTGGAATGGGATGACGGAGATCGCTCTGATGTATTCCGGTATGATGTTCACCTGACAACACCGAAAGATACCGATTACTGGAAATATCATTCGGAAGCATTTTTTCAGAACGGAGAGAAAAAATGGGGACGCAGTAATCGCAGCAATGATTCCGTACGGCAGAACAATAATTATATCGGTTTTTTTCTGATTGACGATGATGAAACGTTATCTACAGGGCGCAGAATCGCAGATTATTTTTCTTCTTACGGTATTTTTCAGCCTAATACAGTGACTCTGCGCGGGACGGTTCCGGATCCGAATCAGGCGGTTCCGGTCGGCCTCAATGGGGGACGGCTGGCGGAGGCCATCCGCACGCTGATTCATACGGAAGAAGATGAACTGTTTTTCGGCGATTTATATATGAGTGATATTTTGGAAATGATAGACTGGGCGGCTGATATTTCTGTAAATTCACCGAAAAGAGATACGATTAACGCGAATATTCCAACCACCAGAGAGGTCATTGAGTTTACAGATCGTTATATGAAAGAATCAGCACGGTTTACCGGATATGATGCAAGTGAGGGGGCTCTGTATGTGCTGTTCATGCTCACACTGGCCATGCATCCGCAGGGACCTTCTGTCTTCGCGGTCGACAGCTTTGATCATGCGCTGAACCCGCGCCTGGCAAAGAAAATGATTCAGATTTTCTGCGAGCAGATCCTGAAACATGAAAAGTACGTTTTTCTCACTACTCATAATCCGCTGATACTGGATGGTTTGAATCTGTGTGATGACAGAATACGTCTTTTTGCCGTGGACAGAGATGAAGAAGGACATGCCATGATTACGAGAATCCGGGTTTCGCAGGAGCTTCTTGATGAAGGACAGACGCTTTCCAGACTCTGGATCAGCGGACGACTGGGAGGGGTTCCGATTCTGATATGAAAAACATTGGAATTGTATGTGAAGGCCCTACCGACTATATTCTGCTGAAGGGAATTATTGACGAAATCACCGGACAGAAGAACTATTATGTGATGCTGCAGCCGGAACCTGATCTTCAGGGAAAATACGGAAACGGCTGGAAAGGTATATGGAAATGGTGTCATGATAATGCGGATGTTCGAAAACAGCTGATGCGCAGCGTGCAGCCTGTTTTGGATATATTGGTCGTTCAGATGGATGGCGACGTTTCACGGAAGGAAAAAGCAGCTCATTGCCTGTGTTCTTCTACATACTGCGAATATCAGAATATTCGAAATCCGCTGGAATGTGATGCAGTGCCGGAAATGAAAGAAAATTGTCCTGTCAGGCTGCCGTGTCGTGATCATGCTGCATCTGCAGCCGGATATATATCACATCTGAAGGGACTTCTTGCTTCATGGCTGAAAGATATGGAAGATGTTTGCATTGCCGTTCCGTGCGACAGTACAGAAGCGTGGGTGATTGCCGCTTATGATGAAACAGATCATGCGGAAGAAGTCGAGGATCCGTGGAAAAATGTGATTTCCCGCGGAAAATGCTACCATGGAATACGTATACACGGACATAAAAAAAGCCTTCGTATTTTTGAGCAGTTTGCGTCTGACGTACGCAATAAGTGGACAACCGTTACAGAACTCTGCCAAAGCGCAAAAGATTTTGAACATAGCCTTTTAGCACTGATCGATAAGCAGGAGCCGTGAAATCTTCAGGGCGGAACAATAAAATATGCACAGAGAAAAACGATACGATTTTCTGTTCGGATGACAGAAACATCATATCGTTTTTTTAATTTCCAGACTTCGGATGATAATGCCAAGTCACAGAAGAAATCAGAAAGTCCGGGACTGTCTGACAGAAGAAGAGGTGATCTCTCATAGAGTCGGTACAGCAACTGTGTTTTCAACGTTTTTTAGTTCCATTATACTCATTTTCAGCCTTTTTTCAAGCAGTTTCCGTCAAAAAGTCCGTCGACGATGAAAAGCGCAAAATCCCGAAAGCGTTGAAAATACCGGCGTATCGGGTTTTACCAGAATATTGAAAATCGTCGACGGACTTTTTGCCTGAATTTCGGGCTTTTTTGGCGCTTTTTCAGTGCCTGAATGCAGAAAAACGTTGAAATT
>CAJFPD010000133.1 GCA_904398315.1 Candidatus Alangreenwoodia gallinarii | reverse complement strand
TATCTGTTTTTTTGGTCGAAAACTATTTTATCAAAGTATCTCTCTTTTTTTATCTATTTTTGTAACATATGTCTTATCACATTACACCGGGGCTGTGCGCGATCACTTTACGCCGTAAGCTTCGGAAAGCATGATGGTGACGGCGGCCCAGTTGTAATGTGTTTTGAATTCGTCCATGCGCTCTTTCGAAGTATTGGAGGATACCAGTCTTCCGCAGTTGTCGTCCCAGTCGAGGATAGCCCTGGCATCTGCCAGCTCCTGATGCGGAACCATGTAGGCTTCCCGTACGACCTCGATCTGGCTCGGATGAATTACGGTTTTGCCTATGAAGCCGCAGAGACGGTCTTTCTTCAGCTCGCGGATCAGGCCGCTCTTCCAGCCGGGACCGCTGTAGTATTCCCAGACAGGGCCTGATACGACATAATCCGTGCCGAAGGTCGTGACGATATCCGAAAGGATCGCGGCTACCGGAAGGATATCGTAGATCGTCTCATCGCTGCGCCTGCGGAAGCCGAAAAGATGGCACAGATCGTTTCCTCCCACCCGGACATTGAGGATCAGAGGTTCCGCGTCGTCCAGTTTCCTGCGGATGGATGCGAGAAACGCGGGGCGGCCTGTCAGAGAGACGAGATCCGGACTCTCGAGAATGGGCATGGCGTAAATTCTGCGCCGGTACGTCTGGCCGGCGTCTTCGATCTGTTTCAGGTAGTCGTCGGCGTTTTTTTCCGAGAATTTCGGAAGGGCAAATCCTCTTACGACAGATTCCGCCTCGCCGAGCCGTTCCAGCAGAGAGGGGATCTGAAGAGGATTTCTGACCCGGATGAACATCTGAGGAAGATAAAAATCTCTTCGTTTTTTCTCTCTGTACAGCGTTTTCAGCGTGCGAATCAGAGTCTGTTCCGCTTCTTTCACGCGGTGATCCCCTATGGTGTCTTCGAGACAGAGAGACAGGGAATACCCCGTGCCGAAGCGGCCGCAGATGAGAGAGCCGGCCAGATCTTCACGATCAGCGGGACAGTATAACAGCGGACCGACGCTGTAATAAAAAGAAGAATTTTTCATATATTTACAGTGCTCCTGTCAGAAATTTTTCGGAATATAAATATAATCGTGCGGAAAATATTATACCACGATTGTGCGTTCCTGTCTGAAGATTGACAGCCTGCAGGGATAATACGATAATAGAAGCAGACACGACCGGCGGTATAACAGCATATCGTGCCGGAGCGGTGTGCCGGAGACGAAAAAAAGAAAAAACGGGAGAGAAGAAAAAAACGAAGAGAAAGAAAACGATAGGAACGATATGGAAGAGCTAAGATACAATGCGATGGATATCACTTCGGCGGCGGCCTTTGCCAGAATAAAGGGCGGTACTGCAAACGGCCGCAGAGACATATATTTTATCAGGCTGACGGGAACCTGCAGCTCTTACAGGTCCGATATCGAAAATATGGACCGGATTCTGTGCGGGGAAGAGGCGCAGGGACGTTGTGTGTACAGGCGTATTTCCTCTTTTCCGAAGATCACGGGACAGGAGGATATCGGATATTATCTCCAGCGCTATGATGAGTGGCAGGCTTCCGGATTCCGCAGGCTGCAGACAAAGACCATCACAGAACAGGAGAAGGAGACAGCCCGGCGTGTATCTGCTGCATGCCGGGAGATATGCGGCATTTACAGATCTTTTCATGGAAATGTCAGCGAGCATATGGAGCGGAATTTCGCGATCAAGCTTCTTTTCTGGATGGATACCGTCGGAGCGGATTTCCTCTCTCAGCGGGAGACGGGGAAAAAGATGAAATTTGTCGTGGAAAATATAGTCAGGGAACAGGAGTATCTGTTCTGCTATCTGATGACGAAGACGGGTGTGGATGTCCTGCTGCTGCAGTATGCGGCGGACATACCGGCATCTCTTGCCGCTCTGAATCTGTCTGCCTGCCGTCGCCTGGGAGAGATGGGCGGCGTGTCATCTCTGCCGGGCTGCGATCCGGCTGTGTACCGGGAACAGAGCGGAATGCACGGACGGAAAGCGCAGAAGAAAGCGACAGAACAAAAAACGACAGCGCAGGATCGGAAAAACGGTGTCCGCATTTCGATCCAACAGACACGTAAGGAAGGACAGAAGAACGGCGGGACGCAGAGCGGGGCGCAGCGCCTTACGTCGGAGCGCAGGGAAAAAGATTTTGAGGAACTGGCGCTTCTCGCTTCTTCGGTGGTGATGATCGCCGTCTGTGACACCGGAGGAAACGTCATAGCCACCGGTTCCGGCATTATGATTGGTCAAAACGGCTATATTCTGACAAACAACCATGTCGTGGCAGGCGGGGGAGTCTATTATTCCGTGCGGATCGAAAATGAAGAGAAAACATATGAGACGGATGAAGTCGTTAAATATAACGGCGTCCTGGATCTGGCGATCATACATATCGACCGTACTCTGACGCCGCTGCCCGTATACGGCGGAGAAAAAGCGCTGGTGCGCGGACAGAAGGTTGTGGCCATCGGCAGCCCGCTGGGGATGTTCAACTCTGTATCTGACGGAATTATATCCGGATTCCGTGACTTTGACAGCGTGTCCATGATACAGTTTACCGCTCCGGTGTCTCATGGCAGCTCGGGCGGTGCGCTGCTGAACCTGTACGGTGAAGTCATCGGAATTATCACGGCGGGCATCGATCAGGGGCAGAATATCAATCTGGCGGTGGGCTATGAGTTTATTGAGATTTTCACAAAAGGATTCCGCTGACAGACGGAGCGGGTAGGAGCGGGTATGTAAAAATCCCGTGAAATCCGGTACGGCAGTTTCGGAAAAACAGAAAAAACTGCGGACTGAGGGGAAAAAACGCCGTTTTATACGGAGTTGTCTTCAGTCTTGAGTGCCGGACAGAAAAATGTTAAAATAAAATACATTGAATGTACGAAAAAAAACGGGGAAACAGGAAAAATATCCGGCGGCGCGCAGAGGAAAAGACGAGGACCGCGGAAAATGAGCAGAGCGACGGAAAAAAGGGGCAGCGAGGTGCGGACGGAATATGTTTGAGCATAGAGAGATTCAGAATCTGGATGATTATTTTCTGCCGATGAGCAGACGGCCGGGAGGCGGCTGCACCTTTTTTTACCGCATCGGCGGATACAGCGGTCAGATGGAAAAATTTCTGACCGCGTATTTTCAGGCCGCCTCGAAGGGCGGAGCGGTGGTAGAAGACAGGATTCCGAATCCCGATGAGAAGAAGCTCTCCTACTATGAGGAGATGATGGGAAGCGGGTTTCGTGCAGACGCCGGTTCCATCGCGTCGGCGCTGAAAAAATGGCTGCCGAGGATGGCGGATACTCCGCGCCGTAATGTGTCAGCCGCGCTGGCGGAGATTCTGGAACAGATGAAGCGCCGGGGAAAAAACGAAAATATGCTGCGAAACGCATACATAAAATACATGTGCTGGCTCTATTACCGCTTTGAACAGGTGGTAAACCGTCTGGGACAGGAAGAAGTTCCAAAGATTCTCTTCGGGGGAAATGTCAGCTCTCATGAGCTGAATTTTTTCTCGGTTCTGTCGAAGTCGGGCTGCGACATCGTACTGCTCCAGTACGGAGGAGAGGAAGCTTATCAGCGTCTCGACCCGTCCTCCGAGATATCACTTCCCCTCAGTATGCCGGGACTTTCCGGCTTTCCGGAGGGTTTCCGCCTGAATTCTCTGGGTAAAACCGCGGACCGGAAAGCGGAGGGGAAAGCTTCG
>CAJFPD010000132.1 GCA_904398315.1 Candidatus Alangreenwoodia gallinarii | reverse complement strand
TATGGATGTGATCAAGAAATACGGCGATATTCTCCGCCGCAAGGCGGATCGGAAGCCGGAAACGGCGCTGAAGATGTTCCGGTTCGGACTCGGCCTGGAGTATCAGAAGGCCACGAGACTGGCTGATAAAGCGTTGCCTCTGGGGTATCGGGAGGTATACCGGTCGGCGGTAAAAAGAACGGGAGAAATTCTGTCGGACCCTGCCGGCAGCGTATGGACAAATATCTTCGGGCCGGTGGAGATTTTTCAGTGTTTCGATCTGAATTCCACGTCGATGGAAATGCTGTCGGCTTTCATGTCGGGATTCCGTACGGAGGACTATTTTATCGACAGAGCGGAGGATATCGGCATCGCTTCGACATTGTGTTCTTATCACAAACATTTTATCGGGACGGTGGAATCGGGTGTCATGCCGTCTCCCGCGTACATTGCGGTGACCTCCGCTGTCTGCGACGGAAATATCAATACGATGCGGTACGCGGCGGCGAAAAGAGGCATGCGCTTTTTCGCAATCGATGTACCGCACAGCGATTCGGAAGAAGCGGAGAAGTATCTGACAGGCCAGCTCTGGGAGATGATCCGGGAGCTGGAACAGGTGACGGGAAAGAAATTCGATCAGGACAGACTGTCGGAGACGATCCGCAGGGAGAATGAATCGAAACGGCTCTATGCTGCTTTTGTAAAGGAGGCAAACAGACGCTGGTATCCGAATACGCTGACGACTCTCATGGCGCTGCTCTATCCGACGCACCTTTCCATCGGCAGCGAGGAGGCCCTCCGTCTGTTCCGGATCCTGAAAGAGGATGTGGAGAAGTATCCGCCGAAAGAGTGCAGCCGGATCATGTGGGTTCATCTCATCCCTTATTATCAGAAAACGCTGAGGCACTATTTTAACCTGTCGGATCAGAATTATATCAGCATTTATGATTTTGCCATGGACTATATGGAAGAGATGGACGAGCGGGATCCTGTGGCAGCCGTCGCCCGGAAAATGCTGCGCAATATCTACAACGGAGACTTCCGGCGCAAGACGGAAATGCTGACGTCGATGGCGGAGGAATTTCAGCCGGACGGCGTGATTCATTACTGTCACTGGGGATGCAAGCAGGCTTCCGGCGGAGTGATGCTTCTGAGAGAAGCGATGGCGGAAAAGCATTTTCCGATGCTGATTCTCGACGGAGACGCGCTGGACAGGAGAAACGATCAGGACGGTCAGATCCGGACGCGGCTGGAGGCTTTTCTGGAGATGATGAAAAACGGGAGGCGCACGAAAAGATGATAGGTTATCTCTGCAAATATGCTCCTATAGAAATTCTGCAGTCCATGGGAGCGGAAGTGTCGCTGATCATGCCGGAAGCGGCGGATTACAGCAGGGCGGATGTGATGATGCATCCGAATATCTGCTCTTTTATCAAAGGAGTGCTGGAGACCTTTTCCGACGGCGGCTATGAGGGAATCGTGCTGACAAACTGCTGCGACAGCACGAGACGTCTGTATGATCTGCTGAAGAAAGAATATCCCGATAAATTTATTCATATGGCGGAAATTCCGCGCAATACGGGGGAAGAGGCGGCTGAATTTCTCGCGGATTCCGCGAAAAAACTGGCAGATGCCTGGGAATCCCGCAGCGGCCGTCGTTTCCGTCCGTCCGCGCTGGCGGATCTGCTGAGAAAACGCGCTGAAGACTGCGCTGAAAAATGCATGAGGGACTGCAGCGAAATATCGCCGGAAGAGGCGGATGGTGAGGAGAATTCCTGCGGCGGATGTCAGCGTGAATATCGCCGGGAAGATCATCCTGCATATCGAGATGCTTATCGCCCTCCGTCGGCCTGTGGAGTCGGGAATGAGATGTCTCCCATAAAAGTCGGGCTGATGGGAGCGAGATGCAGCCGCAGCGTTCTGGACAGAATTGAAAGTTACGATATTCACGTTCTGTTCGATATGGCCTGCACAGGTGTGCCACGTAATTTTCAGCTTTCCGGAGCCTTCGGAGATTCCGGGAAATCCGCGGATTCCGGCAGACGCGCCGGGCGGGAAACGGCAGAGGATTCAGCCGGACTGCTGAAGGAATACGCTTCACAGCTTCTGGCACAGCTTCCCTGCATGCGGATGACAGACTGCTCGCCGAGAGAAGAATATCTGAAATCCTACGAAGATCAGCTGGATGGAATAATTTTTCATACCGTCCAGTTCTGCGACAATTATTCTTATGAATATGCCGCACTGCACGGAAACCTTTCCGTTCCGATTCAGAAATTTGAGACGGACGCCACGTCTCAGTGCGAAGGACAGATACGCACACGCCTGGAGGCTTTTCTGGAGTCTGTCGCAGCATCGAAGGGACTGGCGGCCCCGCAGGTTGTAAAGAAGCGGAAGGGAGAGAGGAAAAAGTTGAACGGAAAAATTCATGTACTGGGAATCGACAGCGGTTCCACTTCCACGAATGCCGTCATAATGGACGGAGAACAGAAAATCGAGGCTTATGCCGTCGTCCGCACGGGAGCCAAGAGCGGGGACAGCGCCGAACTCGTTCTGAAAGAAGTTCTGCAGAAAGCGTCTCTGACGGAGGAAGACATCGATCTGATCGTCTCTACGGGGTACGGCCGCGTCAGCATTCCCTTTGCCGACCGCAACGTGACGGAAATCAGCTGCCACGGAAAGGGTGCGCATTATTTCAATCCTTCGGTGCGTACCGTGCTGGATATCGGCGGTCAGGACAGCAAGGCGATCCGTCTGAACGAATCAGGCGATGTGGTGGACTTTGTCATGAATGATAAATGCGCGGCGGGAACCGGAAAGTTCCTGGAGATGATGGCCCGGACGCTGGAGATCGATATTGAGGAACTGGGGCAGGAATCGCTGCGCTGGAAGGAGGATATCGACATCAGCAGTATGTGTTCCGTCTTTGCGGAATCCGAGGTGATTTCGCTGATCGCCAACAACAGAGAGAAATGTGATATCGCCCACGGAATTCACAAATCGGTGGCAAATCGGTCGGTTTCCCTGATGAAGCGGGTGGGGCTGGAGCCGGGATATATGATGACCGGCGGAGTTGCGAAAAATCCGGGTGCTGTCCGGGAAATCGAGGAAAAGCTGGGCGAAAAGCTCTTCATCTGCGAGGAGCCGGAAATCGTAGGAGCCACAGGGGCAGCTCTCTTCGGTCTGGAGGAACTGCGGGATGCAAAGAAATGAGACGGTGTAAGTGAGGACGAATGGAAAAACTGCCGCAGAAGCCGGTTCTGCGGCAGTTTTTCCAAGGTGCTTGCGGGACGGACCTTTCGGCCTCAGTATCCCGCCTGTACTGCCTTCTGAAGCACGGTGTTTGCCACTCTGCCGGCGACGGAAGCTCCGGAGCCTCCGCCTTCCACGAGTACGACGAAGGCCAGCGGGTGATCTTCGTCATCGAGGAATCCCACAAACCAGGCGTTATCGGAATCAGAGGTATCCAGTTCCGCCGTTCCGGATTTTGCGCCGATATCGAGGCCCGGGAAATTGCTTCGGCCGTAGTTGTTTTCCACATCGCTTTTCATCATCGATTTGAGCTGGCCGGCTGTGGATGATTCCAGAAGCTGTGAGGTGCTGCGGCGGATATACAGGCTCGTTCTGACGCCTTCTGTGAAAGCTGTGTACTGAATAATCTGAGGAACCGCCGCTTTTCCGCCGTTGGCGACGGCGCCTGCAAATATCATGAGAGAGCACGGATTCACCAGGTCTTTGCCCTGACCGACACCGGACCAGGCCAGGCCGGATTCTCCGTCGGCCTCAAAATCGAAAGTCGATGCTGCAGTTGAAATGCCGTTGATGGAGTAACTGTCTGTCAGACCGGTTTCCTCCACATAATCCTCCATGACAGAGCTTCCAAGCTCTGTTGCCAGCTCGGCGAAGGCAGCGTTGCAGGAGACGTTGAGCGCTTCCTCAAAATTGACGGTTCCGTGTGCTCTGACACAGGTGATTGTCGTTTCGCCTACCTGCGTGCTGCCGGTGCAGGTGAAGGTGCGCTGATCGATATCGGAAATATTTTCGATGGCCGCAGCGGCGGTAATCAGCTTGAAGGTGGAACCCGGTGCGAAACGGGCGGAGAGAAGACGGTTTATGTAGACGCCGTCATATTCCTCATCATCGTCCGAAATTTCCGGCGGATTCGCCGGATCGTAAGTCGGACTGCTGACCATGCAGATGATTTCGCCCGTTTTATAGTTATATACGCCTACTGTGCCTTTATGGCCGTTGAGAGCCTGATAAGCCTCTGCGCAGACATCCGCGTCTATGGTGAGATAGAGATCGCGCCCGTCTGACAGGAGAGTGTCGGCCCCGGTGATCGGATTGTAGCCGGTCAGTCGGGACGCGAACTGTGTGAGCGCTCCCGTTCCTATGGCTCCGGAAGGATCTCCCACAGCGTGCAGCGTAGCTTTCCGGACGCTGCTGTCATCGTAATAAGTCCATCCTCCGTCATAGGCGGCCAGCACTTTTCCCGTGGTATCGAGCACTCTTCCGCGGTTGAGAACGCCGTCGGTATAAAGATGTCTGTTTGAGGGAAAAGAAACCCAGTCTCCTCCCTGCGTAAAAAAGCGGAACGTGAAAAGAACTGTGCCCGCCAGCAGGATCAGAGCGAGGAGAAAGCAGATGATCGTGCGCGATGTGATTTTTTTCATCTGTCATGCCCCCTTAAACTGTTTCTGTCAAAAATACCTGTCTTCTGAAGATCATTTTCAGATTCCGGAGGATTCCATCCGGTCTTCCAGGGATCATATCCGCCGTCCGGTCCTTCATCTGCCGCAATCTCGTCAAACTGACGGAAGAAGTCATCGATTTCCTGCTGTGCGGTATGAGAGGATACGCCTCCGTGAGGTGAACTGTCGGGATAAGGTTCTTCCTGCGGAGGATCGTCAAACTGACGGAAAAAATCATCTATCTCCTGTTCCTTTTCCTCCTCTGTTTTTCTGAACCGGAAGGGATTTCTGCTCTTTTTCACCGGGATGTTTTCATCCGTAAGCTCATAGACAGGATCCGGAGGCAGATCACCTAAAGCTGTCTTTTTACGAACGGCGAAGCTGGCATTCTGACGGGTGTCCGCTGCTTTCAGGAAGGCCAGAAGGCCCCAGGAAGCGATCATACTCGATCCGCCGCAGGAGATAAACGGAAACGTCACGCCTGTAAGCGGAAGAATATCCACAGATCCGAAGACGTTGAGCATCGTCTGAAAGACCAGCAGAGAGGTGGCGGCACAGGCTGCGATAGTATAGTAAGCGGAACGGCCTGTCTGAACGACGCGGAATGCGAAGATGCACAGCGTGATAATACACGCTACCGCCAGCAGTGCGATGATCAGCCCCCATTCCTCGCACAGAACGCCGAATACCAGATCTGTTTCCGAAGCGGAGATATTGTGAAGCCATCCGTTTCCGGCTCCGACACCGATCAGTCCTCCGCTTCCGGCAGCCGACATGGTGCGCACCTGCTGATAGCCTCCGGTACTGGCGTATTCCCAGACGTGCCCCCAGACAGAAAAACGGTCCGCCACATATGGTTTGAATCGCAGCACGAGAAAGACCGCTCCTGCCACGCCGCCGGTGATCAGAGAGAGTGTCGCAAAATCGCCGGACCGCAGAAACGCGATGACGAGAAAGGTGACGAAGAAAATGGATGCCGTGCCGAAGTCGCTCATGGCAGCCAGTGCGAGCAGGCAGAAGCCGGACAGACACATGAAGCCGATGAGATTCCGCTTCTCAAACAGCCTGTCCAGTGTGGCGGCTCCTGCGAAGATGAAGCAGATTTTCGTCAGCTCGGAGGGCTGCAGCGAAACTCCGAAGAGGGAAATCCAGTTTCGTGCACCGTGAGATACCTCGCTGAAAACGAGATTGACCAGCAGCAGAATGACAGCGGCCGCTCCCATGAGATGACGTGTTCTGACAACTCGGTCCAGATCCCGCAGGTAAATGCCGAGAGCCAGGAAGATGACGACCCCGAGCACGATGGCGAGAGACTGCTTCAGCATGGCATCGGACAGGGCTGTGGCTGTGACGGCGAGATTCAGCGTGCAGGCGAAAAAGGCGAGAATCTCCGGTTCGAATCCGGTCTTTCCGAATGCCCTTGAAATCAGAACATAGGCCCACATGACGGCGCACAGAATGCCGAAAGAGACAGCGGTTTCCTGACGTATTTCCGGTTTTGAGATGAAGAGCTGAATGACGGTAAGAACCTGGAATATCGTGATGAAGAGAAACGAAGTCCACGGCGGCAGGGGCCGGCTCTTTCTCATTCTGCGGACTTTTTCCTGTTCGTATTCCAGCTCTGTGATGGCCTCGAATTTCAGCTCCACTCCGCCGATCTCGATGATATCGCCGTGATGAAGGGGCGTATCTTCTGTAACATCTTCGCCGTTGAGCCGCGTGATATTCTTGTCGGAGAGATTATGTATCGTCCATTCGCCCTCGTCATTGCGCATGAGTGAGCAGTGAGTCTTGGAGATCGTGGCGAATTTTATGATGACGTCGCAGTGATTCGCCCGTCCTACCGTGCATTCCCAGTGATGGATCGGAAATCTGCCGAGATCCGCCGAGGTGAGATATCCCCACGTCTCTTTCGGATTTCTGACGCGCAGCATGCTGCGCAGAACGCTGAAAAGGATATGAATCGCCAGTATCGGCATGACCCAGCGGATGACTCCCGTGTAGATATCTCCGAGAGGGACGGAGCCGTCTGTAAGACTGCCGAAAAGGTAGGAGAAAAAATCGCCGATACGCTGGAAAATCTGGCGGAAGATACTGCCGAGCTGAGGAAGAACGTCCGAAAGATAATCCTGGATATTGTTCAGTGTTTCATTCATTTGAATCCCCGCTTCCGTTTTATCTTTATCTTATTTGTCTGCTTATCTGCCTTTCTTATCATCTGTCTGTTCTCCCTGTCCGCTTTCCGGTGTCCCTCTGCGTCTGCTGTCAGAAGAGGAACGGCCTGTACGGGCGGTGCAGCTGCCGTCGTTTGCGCGTGACAGGATAATGGTGAAATATCCGGGGTTGTCAGGAAAATTCCCGGCACCCCGGTATATCTTTTCCTCTCGGCTGCCGCAGTTCTGAACCATGGAGGCGCAGCGTCCCGATTTTTTCAGGGCAGCGGAAATGTCGGCGCTCCGGGAGGAAACTTTCATAAATATTTTTGTACCGCCCGCTGTCAGAGAGGTATCGGACAGGGAGTCGGGAAGGGCAGCGGCCGGAATGATTTCCAGCGTTTCCTCACCTTCACAGAGAATTTCCCCCAGAGTGGCCGCCGCGGCGCAGAAGGAGGGAATGCCGCTTACCATCTGTGCTGCGTAGCCGTCTTCGAGGAGAATCCGGTGCAGATATCCGTAAGTGGAATAGACGGAGGGATCTCCGATCGTGAGAAACGCGACATCGCTCCCCGCGTCCAGATATTCTTCCAGTATGTCCGCGTAACGGCGATGGCGGTTCCGAAGGTCGAGTTTATCTCCTGTCATGGGAAAAGGCAGCTTTAAAAGCTGTTTGTTTCCGGTCTGCGGAAGAATTTTCCTGACCGTCCGGTAGGCGAGACAGCGTTCCTCGTCTTCGGAGGGAATGGCGAGGATGTTTGTTCTGCGGATGATATTCAGTGCCTTTATGGTAAGAAGCTCCGGATCACCCGGACCGGTACCGATTCCATATAAAGTTCCTGACAATTTCTACACCCCTTTTGAGCTGACCGGAAAATTTTCCGGTTATTTCGGAAATTTCCGGTGAAAACTGTAAATGATACATTTTTTTATGAATGATGCTGCAGATCTGAATTATGCGATCGGTTTATGTGATCGGTTTTCGCAGTCGTTTCTGAGCGCTTTCAGAATAATTTTAAGATAAACGGAAGGGCAATGCAAATAATGTTTCTTTTCCCGGGGGTAATTTTTATGATATAATGATTCAAACTGTGAGCGTGAGATGCGTCCGGAGGCCTGTTGCAGACAGAAAATTCCGGTAAATCCGGTAAAAGAAATCAGAGAAGCATTCTCAGAGAAGTCAGAGGAGTAGTTTTCAGAGAGGTAGTTATGGAACCTAAAATGAAACCGAAATATAAGCGCGTAATACTGAAAATAAGCGGTGAAGCACTGGCAGGAGATAAACATGTCGGTCTGGATGAGAGCATGTTGGAAAAAGTGGCTCACGAGGTGAAAGAGATACACGACATGGGGGTGCAGGTGGCCGTTGTCGTCGGAGGAGGCAATTTCTGGCGCGGACGCACGAGCAATAGTATGGACCGGTCCACGGCGGATTATATGGGTATGCTGGCCACTGTCATCAATTCGCTGGCTCTTCAGGATGCTTTTGAGCGGAACGGCATGCCGACCAGAGTACAGACGGCTATTCAGATGCGGGAGGTGGCGGAGCCGTACATCCGCAGACGTGCTATTTCACAGCTCAACAAGGATATCGTCGTCATTTTCGGAGCGGGAATCGGAAATCCGTTTTTTTCCACGGATACCACAGCGGCTCTCAGAGCGGCCGAAATTGAGGCAGATGTGATTCTGCTGGCGAAGAAGGTGGATGCTGTCTACGACAGCGATCCGGAAGTCAATCCGGACGCCAAAAAATATGACGTCCTGACCCATCAGGAGGTTCTCGAAAAAAATCTGAAAGTCATGGACGCGACAGCTGCTTCGATCTGCCGCGATAACGATATCATGATTCATGTATTCGCCATCGGTGAGCCGGATAATGTGATCAAGGCTGTCTGCGGCGAAAAGATCGGAACGCTGATCTACTGATGTGAAGCAGCGGAAAGAGGGAAAAACGGCGAAAGATCTGTCACAGAAAAATCGGTCATTTACCGGTCATTTATCGGAACAGAAAAGGAGTAAGACAATGGATGAAGTGAAAAAAAATTACAGTACTAAAATTGAAAAGACGCTGTCCGTATTAAAGGAAGATCTGAATACGGTCAGAGCGGGAAGAGCAAATCCGGCTATTCTCGATAAAATCAACGCTGATTACTACGGTGTGCCGACACCCCTCAAGAGCCTGGCCAACATTTCTGTTCCGGATCCGAGAACGCTGCTGATTTCGCCGTTTGACACATCCTGCATCGGCGCGGTGGAAAAAGCCATCAATGAAGCGAATCTCGGACTGAATCCGTCAAATGACGGCAAGGTGATCCGTCTCATCGTTCCGCAGCTGACGGAGGAACGCCGCAAAGAGCTGACGAAGACGGTAAAGAAGATGGGCGAGGATGCGAAGGTGGCCCTGAGGAATCTGAGAAGAGATGTCAATGATCAGGTAAAGAAAATGGAAAAGAACGGAGAACTGACAGAGGACGATTTGAAAAAGGGCCTGGATCAGATTCAGAAGATGACAGATGACGGCGTGAAGAAAATCGATGAGGCCGTGGCAAAAAAAGAAAAGGAAGTACTCGAGGTATGATGCAGGAACGCATAATACCTGATGTAGTCGGATTGAAGCTGCCTGCCGCCGTCGCACTGCTCGACGCGGCAGGCGTATCTTATACAGAGGAAAAACTGGAGCCTCCCGATACGGGCCGGAAAAAAAAGGCGGGAAAAACAGCTCCGAATGAGGCGGAGAACGACGGGCAGGAAGGGAAAAAGGAGGAAAAACGGCCGGAATACCTGCGGGTACTGCGTCAGCGCCGGATTTCCGAAAGGGAGATCTGTCTGACCGTCTGCAGTGTTCCCGAATGATACCGCTGCGGATTACAGATAGATATATCAAGATACATCAGATATAACAGATTCAGGAGGAAATATGTCTGTTCCCAATCATATTGCTATTATTATGGACGGAAACGGAAGATGGGCAAAAAAGAGAGGGCTGCCGCGCCTGATGGGCCATAACGCCGGTATGAAGTCCCTGAAGGAGATCGTACGCGCCTGTTCCGATATGGGTGTGCGTTATCTGACAGTCTACGCCTTTTCCACGGAAAACTGGAAACGTCCGGACGATGAGGTGAGCGGCATCTTCAAAATCATGGTCCTGTATATCAAAAAAGAGCTGGCGGAGCTGAAGAGTGAAAATGTCCGGATTCAGGTAATCGGAGAATGGGAAAAAATTCCAAAAGATGCCAGGGAGAGTATGGAGTTTGCGCTCCGGGAGACGGCGGAAAATACGGGACTGCAGTTTCAGATCGCTCTCAATTACGGCGGCCGCAGGGAAATACTCGATGCCGTGAAGGAACTCTATCGCAGGACGGAGAAGGAAGGCGGGGATATCGACAGTATCAGAGAAGAGGATATCGAACGGTATCTTTCCACAGCCGGCTCACCGGATCCCGATATGATCATACGCACCGGGGGAGAACTGAGACTCAGCAATTTTATGCTCTGGCAGTGTGCTTACAGCGAACTGATCTTCCGCGATGTCTACTGGCCGGATTTCGACAAGAAAGAGCTGGAAAGCTGTATCGCGGAATTTGAACAGCGTCACCGGCGCTACGGCGGTCTGTAAACGACGAAATAAATATATGGAAGGAGGGGCGGCTGTTTTTCTCTCACCTGCAGAAGCGGAGACGCAGAAAGCGAAGAGAGCAGAGAAAATAAGGAGAGAAAAAAGCCGCAGATCTGATGAAAACGAGAATTATTTCCGGGCTGATCATGGCGCCCTTTCTCATACTGGTGCTTCTGGGCGGTCCGCTGATTACCGTTGCGTGCCTGATTATTGCGCTGATGGGAATCAGAGAATTTTTCAACGGATTCCGCAAGATGGAGATTCACGCTTCCTATCCGGTCGCGGTAGTCTCTGTCGTACTGCTGTACGGCGTTCATTATCTGAATAAATATCTGCCGATGGAATCGGATACGGTGACGGGGCTTTATCTGGGATGGATGTTTTTGTCAGTTCTTCTGTGCCTGCTCTTTCTGTTCAGGATGGAAAAGCGACGGCTGGAAGACGGTATGGCGACTCTCACAGGTATTTTTTATATCGGCTTTTTCTCTTACCATGCGGTTTTGACGGAGGACCGCTATGCGGATCTCTGCAGCGTGTCACCGGTGTGGCTGATCCTGATTACCGCTTTTGCTACGGATATTTTCGCCTATTTCGGCGGTTATTTTCTGGGAAAACACAAGCTCTGCCCTGTGATCAGTCCGAAAAAAACGGTAGAGGGATCAGTCTGCGGAATTCTGGGCAGTGTGGTATTTTCCGTCCTGTTCGGCTGGCTGTTTATGGACCGCTCGCTGATTCCGGCCTGTCTTCTGATCGGAATACTGGGCGGCATCGTATCACAGCTGGGCGACCTGACGGCCTCCATTTTCAAGAGAAAGATGGGAATCAAGGATTACGGACATCTGATCCCGGGACACGGCGGAATCATGGATCGCTTCGACAGTGTTCTGTTCACGGCACCGATGGTATATTACTGCCTTCTGGCCGTGTCGGTCTGGATATCGTGATACCGTGACGGAATTTCCTTCCTCACGGCGGAGGAAAAATTGCAGAGGAAAATGAGGAAAAACAGCAGAAAAGAAGGATGAGGCGGGAGAGATGAAAAAAATCGCAGTACTGGGCTCGACGGGCTCAATCGGAACACAGACGCTGAAAGTTATCAGAGAAAATCCTCAGAAATATCAGGTTACCGCGCTTTCGTGCAGAAAAAATGCAGGGCTGCTGGCGGAGCAGGTGGCGGAATTTCATCCTCTATGTGCAGCGGTGGGAGACAGGGAGACGGCGCGGAAGCTTTCGGAAAGATTTCCGGAAACGCGGTTTGTCTGGGGGCAGGATGGCCTCGCGGAGATCGCAGCCGGGGTCGAATACGACATTCTGCTCAATGCTCTGGTTGGAATGTCAGGCCTTCTGCCTACATATAATGCCGTATCGGAAGGGCGCACGGTGGCACTGGCGAATAAGGAGACACTGGTGGCGGGAGGTGCGCTCATCTGCGATATGCTCCGGAAGACGGGAGCGCAGCTCATTCCGGTGGACAGCGAACACAGCGCAATTTTTCAGTGTATGAAGGGATACCGGAAGGATCAGGTGGAAAGAATTCTTCTGACGGCCTCCGGCGGTCCGTTCCGGGGAAAGACGGCTCAGGAGCTGAGATCTGTGACACTTGCCGAAGCGCTGAATCATCCGCGCTGGAAGATGGGAAACAAAATCACGATCGATTCCGCCACGCTGATGAATAAAGGATTTGAAGTGATCGAAGCCAGATGGCTGTTCGGTCTGGATGCGGACCGGATCGATGTCGTCGTCCACCCGGAGAGTATCGTACATTCCATGGTGGAATACTGCGACGGAGCTGTTATGGCACAGCTGGGCGTTCCGGATATGGCGGTTCCCATCAGCTTTGCTCTGGAATATCCGGACCGTCTGAAGAGTGATATTCCGCGTCTCGATCTGAAAGCGACAGGGGCGCTCACCTTTGAAGAGCCTGATATGGAGACGTTCCGATGTCTCGGGCTCGCTTATGAGGCGCTGAGAGCGGGAGATACTTACTGTACTGCCCTCAATGCGGCAAATGAAGTGGCTGTTCAGGCTTTCCTCGATCAGAAAGCGGCTTTCTGCGACATCGCAGACTGCCTCGAGGAAGTGATGCAGCGGCACCGCCCGTCGAAAGATCCGGATATCGGAGAACTGATGAGAGTGGATGCCGAAGCACGCAGAACGGCGGAGGCCATACTGGAGGTTTGAAAGAATGCATATCATTGTCGGCATTATCGCTGCGCTGGTTTTGTTTGCCATACTTGTTATCGTTCACGAAGGAGGCCATTTTTTCGCCGCCAGAGCGGTGGGAATCCGGGTCAATGAATTTTCCATCGGCATGGGACCGCTGATCTGCAAGCGGAAGACACCGGAGACAGTATACAGCATCCGTGCTCTTCCTATCGGCGGTTATGTGGCCATGGAGGGAGAAAACGAAGAGTCAGAGGACGAGAGGGCGTTCAACAATAAACCGGCCTGGGCCAGAGCGCTGGTAGTTGCTGCGGGACCTGTCATGAATTTTCTTCTGGCGGTTCTCATACTCGGCGGGATGATCACCTGGTCCGGGACTTCCGTGGAGCCTTACGTGGCGGATGTCACAGCGGGAATGCCGGCTTATGCAGCCGGAATCGAAAAAGGAGACCGGATTGTGTCTGTCAATGGAACGGAAATTTCCGAAGGATCGGAGCTGAACGAAGCGCTGTCGCACATTCCTGCCGATACGGAGAGCATCTCTCTGGGCATCGAGCGGGACGGAAAGACGCAGGAGATGGATGTTCCCCTTCAGGAGACAGAAGACGGGAGCAGGATGATCGGCATACGCTTTGAAGTCGGTCACAATCCGCTGAAAGGAATTCTTTACGGTTTTCAGGGATCTGTGGAGATGGAGCGTCAGATGATAGCGGCTCTCGGGGATATTCTGACGGGAGATACCAGTCAGGGCGATGTGGTAGGTCCAATCGGCATCGTCAGTCTCGTGGATCAGACCGTTCAGGTAGGTATGTATAATGTGATCTATCTGCTGGCGCTTCTGAGTCTCAATCTGGCTCTCGTCAATATTCTGCCGTTTCCGGCTCTGGACGGCGGCAGGCTGCTTTTTATCGTGATCCGCGCGGTGACCGGAAAGGCGATCAGCGACGAAACAGAGGCGAAGATTCATTTTCTCGGTATGTTTGTCCTGTTTTCTCTGATGATCTTTATCACGCTGAAGGACTTCAACGTCTTTATTCTCGGAAACGGATGAGTAGCCGGGACAGAATTCTGTCCGAAAATTAAAAATATGTAAATAATGTAAAAATATAGAAAATATATGATATGTGAAAGTATGCAGGAGAGCGGCAGATGAGAAGAAAATCGAGACGTGTCATGTGCGGAGGGCTGCCGATAGGAGACGGAGCTCCCGTATCGATTCAGTCCATGACGAATACGGATACGCGGGATACAGAGGCGACTCTGAAGCAGATACGGCAGCTGGAGGAAGCCGGCTGTCAGATTGTACGGATATCCGTACCGGACCGGGAAGCTGCAGAAGCTTTTCACCAGATACGGAAAAAGACAGAAATTCCGCTGGTGGCCGATATCCATTTTGATTACCGTCTGGCCGTAGAGGCGATCCGTGCCGGTGCGGATAAGGTGAGGATCAATCCGGGAAATATCGGAGGCGAGGACGGCGTGCGCGCAGTAACTGACGCGGCCAGAAAGCGGCGCATTCCCGTGAGGATCGGCGTCAACTCCGGATCAATCGAAAAGGATATTCTGAAAAAATACGGCAGTCCCTGTGCGGAAGGACTCGTGGAAAGCGCGCTGAGAAATACAAAGCTCGTGGAGAAAATGGGGCTGGAGGATATCGTCCTTTCCGTAAAATCCTCCGATGTGGTGATGAATTATCGCGCATATCTTCTGCTGGCTGAACGGACAGACTATCCGCTTCACATCGGTGTGACGGAATCGGGAACACCTTCCACCGGAATCATAAAATCCTCTGTAGGTCTGGGAGCTCTGCTTCTGGCAGGCATCGGCGATACGATCCGCGTTTCGCTGACAGCCGACCCGGTAAGAGAGATTCCCGTGGCGAGAGAAATCCTGAAGAATACCGGAAATTTTGACGGCGGGATCGATTTTGTCTCCTGTCCTACCTGTTCCCGGTGTCGGACAGATCTGACCGCTATCGCGGATGAAATCGCTTTTCGTCTGGGTGGAATCGAAAATGAGATGCTTAAGAAAGGCATGCCAAAGGTGAAGGTGGCGGTGATGGGATGTGCCGTCAACGGACCCGGCGAAGCGTCAGACGCGGATTTCGGCATCGCATGCGGAGACGGAAAGGGCGTGTTTTTCCGGAACGGGCATGTGGAAGGAACGGTGGACGAGGCAGATATGGCGGACCGCATCGTATCCGAAGTACGCCGTCTAACAGAGAAATACGCTGTCTGCCAGAAGCGGGAAGAAGCGGAACGGTACCGGCAGGAAGGGGAAGAAGAATGAATATCGAACTGTTCGGGACAGGTGAAGTGCCGATGGTCATCATCTGGCTCATCATAGCAGTAGTCCTTGCGGTGATCGAGGCATTCACCCAGGGACTGACGACGATCTGGTTTGCCGGAGGATCCGTGGTGGCTGCGGCGGTAGCCGTTTTTTCGGATAATATACTGGTTCAGTTTCTGATCGGTCTGGCGGTTTCTATAGTTCTGTTATATTTTACCAGGCCTCTGGTGGCGAAAAAATTTACCCGCAATCTGGTAAAGACGAATATTTCCGCTGTGGTAGGACAGACAGGAACGGCAGAGAGCGACCTGAGGCCCGGAGAGACGGGGACGGTAAAAGCGGACAACAAGCTCTGGACAGCAGTACTCGCACCGCAGGAGAGAGCGATATGCAGAGGTGAGAAGGTGGAAATCACAGCGGTGGAAGGCGTAAAACTGATCGTGAAGAGCAGGGAAGACAGCGGAACGTCTGTTTCGCGGAACTGTCCGTGATCTCCCGTGCGTTTGCCGGCATCCCGTATGTTTATACGGAGGTAAGAGGAAGGAGAGATTTTTCTATGATCGTTTTTATCATTATCGTGGCGGTGATCGTTATCGCTTTAGTGGTTACGAATATCAGGATCGTTCCCCAGGCGAATGCCTATGTGGTGGAGCGTCTCGGAGCTTATATGTCCACCTGGGAAGTGGGACTTCATGTAAAGATTCCTCTGATCGATAAGATCGCCAAAAAAATATCGCTGAAGGAACATGTGATCGATTTTCCTCCGCAGCCTGTCATTACGAAGGATAATGTCACGATGGAAATCGACACCGTCATCTATTTTCAGGTCACCGATCCCAAGCTTTACACTTACGGCGTGGCAAATCCGATGGCGGCCATTGAAAATCTGACAGCCACAACGCTGCGGAATATCATCGGAGATCTGGAGCTGGACGAGTCTCTGACGAGCCGGGAGATCATCAATTCCAAGATCCGCATCGTACTGGATGAGGCTACAGATGCGTGGGGAATCAAGATCAATCGTGTGGAAGTGAAAAATATCGTTCCGCCGGCTGATATTCAGAACGCTATGGAAAAGCAGATGAGAGCCGAGAGAGAACGCCGTGAGGCGATTCTGAAAGCCGAGGGAGAGAAGAAATCCGCAATCCTGATCGCCGAGGGACAGAAACAGTCTACGATCCTCGAAGCGGAGGCGGCAAAACAGGCGACGATTCTCGAGGCACAGGCAGCCAGAGAGGCCGCCGTGGCGGAAGCGGAAGGACAGGCGGAAGCGATTCGTCTGGTGCAGCAGGCGACGGCTGACGGCATCCGCATGATCATGGAAGCGGATCCGAATGAGAAAGTTATTTCCCTCAAGAGTCTGGATGCTTTTACGGCGGCGGCGGACGGAAAGGCGACGAAAATCATCATTCCTTCCGAAATTCAAGGGCTGGCAGGGCTGGCTTCTTCGCTGAAAGGCATACTTGCGGACGGAACGCAGGAGAAATGATTCCGGACCGCAGCGGAAAAAGCGCGGCAGAAGGTGATAAAAAAGTGATAAAATCAGAGATAAAATCGGAAAGCGCAGGAGAAACAGAAAAATGAAACGTTTTATCGAGGATCATATCACATGGAAGAAACTCGCCCCTCATGACAGGGGCGAGTTTCTTCTGAACGTGGAACATGCATCGGTGATCAGAGAGACACAGAAACTGAATCTGGATCTGTCCTTAAATTTCATCATTCCTCACGACGATCTGAAGTCGGTGACGGAGGATTTCAGGAGAGAGATCGACGGGCTTACAGGGGTATCCTATCGTTTCCGTTATGATGAACCGGTGCTCACGGAGGAAGAGATCGTATCCCTTTATGTTCCGTATATGATCGACGCCATGTCGGATCTGGGAAGTCTGAGACATACGACGGATACGGCAAATCTCCTGTTTGACGGCAATCAGGTGATTATCCACGCGCTGGGCGAGGAGACGGTGCGCAGTCTCAACAGGACTGCAGCGCCGGCCATGAGCAGAATGCTGGCGCATGATTTCGGCATGCAGAGGGTATTTGTCTTCCGCAATAAAGACGAAAAGTACGAGGAAAAAATCCGGGAAATGCGCAGCCAGACCGAAAAGGAACTGAAGCGCGTCAATGCGGAGACGGACAGAGCCGCGGCGATGG
>CAJFPD010000131.1 GCA_904398315.1 Candidatus Alangreenwoodia gallinarii | reverse complement strand
CGATATCCGTTCTCCTCCATATACCGCAGATTTTCCACCATCGTCTTGGGATTGCAGGAGATATAAAGGATCTGATCGACGCCGTAGCGGGCGATCTTCGGAAGAGCCTTGTAATGAATGCCCGCCCGCGGCGGATCCACCACGATCACGTCCGGCCGGTCCTCGAGAGTGTCCAGAACCTTCAGCACGTCGCCGGCGATAAACTCGCAGTTGTCCAGGCCGTTGAGCTTCGCGTTTTCTCTGGCCGCTTCCACCGCGTCCTCTACGATCTCCACGCCCACCGCTTTTTTCGCTCGCAGAGCCATCGCCTGGGTGATGGTGCCGGTGCCGCAGTACAGATCGAATACCGTCTTGCCTTCGATATCGTCGATGAGAGACAGGGCTTCCGTGTACAGACGCTCCACTGCCGCCACATTCGTCTGGAAAAAAGAAAAGGCGCTCACATGAAACTCCAGGCCCATGATCTGCTCCCGGTAATAATCTCTGCCGAAAAGTACGCTGCAGGATTCATTCGTCACGCGATCCGACCGGTTGTCGTTGACCGTGTGCAGAATGCCGGCGACGCTGTTTTCCAGAGGAAGGTCTAGGATCATCTGTTTGTAAGCCTCTTCCTCGAAGGATCCGTCGGAGGAGGTCACGATGTTGATCAGAAGCTCGCTGTAACGCTCACTGCGGCGCAGGACGAGATTCCGCATCAGGCCGTCATGGTTCCTCTTGTGATAAAAGCGATAGGAACGCTCCCGGCAGAATTTCAGCGTGGCGGCCACGATACGGTTGAAATCCTCATGTACCAGCTGGCAGTCGTCGACGTTGAGAATGGACATATACTGGCCGCGCTTATGCATCCCCAGCGTCATCTGTCCGCCTTTTTCAAGATTGCCGAAAGTATATTCCATCTTGTTCCGGTAGCGGTAAATGGCAGGACTGCCCTCGATGCCGGCAAACGTCCCTGTCTTCAGCTTTTTTTCCTCGATCTGTTTTCTGACTTCCTTCCCCTTCAGAAGGACCTGTTCCTCATAATCGATGCCCTGATACAGACAGCCGCCGCACTGCCCGTTGAGTCTGCATGTCTCCATTTTTTTCCTTTCTTGTTACAAGCCTGTCGCAGGCCGCTTCCGCAGTCCTTTCCGCAGCTGCTTTCTTCGCCCGTTTACAGGCACCCTTGCCCGCCGCCTCGTCTCCTCAGAGCTACCATTTCAGCTTATCCAGATCCGCAAGATCGTAAGGCGTCTCCTGATAGACGAAGTTCAGCCAGTTGGCGTAGAAAAGATTGGCATGCCCTTTCCAGGTGACTTCCACGCCTTTTGCCGGTTCGTCCTCCACGAAATAATTAAACGGAACGCCGATGGCCCGTCCTGCGGCCACATCCCGGTCGTACTCCCGCAGAAGCGTTCCCCGGTCGTACTCCCAGTGACCCTGCAGGAAAATCCAGCGGTTATTCTTCGTAACAATCATATGCGGACCGGCCTGTTCGGATTCCGCCAGAATCTCCAGCTCCTCCACCTTTCGGATCGACTCGGAATAAATCTGAGAATGACGGGAGTGCGGCACGAAAAACCGGTCGTCAAATCCCCTGGTCAGAGGATGATAATAGTCCTTGTGCAGCAGCTTATGAGGATAGATGCCGAAAATCTTGTGGTCTAGCACCGTCTTTTCGATGTTGTAATGATAATACAGGCCCGCCTGCGCCGCCCAGCAAATATGAATCGTGCTGAACACATTTTTCTTCGAATCGTCCATCAGCTGTTTCAGATCGTCCCAGTAATCCACCTCTTCGAAGGCCAGCTTCTCCACCGGCGCGCCGGTGATAATCATGCCGTCGAATTTTTCGTCCTTCACCTCACGGTAAGGCTTGTAAAACTGATTCAGATGCGACAGATCCTCCTTTTTGCGGTAATCCGTATCCATCATGATCAGATGGAGATCCACCTGAAGCGGTGTATTTGCCAGCATCTTGATCAGCTGCGTCTCCGTCACCTCCAGCGTCGGCATGAGATTGATCACGCCGATCTTCAGCGGCCGGATATCCTGAATCGACGCCCGGTCGCTGTTCATGACAAAGACATTCTTCTCCCTCAGCACATCATAGGCGGGATAATTGGCAGGTATTAAAATAGGCATAAACGTCACCTCTGCTTTCTGAATATTTCACGATCCGGATCTCACTTCAGGAGTTCCTCATAATCCTCGTACTTGCGGTAAAACTCCCGCTTGTATTCCGTAAAGCGATCCTGTTCGATGGCTTCCCGGATGTTTTTCATCGTATTGACGAGAAAATGAAGATTATGCCGGCTCAGCAGCATGGAGGACAGGATCTCATTTGCCTTATACAGATGGCGCAGATACGCCCGGGAATAATTTCTGCAGGTATAGCAGTCGCACTCCGGATCCAGCGGTGTGAAGTCACGCTCGTATCTGGCATTTTTGATGGAGATCCGTCCATGAGATGTCATGGCCGCTCCGTTTCTGGCCAGTCTGGTGGGAAGAACACAGTCAAACATGTCAATCCCCCGCTCCACTCCTTCAAACAGATGGTCCGGCGTACCGACTCCCATGACATAACGTGGCTTTTCCTTCGGCAGATAATCCGCCGCGTAATCCAGCACCTCGTACATCAGCTCCCGCGGCTCGCCGACGCTCAGTCCGCCGATGGCATAGCCCGGAAGATCCAGCTCCGTGATCTCACAGGCGCTCTGGTAGCGCAGATCTTT
>CAJFPD010000130.1 GCA_904398315.1 Candidatus Alangreenwoodia gallinarii | reverse complement strand
GTATATTTGCCGAGTATATCGGCCATCAGGCTCTTGTAGTCAGGCGAAAGATGCTGAATGACGATAAAGCTGAAACCGGTATGATTCGGAATGCAGCCGAAAAACTGCTGAAGAGCTTCGAGGCCGCCTGCTGAGGCTCCGATGCCGATGACAGGCGGTGATCCGGGCGAAGATGTCCTCGGTGTCCGTAATGCGGCCGGACGGGCTTCCTTTTCTCGGTTCATGGAATATCAACCTCCTTCTTCGGTGTTCTGCTGAGATATTTTGCTTTGAACTGTTCCGCCGGCATAGGGCGGTCGTAATAATACCCCTGGGCGTAGAGACATCCCGCTTCCAGGAGAGCGGCTCTCTGTTCGGATGTCTCAACTCCTTCCGCCACGCAGTCGATGCCGCAGGTTTCGCAGATATGTACGATATCTCTGACGAGCATCTGACTGATGCTGTTTTCGGCAAGACCGGAAATCATGCTTCTGTCGAGTTTGACGACGTCAAATCTGACATTTGTAAATATAGAAATATTTGCATATTGCGAACCGAAATCATCCAGACTGAAGATGATACCGTGCTGTCGGAACTGTTCCATGACATCCGTCAGGGCCGCCTTTTCTATATTTCCGGCGCTTTCAGTGATTTCCAGCTCCAGCAGGCCGGCGGGAAGACGGGGATATCTGCTCTGAACAGCCAGAATCGATGCGAGAGTGGTGGCGTGAAAGAGCGTGACTCTGGAGAAGTTGACAGAGATACGGATCGGTTCGATTCCCTCTTCTCTCCACTGGTCCATCAGAAACAGTGCCCGGTTCAGGACATACAGATCGAGATCTCTGATTTCTCCGCTTTTTTCCAGCTCTCCTATGAAATGATCCGGTGCAATGATTCTCCCGTTTTCGTCTATGCCGCGGACCAGCGCCTCCGCTCCGATCAGTTCGCCGGTAATCATATTGACTTTCGGATGAAAGTAGACGGTAAATCGTCCGGATCCCACGGCCTCTCCGATACTTCGGCGGCGGGGCTGGAAGCGGACGGGAACACATTCGCAGGAGGGATCATTTCCGGCTGTTCCGGAGCGCATGATACCGCGCGCTTCATTGACCAGCGACCGGCTGTCAAAAGAACCGTCGGCCCAGGTATATCCGATGCGCAGACATTTCGGATAGCGGCGCCGGACCGCGGTGCTCAGACGGATGCAGCGCCCTGTGAATACCTGACGCGTGGTGTTCGGACAGAGGACCACAAATTCGGAATCCCATGTGCGGAACAGAAGGGAATTGCCGAAGATGTCAGCGAGCGTCTTTGATACATACCAGAGCAGTCTGCTGCCGTATTCAAATCCCAGGCTGCTGTTGATGCCGGGCAGATCCGGAATATCGAGACAAAGGGCTCCCATGGAATAATATGTCTCTGAATTCAGAGAGCTGATTACGTTCCGGTAGGAACGAAGATTCGGCAGTTCCGTCAGAAGCGACTGCGGAAGTTCGCCCGGCAGAATCGGTGTGGAACGGAAGCGGTTCTGTTCCCGGAGAAGGTACGGGATCAGCGTACGGAAGAGAGCTGCATCGGCTGCGTGTTTTCCCGGATTTTCCACGCAGAGAAATCCGAGGATATCTCTGTCCTCCATGAGAGGAAATACGGTGAAATACCACGGATACACGGAGTCCGGCAAATCTTCCTTTCCGATGCCGTGTGTCCTCTTAAGAAAGACGGGAGCCTGTTCCTCCATACAGCGCTTCAGAATAGGGAAGCGCTCCACTCTCATTCCGGAGACAGCCTGCTGGATGCTCGGTTTTTTCGGATCTGTCCATTCGTACAGCATGGTGACCACATGGCGGTTTTCGGCCAGTGTGAGCACATATACCCGGTCAGCCTGATAATAGAGGCCGACATAGCTCAGCACGCTGCGGACTGAGGTATCGAGGGAATCAGAGGAGAGCATGGCTGACAGACAGTGAAAAACCACATCTTTTTCACCGTCAGACAGAGGACGCTTCATCTCTTCCGGATGTGTACGTATCTGATCACTGCCGGTATCCGCCCGGATCTGTTTCCATCCCGGATCGCTGTCTTCACTGGAGAAGATGACGAGGTCGGAAGCCGTGTTTTTCCAGAGACTGCACGTTCGCAGAACCTGTTCGAGCATAATATCGTAATTCGTATTATGTGTATCATCACAAACTGCAGCGGCGACAAAACGCAGATTTTCCAGATTATCTGCACTCAGTGACAGCCGGAGAAAGGAAAAGGAATCCTCGATCCGCTTCCGGATATCGAATTTTGAGCAGGCATCCGAAAAGAAGAGCAGGATCCTGTCATTGCTGTACTGACCGATGATACAGGATGTTCCCAGGGAGACGGTGAGCGCTGCAGCGATACAGTATCGCTTCCGGTTCATATTTTCCATATCACCTGCGTAAAGGCGCGCCAGACCGCTTACCTCGATCAGAGCCATGGCGCACATTCCGCCTCCTGAAGCGATGAGGGATTCCGCAAGAGCGCGGACGGTGTTCCGGTCGTAGAGACGGGTGACCGGATCACGGACAATATCGCTCTGGAGATTCTGTTCCAGCCTGCGGCGCCTGTCCAGACGGAGAATATAGGTGAAGAGATAAATTTTTCCGGTCAGCGGATCTTCTGCGAGACAGGCTGCGTGAAAAACCCATTCGGTGTCTCCTCTGTCAGATACCCGGCGATATTCGGCAGACAGCCAGTGTTCTCCCAGTGAGAACCTCTGAAGCAGGCTCTGCCGGTCAAAAAGATCGTTCTGCTCATCGCCGCTGTCCCAGAATGAGAGCCGCGTCTCTTCCTGAAAAAGGATTCTGGAGCAGCGTTCTCCCTGAATCTGATCGCTCAGATCTCTGCCGTCCATCCACAATTCTTTGACATAATCCTGAGAGAGATCCGAACTCATGGTGAGAATGAGATCGGAGGTGACAGAGCGGGGGAGAGGACGATTCAGGATGGATCCGTCCTTTTCTCCTGCAAAGCTGTGCGGCAGATTTTCCAGAATGCCGACGGCTTTCAGGGGATGTCCTTCGTCGTCAAACAGAGTCCGGTAAGACAGCGCGGCCCAGCCGTAACATCCGGTATCGCGCGACTGAACGATAAAATTTCCGTACCCCTGCACTTTTCCCTGAAGAAGCTCAAGGGCGAATTCACGGAAGCGCGGAGCGGAATCAGGGTGGATCAGACCGCTGACGATCAGCGCCTCTGGGAATTCCAGGCGATTTTCTTCGGGAATGAGGGAGATCTCTTTTCCGAAAAACTGCGAGGTGCGAGATGGAATATCGACTTCCCAGAGACTCTGGGAGGTCTGTTCAAAGGCGAGCCGGAGCCTTTCATTGTTCTCCTCGAGCTGCTGCTCCTGCTCTTTGAAACGGGAAATATCCGTAGTGGTTACGAGCATGACCGGAAGCGGGCTGTCGTAATCGATTCTGACCGCGCGTACGTGCCACCAGGCCCAGTCTTTTCCGTTGAGAGAGATGCGATGTATATGTTCTACGATGTCGCCGCTTTCCGCACCGGACTGATAGGCGGACTGCAGAGACGGCCAGTCGTCCGGATGGATCCAGTCAGATAGATATCGCGGCATCGTATATTGAAGGGGATCTGCTCCGATAATACGGCAGAAACTCGGACTGACATAGAGTATGCGCAGCTGTTCGCCGATTTCCAGAAGAGAAACACCGCTGTCCATATATTCAAGAAGACCTGTCAGAGGAATCGTATTTACAGGTGTGAAAATATCGTTTTGATTCCGGTCGGAGTGAAGACAGAAGCCGCGTTTGCCGTTTTTTTTCGCTTTGTAGAGGGCGAGATCGGCCTCCTGATACAGCGAGGCAAAGGAATGGGTATTTCCTGCGGCAAAGCAGATACCGATGCTGGCAGTCAGAGTGACGGCGGGGCTGTTTCCCATGGCGATCTGAAGACATTCGCACAGCGTCTGCCCTTTCTTTTTCACGGCATGCTTTGTAATCCGGCCGGAGAGAAAGACGATAAACTCGTCGCCGCCCAGACGGCCGACAATATCGGTTGCCCGGAACTGCGAGGAGAGGATCTGCGCAGAACGGCGGATCGCCTGATCACCTGCCTGATGTCCCAGAGAGTCATTAATCTGCTTAAAATTGTCAAGATCTACGATAAACATAGCGCACGCTTCTTTGGCGCTCATATTCTGCAGACGTTTTTTTATGTACTGTTCGGCGGTAACTCTGTTCAGAAGTCCGGACAGAGCATCCTTGGAAGCGCGTTCCTGCAGCTCTTCAAATTCATGTTTAAAACTCAGGCCGTCTGGGGATGTATTCTTCCTTTCCTGCATATCTTTGCCTCATCTATTCCTGTTGTTTTCTGTCGGATTGATACATTACATTTCATCATCATGATTCCGGGACTATTGTATCATAAATTCAGCAGGTGAAAAATACTTTATAATCTATCTGCATACGCATGATTCCTTCTTGTGAACCGAAAAAAGAAAAGCTGCATTTCAGCTGTATTTTACCAGGCTGAACGCAGCTTCTGCGATGGCGGAGAAGGTGGGATTCGAACCCACGTGCCCCGGAGGGCAACTGCATTTCGAGTGCAGCTCGTTATGACCACTTCGATACTTCTCCTCAGATTCAGACCGGAAAGAACCGATCTGAAAATTACCTATATAATATATCATTTTGTTCTTATAAGGTCAACCGGAAAAATGGCGGAATCCTGCAAAGAGTTTTTTGGACAGCCGGTGGGCCGGTACTTTCCGATATCTGTCAGCCTCCGGTTATCTGTTTGTCATTTGTCTGTCATCTATCTGTCATCTGTTCGTCGTCAGATATGTTTTTCTGGCGGATGATTTTCTGGGTAGTCGTCCGGGCAAAGTCCTCTTTCCTGACGACTACGCTGCGGATCCGTTTGTAGCTCGGAAGATTTTCGTTGATATCCGCGATGAGATCTTTCATGATTTTCTGCAGCTGCTGAGACGTGAGCTCTTCGCCGCGGATGTCGGAGATATATTCGAGATCCGGTATGATCTGGATACCGACGATTTCGCTGTCATCTTTTTTCGCAGCGTAGACCATGCAGTCCGTCACGCACGGGCTGTTATTTACCACGGATTCGATTTCCTCCGGATAGATATTTTCACCGTTTTTCGTGACGATGACGTTTTTCTTCCGGCCGGTAATATAGAGCCAGCCGTCCCGGTCAAGAAATCCCAGGTCACCTGTATTGATCCAGCCGTCCTCCATGACGGCTTCTGTTTCCTGCGGCATTTTATAATAGCCGAGCATCACATTCGGCCCTCGGTAACAGATTTCTCCGATTCCGTCCTCATCCGGCCGTACGATTTTCACCTCGCCGTCGTCGATACAGAGTCCTACCGATCCGGCTTTTTTATAGCGGTCTTTGGAGCGGACAGGTGTGGCGGAGATAAACGGAGAGGTTTCTGTCAGCCCGTAAGCCTGAATCACATGCAGTCCCATATCCTCGAAGTTTCTGAGGACAGCGGGAGAGATGGCGGAGGCGGCGCTGACGAGTGTACGCAGACGGCCGCCGAATTTTTCTGTTGCCGTTCTGACGAGAATTCTTCCCGCATCGAGCCCGATCGCCCGTGTCTTTTTATTTACCGAGATCATGCGGCGCAGCAGTTTTTCTTTTCCGGCCTTTCTGGCTTCCTTCCAGATCCTGTCATATAACATCTCGGCTATGAGAGGAACGAGGACGAAATAGGTGGCGCGGACTTCATTCAGATTCTGTATGATATATTTCAGACCCTCAAAATACGCTGTGGAGGCGCCGCAGTACAGGAACGTGAGATTGCACGTACAGGCATAGGTATGGTGGATCGGCAGTACGGAAAGATTAATATCTTCCCGGCGGACGCCGAAAATCCTGTTGATGTTTCTGATAGTAAGCGCGATATTTCTGTGGCTCAGCATGACTCCTTTCGGAATACCGGTGGTTCCTGACGTAAAGAGCAGGACCGACATGACATCTGCATCGATGCTGCAGTCGGTATAGCTGTGGTCTCCCGACCGTACGAGTTTTTCTCCGCTTTCCACCAGCTGTTTCCAGTGAACGGCGCCTGCCCTCGGGCGGCTGCTCAGAGATTCGCCGAATTCCGTGCGGTCGCCGTAATAGTCCATTTCCACACGTAGACGGATTCCTCTGAGAGAGTCTGCTTTATCTCCGATGTCGGAGGAAAAGAAGACCGCATCACATTCAGCACGGTTGATCAGATTCTGCATCACCTCCGGCTCCAGATCTTTGTCGATAGGAACGACGGTACCGACGCCGTTGACAACAGCCAGGTAAGCGGTGATCCATTCGTAGCAGCCGGATCCGATCAGAGCGATTCTGGAGCCCGAAAAACCCCGTGCGAGAAGTTCGGTGCCCAGAGCGTCGACATCGTTTTTCAGCATCTCATAGGTGATGGGAAGAAATTCGCTTCCTTTATATTTCTTGATCCAGAAAGCGGGTCGCTGAGCGAAGAGCGCGCAGCTCTCATTCAGCATCTGTTTCAGATCCTGTATCTCTCTCTCATTCTGAAAAAATAAAAAGTCTTTCTTTATATTCATTTTTTATTTACACTCCATAACATTGTCACTAACACTGTCATTCGGATTATCCCGTGCAAACCGCATTTCTGACATTGTACCACATATACTTTTATGATAAAACTGTTTTATGATAAAAGCATATGTTTTTCTGATTACGGGTCAGGCAGGTGCGCTGAAGTGAATCGCTGTACTGCAGTATGGCAGGTGCGATAAAAGTACATGAAAAAGCGTGAAAACAGGAATTTGTGAAAATATGAAAAAAATTGATATCG
>CAJFPD010000129.1 GCA_904398315.1 Candidatus Alangreenwoodia gallinarii | reverse complement strand
CTGCCGTCTCCGTATCTTCCGCCTTCTTCGCTGCTCCTGCTGCTGTTTCCGCTGCTTCCGCAGCCGTCTCCGTATTTTCCGCCGTCTGTCCGGCATCCGCCCCGTCATCTTCCGCTGCAGCGCCGGAACGATCCCCATTGTCCGCCGTTTTTCCGGCATCTCTGGTCTCAGGAGTTTCGTCAGCCGTCATCTCTGTTTTTTCCTTTTCATTTTCTTCGATGAAGTTTCCGTCTTTCTTCTCATCCATGATCTTATCTCCTTTTCATTCTCTCCTGTCATCCCGTTTCCGCTGTCCCTGTATCCCTCACAGACACAGGCCCGACGCCGGATGCCGTACTTTCCCGCTTCAGGCCTCAAAGCTGAATTGCAGCAGATAGCCGTCGGCATCGTAGCCGATACTCATAACAGCCGCCGTTTCCCCGTCTTTCAGAACAGTCGTCCGGACGCCGCTTTCATCCGGCTCCAGCGTAAAGCCGCAGAGATCTGTCAGAATCGTCTGATATTTGAGATACTCCAGATAAGCCGACTCCTTATCTCCCGGCAGACGATACATGTTTTCCGTGCCTTCCGCGATGGTCGTCACACAGGAGGACGGAACGGGAAGAGTCTCCTGACTTTCAAAGGATGTCCAGTTCGCCGGAGCTGCCAGCTCCGAATGTGTCTGCGGTGACATCGTGAGATAATCCACACATTCGTAAGTATAGTGGTTTACCGTCACCTCACCGTCCTGTGCGGTGACGGATTCGCTGATGCGGTGCCCCATATTATCGTACGCGCATTCCAGAACATAGACACTCGTCGGCGACGTCTGTGTCTCACGGATCACATTGCCGTACTCGTCGTATTCATAATCGTATATATTCGTATACCGGTCCTCCGACGTGGTGTTTACCACTGTCTCTCTGACGACGCGGTTCATGTCATCCCGTTCATAAGTATAGGCGAACACATTTCCGTCCCGGACGGAAAAATCGGATGACTCGGAAAGCGTGGCGATAGTGCCGTCTTCGTTATACGTATAGGTATTCGTCTCATATCCGTAATAGTTGGTATCCGTCTCGGTGAGCACACGGCCCTGATCGTCGTATGTATAGGTAATCGTCCCGCTGGAGTCTCCGCTCTCCTTCTTTTCCGTCACCTGACCCAGCTCATTGAAGACGAAATCGCTGTATTCATACTCCAGGCTGCGGATATTATATCCTGTCATCTCATAAAGAGGCAGCTCGATCGAATAATCCTCTCCGATCTCCGAAAACGGAGACGATTCCCCGCAGGCGCACAGCGATGCGGTCATCGCCAGAGCCAGAAGCAGAATCCACGGCTTTCTGACCTTTGTTTTCCTGGTCTTTTTCCTAATCTTTTTCATAACGTTTTCCTTTCTCCCCCTATATACTCGTTTTTCTTCCAGGCATTCTCCGCTCCGTCCCCTGTATCTTCCGGCCTGACAGGATTCAGACTCCGCACGTCGGAGACTGAACTTCCCGCTCACAGGCAGCCGGCTCACAGATTCAGAAGCTGCTGCTTCTTTCTGTCGAATTCCTCCTGTGTAATCACACCTTCATCCAGCAGTTCCTTATACGTCTTCAGTTCCTCGGCCACTCCCAGTCTCGTCCCCTGCGCAGCCGCGGACCGGCTCTGAGCCTGAACGCCGCTCTGCTCCTGTGACGGTGCGGCTGTATATCCACCCGGAGAAGAGGCTCCGGGCGCTGCAGGCGGCACATTCTGTCGGTTTCCGCCGGACGGCGCGGCGCCTCCTGACATGTAAGGCCCGGCTTCCGCCATGGCAACACTGTTTATCTTATCCTGCATGATCATCGGAGCGATGATCGGGACAAAGATCGCTAAAACCAGGCAGATGACCGTCATCTCAGAAGCGATTTCTCTGTACGCGGCCAGTTTGTCGATCCGCTTTGCGCTCTGATAAACCCAGTAGATCTGATAAAACGGTACGAACATGCACAGCAGAAGCTGAGAGACCGGTGTGCGCGGAACCTCACCCTCAACGCGGTTCAGATACCGGGTTGTACGGTAGATCCATATGAGCCAGTAAATACCGAACGTAAAGATCAGGAGCAGCACGCATTTTACCATGTCGATGTATCCGCTCTCGGGCGGCAGCACACCGTTTACCGGCGGAACACCGCTCGTTCCCGCCTGCCCTGATGGAAACTTCTGCTTCCTTTCCAGACCGTCCGGATACGCGATCCAGCAGGCGGACAGAAGAAAAGCCGCCGTCGTCAGCAGATAAATGAGCAGATTCCAGCCGGTCTCCACTCCCCGGAATGTCCAGCTGTTTCCGAAGAGACTGAACAGGATGCTGAAGATAACTCCCAGTATCAGAGAAGCCGCGATCAGAACGGCCGGCACAAACCAGAGCATTTTCGTCTGCTCTCTGTATTTCTGCGCATATCCGGTCAGCTGCACAACCGCCAGCGCCAGTATGCCCAGATATCCCACCACCTGAATCAGGGACGGAATCATACAGAACAGATTGAAATGATAGCTGGAATGAAGTCCGGAATAATAGCTGTAATAGGATTCATATACTGCATAGGCATTCGTACGGAAACCGTTGAAAAAATCGTAAAATGTCATGAACGTCAGAATTCCTAGTCCGATAAACAGGATTCCTTTTCCCGTACGGTCCCGCTTCCGCCTGTACAGAGCGACTGCTGTCAGAACACAGGCCGCCAGCCAGAGAAGACGGATAAGAACGAATACGTTGAACCTGCCGTACAGCTGAACGGTATTTGTCAGAAAATAACACTGTATCAGCGCCAGAACCGTAAACAGAACGGCAGCGATCAGATCCATATTCTGCTTCGGCTTTGCTGCTTTTATCGTTTCCATAAAATATTCCCTTCTCTCTTCTCTCCTATCCGGGAAGCTGCCGGAATCCGCCGGAGAACATCCGGAAGTTTTCCGTAAATTTCCCGGAGTTTTTTCGAATTTTTCCTAAATCTGTCCGTAAAGCCGACCGGAAAAAATACCGGCCGGCCCCGCGATACTTCCGTCCGTCAGCTCATGAGCGTCACGCTGCAGTCCCGGATGCTGTAATCTCTGTCTACCGACATGCGGAAAGTCGACGATTCTCCGGGAGCCAGCCCTTCTGCACCCACCGCATACGTCCAGTCAGTATCCACCACCGTTCCTGAAGAATTTTCAAACGAACCCTTCACCTTTATGAACTGATACGTCCTGCTCCCGTTATTCGTGATCTTTCCCGTACAGACACTGTAAAGAGAATTGCTGCTCACTCGCACATCGGAGATAGAAAGCGCCGTATACTTCGATTCATAACTGCCGCCGCTGTAGTCATAATCATAATCATAATCATAGTCATAATCGTAGTCGTCATCGTCGTCATCATATGCACTGCTGCTTCCGGAATAGGAACCTGAAATGTTCCCCGTTCTTTCCGGTGAGCTGAAATATAAAAGCAGAATCATCGCCGCAATGACAGCTGCTGCCAGAACGACCGCCGCGATCTTCTGTCCGGAAGTAAATTTTCCCGCCGCTGCCGCCGTCAGTTCCTGCTCATCCTGTCTGTCCTGCTGCAGCTCTGTCTTTTCCAGCTTCTTCTCCATTTCTCTCCTCCTCTTTTGCCGGGCGGCCGATATTCGGCCCGAGATCCCGTGAACCGCTGCCTTTCCGGTTAGTGTCTTCCGGATCAGTGTCTTCAGATCAGCGTCTTTTCCCCTTCTGCAAACAGCCTGTCGTTAATCTCATCTAACCCTGTATGATGAACAAGACCGTGTCCGATGATCGCATCCCGCTTCCTGCGGAAGTAAAGCTGAGCATACACAGCCTGCTGCAGCAGCCGCTGCGCTTCTTCCAGCGTTGCCTCCAGGCCGATGCACAGACACAGCAGACGATCTCTTGAAGGTTTTCTCCGGCCTGCAAAGACCTGATGAAGATATACTTCACTCACTCCGGCTCTCCTTGCCAGCGCCGCTTTTGTCATCGTCTTCTTCTTATACAGCGCGTTCAGCAGCTCTGCGACGCTCTGATCAGAAAAGCAGGAATTGTTTTTACTCAAATAGGAGTTAATATCAGATTCTTCCATCATTTCACAACTCAGATCGTCTGTCGTCTTTTCTTTCATCCGCTTACCTCCCCTTTACTATCCGGCCAAAATAATATATATTAAGTTTATATGACCTTTTTCTGCAAAACAATATGCTCTCTGCATAGTTTTATACGTATACAAAGCTTCTCCGGCAAATGCAAAAATCTGCCCCGGCAGAAGCTGCAGAAATTCCGGAATTGTACGGGAAAACAGATTTATTGGGAGATGATTTTCATTTATACCTGGCTGTCAGAAATTTTACAGAAAGAATACGAACCGGTTCGTCTGATGAAAGAAAGCCCCAGAGGCAATATCCGCCTCATCCGCCACAGGGCCTCCGGCCGGAAATTCGTCCTGCGCCGTTTTCGGGGAAATGCCGGCGTATACAGAAAACTGCTGAACTTCTCCTGCGAAAATCTGCCGCAAATTTACGAAGTCGCGGAAAAAAACGGGGAAAATCTCATCCTGGAAGAATTTGTCGAAGGCGATACGCTGGGTTTTCTCCTGCAGGATACTTTATTCACCGAAAAAGAGACGCGGCAGATCGTCATGCAGATCTGCCGCGCTCTATGGGCTGTCCATTCTCTGGGCGCTGTTCACCGGGATGTGAAACCGGAAAATATCATCCTGCGCGGATCCGATGCCATTCTGATCGACTTCGATGCCGCCAGGATACACAATGCGGAAAACGACGGCGATACGCAGATTCTCGGGACGGCGGGATTTGCCGCTCCGGAACAGTACGGAATCACCCAGTCTGACATCCGCACGGATATCTACGCGCTGGGTATCGTCATCAACATCATGCTTACAGGCCGCCATCCGTCGAAAAAACTGGCGAAAGGACACCTGGGCCGGATCGTGGGCCGCTGCACTCATGTCAATCCCCATAAGCGGTACCGTGATGTCCTTCATCTCATGCGGGCGCTGTAAAATCGTGCAGGCACAATCAAAATCGCCCGCATCACCCGGACTGATAAAAAATTTTCAGAAACGGAGGCATTCTCTTTGAATCATACTAACCCGACCCGCGTCTGTCCGCACTGCGGCGCTCCTCTGCATGAAGATTCGTCCTTCTGCCCGCACTGCGCCGAAAGCGTCAATCCGCGCACACAGCTCTGTCCTCCCTCTGTCCTTCCCCGCAGAATACGGTATTTTCTCATCATCCTGGCCGTATCCGCAGTGGCAGCGTCGGGAATTTTTTTCCTCCTGCAGCCGGATATTTATGAAGGAGGAGCAGAAGTGATATACCGCGACAGCGACGGAACATACCAGATCCTTCTTGGAAAAGCGTCAGACCGCTACACGCCTGTCCCGAACATCGATCATAACGCGGAACGCGGCGCCGAGTATCGTTTTCCCACCTGTCTTTTCATCAATCATGAGGAAAGCGGCGCAAACGCCAAGGAAGTCTTTCTGAAAAAAGTGGATCGTATCACTGCGGCAATAACCACTGCAGATGGCACAAACAGTAGAGACAGTACAGACAGCGGCGCGATCACCTGCACCGAACCGGCACCTCATGATTTCTGTACTGATGCCGCCATGGTCAGCTTCATCGACTATATCGGCCGGGAACAGCAGGCAGAAGCCGTATGGACGCTTCATATGAAAAACGGAGATGAAATCCGCCTTCATCAGACGATCGGCATCCATCTCATCGAGACGTACGACTATTATCCCGAAACCTCCCCTATGAACACCACGGAGGAGCTTCAGACTCTGCTGGACAAAATCGCGGAAATGACGAAACCGTCTGATGTCGTCAATATTCACCTTCCGCCTGTGACCTATGAAGGAATACTCTCCATGGAGAAACGGCCGGTCAATCTTTTCGGCAGCACCGACGGCGACAGACGTACGACCTTTACCGATACGGTCCGCGTGATCAGCACAGATTCCTATATTACGTACATTCAGGATATCGATTTTACCGGCAGCGACGACAGCGTCGGAATCTCCGCCTCCTCACGGCTCCATATCTCCGGCTGCCGCTTTTCCGGCTGGAAGACCGGCGTCTTAGGCTACGGATATTCGTGGGTCAACATACAGGACAGCCGCTTTGAGAACAACACGACGGGATTTCACTTCAACAGCACCGGCGGTACCGTTACACATACGCAATTTACGGGAAACGAGTTTTTCAACAACGAAACGGCCATACTGCTGGAGAACGTACCCACCGACGTGACGATGACATTCGGCGGCTGCAGTTTTTCCGGCAACACAACGGATATCGACAACCGCTGTGATCAGGATATCGATATCTCCGAAGCCGTATTTCAGTGATGTGATCCCGGCGCGGGATTCCCGAAATATTTTAACCTTCCCCGCAGCTGATGCTTCCTTCTTTCGCCGGTCTTTCAGAAGATAAGTGCAGCTCAGCCTGCCGCAGAAAGGCAAAAAACAGACGCGCGGGGCGGCGAATCTTCTTTGTGATTCGCCGCCCCGCGCGTTTTTTATTGATCTTTTCACTCTCACAGCTTTTCTACTGTTTCGAAAGTCAGACCGTTCTCGTCCGTTCCCACAAGGATATCGTCTCCGTCCTTACAGTCACCGCGAATGAGCATTTCCGCCACAGCCGTCTCAACGTACTTCTGCAGATAACGCTTGACAGGTCTCGCACCGTAATGCGGATCGTAAGATTCTCTTGCGATATAGGACTTCGCATCCTCCGACAGCGTGATGCGCATGTCTCTTTCCGCCAGTCTCGCCGACAGGGATTTGAGAGACAGCTCGATGATCTGTCCGATCTGGGATTCCGTCAGCGGCGAGAATACGACGATATCGTCGATCCGGTTGATAAATTCCGGACGGAAGTGTTTCTTCAGTTCGTCCTCCACCTGCTGTTTGATCTGAGGATCGATGGTGCCGTCCTGATGGATATTTTCCGTCAGATACGCGCTGCCCAGGTTGGATGTCATGATGACGATGGTATTCTTGAAATCCACCGTCCTGCCCTGGTTATCCGTGAGCCGGCCGTCATCCAGGAGCTGCAGCAGGATATTGAAGACATCCGGATGAGCCTTTTCGATCTCATCGAAGAGGATGACGCTGTACGGATGACGCCTTACGGCTTCCGTCAGCTGACCGCCCTCATCATAGCCCACATAGCCCGGAGGTGCTCCGATCAGTCTGGATACCGAGAATTTTTCCATATATTCCGACATATCGATACGGATCATATTCTTTTCGCTGTCAAACAGCGCTTCCGACAGAGCTTTTGCCAGCTCCGTCTTGCCGACGCCGGTAGGACCCATAAAGATGAAGGAACCGATCGGCCGGTTCAGATCCTTCAGTCCCGCACGGGCACGGATGACCGCTTCTGTAACGGCCTCCACCGCTTCATCCTGTCCGATAACACGGTTGTGGAGCACATCACTCAGGCGAAGAAGTTTTTCACGCTCTGCCTCCACAAGCTTGGCAACAGGAATACCGGTCCACTTGGATACGACTTCTGCGATTTCCGGCTCGTCCACTTCTTCTTTGATCAGCCGGTTTTCCGACTTCGAATCTTTTTCCAGCGTCTCCTTAGCATCCCTGAGCTGCTGTTCCAGGGCCGGCAGTTCGCCGTATTTCAGCTTTGCCAGAAGGTCCAGATCGTAGTTACGCTCCGCCTCTTCCATCTTCAGCTTGACATCTTCGATCTGCTGCTTGATTTCCTTGGAAGCGCTGATGTCTTTCTTTTCACGCTCCCACTGAGCGCGCATAGCGTCGTTTTTCTCTCTCAGATCCGAGAGTTCCTTTTCGATATTGGCCAGACGCGCCTGAGAAGCCGCGTCATCCTCTTTGCCGAGAGCCTGCTTTTCGATTTCCAGCTGCATGATTTTTCTGGAAATTTCATCCAGTTCCGCCGGCATGGAATCGATCTCCATACGGATCAGAGAAGCCGCCTCGTCCATCAGGTCGATAGCCTTATCCGGCAGGAAACGATCCGTGATATAACGGTCGGACAGCGTCGCACAGGCGATCAGCGCGTTGTCGGTGATACGGACACCGTGATGGATCTCAAATCTCTGCTTCAGACCACGAAGAATGGAAATCGTATCCTCCACCGAAGGCTGCTCTACCATGACCTTCTGGAAACGACGCTCCAGCGCCTTGTCCTTTTCGATATTCTGACGGTACTCATCCAGCGTGGTGGCGCCGATGCAGTGAAGTTCGCCTCTTGCGAGTTTCGGCTTCAGCAGGTTGCCCGCATCCATGGAGCCCTCTGTCTTTCCGGCTCCGACGATGGTGTGAATCTCATCGATGAAGAGAATAATTCTTCCCTCTGACTTTTCGACTTCGTTGAGCACCGCCTTCAGACGCTCTTCAAATTCGCCCCGGAATTTTGCTCCTGCGATCAGCGCGCCCATATCCAGCGCAAAGATAGTCTTATCCTTCAGGCCTTCCGGAACATCACCGTTCAGAATACGCTGCGCCAGCCCTTCCACGACTGCCGTCTTGCCGACACCCGGTTCACCGATGAGCACCGGGTTATTCTTCGTCCTTCTGGAAAGGATCTGAATCGTATGACGGATCTCCGCATCTCTGCCGATGACAGGATCCAGCTTGCCCGCTCTGGCGTCCTCCACCAGATCTCTGCCGTACTTCGTCAGCGCCTCATAAGAATCCTCCGGATTGGAGTTCGTAATACGCTGGTGGCCTCTCACCTTCGACAGCTCCTGTAAAAACCTGTCCTTTGTGATGCCGTGTCTGCGAAAGATTTCCGCACTCGGCGTGTTTTTCTCATCCAGCAGAGCCAGATACAGGTGTTCCACGCTTACAAACTCATCCTTGAAGTCGCCCGCGATCTTTTCCGCATCCATCAGAAGTTTATTGAAACGCTGAGATGCATACAGCTGACCGCCCTGAACCTTCGGCAGCTTTGAAAGAACCTTTTCCAGTTCGGATATGATCTCCGCTTTCGGGATTCCCATATATTCGAGAAGTCTTCCGATCAGGCCCTGATCCTGTTTTACGAGAGCCAGATGAAGATGCTCTCCGTCCAGCTGCTGATGACCCTCGGCGATGGCGTAATTCTGACAGTCCACGATGGCCGACTGCGCCTTTTCGGTAAACTTTTCAAAATTCATTTATATCATCTCCTTACTTTCCTCAATATATAGAGACGGATAAAGCACGAAAATCTTCACGCTGCATCCGCCTCCTTAACATCAGAAAAATATGCCCATAATCAGTGAATAAGTCCACGATACCGCCGGTGAGATCACATAGGATGTCACGCGGAACAGGATGATAATCATGAGAAACATAGGTCCCAGCTGATAAAAGCGGCGATACCACGGCTTTCTGTCCAGTTTGAAAATCTGAGTGATGATTCCGAAGCCGTCCAGCGGCGGCAGAGGAATCAGGTTGAAAAACATCAGCACGAGATTCATGGACACTACACTCGCCAGCACCTGCCAGATGATATTTCCTGCATTTGTTCCGAACAGAAATGAAGCTCCGGCTCCGTAGGCGATGCGCATGATTCCTGCGAAAGCCACGGCTATGGCCAGATTCATCACGACACCCGCCAGCGAAACGATCAGTTCGTCGCGTCTGCGGTGTTTATAGTAACCCGGATTGATCTGAACCGGCCTTCCCCAGCCGAATCCGATCAGCAGGAGAAGAATAAACCCGATGGGATCGATATGCGACGCCGGGTTCAGAGAAACTCTTCCCTGAAGTCGGGGCGTCGGATCACCGAGCCGGTCCGATGCCAGCGCGTGAGCAAACTCGTGAAACGCCAGACCTATGATAATTCCCGGAAGAATTATCAGTCTTCCCAATATGTATGCGGTTATTGAACTCATCTAATATATTATCCCCTTCTTTTTCCGGCTTAAACGCCGTTTTTTTATTTTCCTTTATCGATTTTGCGTATTCCGGCCGTTTTTTCGGCCATACATCCGTTTTTTTCGCGCTTTTACGCCTGCGCTGTATTTTCGCCGGTCTGCCCGTCTTTTCACCGCAGGCTGTCGCCGCGATGCCGGCGGCCGTTCCTCATCCCCGCTTCTGCTCCTCCAGCATTCCGGCGATATGCGTCACAAACTGTTTTGCCGATCTTCCGGAGCGGCTCGTCTGGCGCATATCCCACTTGTTCGCCTCGCTGAGAAGCTGCTTTTCGTCGATATCGACGCCTTCTTTTTCGATCAGAGATTTCACAATTTCGGAGTAAAGCTCCTTATCCGGCGCGTAGAACGTAATCGTCAGTCCGAAGCGATCTGCCAGAGACTGGCGTTCCTGAATGCCGTCTGCGGCAAAGATCTCCCCGTCTGTAGAATTTCTGTCCGTCCAGGTCTCCTTGACGAGATTACGCCGGTTCGATGTGACGTAGACCAGTACATTCTGCGGCTGAACTTCGACGCCGCCTTCCAGAACCGACTTGAAATGCTTATACTCGATTTCCGTCGACTCGAAAGAGAGGTCGTCGATGAAGATGATGAACCGGCATCCCCGGTCGGCCACCAGCTCCATGATCTTTGTGATATCGAAAATCCGCGCCTTCGGTACGCTGATCATCCTCAGGCCCCGGTCGCCGAAATAGTTCAGAAGCGCTTTTACGCTGGAGGATTTTCCGGTTCCTTTATCGCCGTAAAGCAGAACATTATTCGCCCGTTTTCCTCTGACGAAGACCTCTGTATTGCGGATCAGCTGCCGCTGCTGAACATCATATCCGATGAGATCGTCAAAGGTAATCGGATCGTGATTTCTGACTCCCTGCAGGGTGCCGTTCCACACAAATGCCAGATATTTTCCCAGAATTCCGCAGTAATGTTCGCGGTAATACTCCTCGAGGCGCCATGTAGATTCCGCCACGGAAAGCTCTTCCGACAGCGCATCTCTTACGAGACAGGCGCGCCCGTCTTCCCGGATCTCCGGAATCATAGCACAGACGCATGGTCTGCCCGGATCGATCCTTTCGGAAACGGCATTCCAGTCCAGCTTAAGAAGCTCCCGGATAACCTCCACATCTCCCTGTGCCAGAAGTGCCGTATCCTTCCCCACATCGTCCTTTTCCGCACTGAGACTGAACGGATTTTCACTCTCCGCCACGAGACGGAAAATATAGTTTTCCCAGCGGGTTCCCTCTGTATCGCCGGTTACGACGCGGCGCATCATCTCGCGCTGCAGCTCATAATACATAGCTTCCTCTTCTTCCGATACCTTCCCGGTATCCGGCGCACTGACGCCAGCCGTCTTTTCCGCCAGCTTTACGGCATTTCTCACTGCCTCATCCGTTCTGATATTATCGTAAAACAACAGTCTGTCTAAATTCATTTTTACCACCAGATCTTTTCGTTCCCCTGCGCCCTTCGGGCTTGATCGATTTTTTTCTTTCACTGTTCGCGGTAGATTCCTAAGTTCACTGCCATCTTTCCGATGTCACTTCT
>CAJFPD010000128.1 GCA_904398315.1 Candidatus Alangreenwoodia gallinarii | reverse complement strand
GGTATCACCCAGGTATTGCATGATCTTCTCATGCAGATCGTGGACAATCCGGTGTCAGCTCTCTACAATGCCAACTTTATCGGCGTCCTCGCGTGGGCTATTCTCATCGGTGTCGCACTGCGCATGGCTTCGGATCATACGAAATCTGTTGTCGACGATATTTCCAATGCTCTTACAAAGGTAGTCCGTTGGATTATCAGCCTGGCTCCTATCGGAATCCTCGGTCTCGTATTTACCGCGGTAACCGAAAGCGGCATGAGTATTTTTACAGAATATGGAAAATTAATCCTGCTGCTCGTATGTTCTATGCTGGCTGTAGCTCTCATTTTTAATCCTCTGGTCGTATTCTTGTGCATCCGTCGGAATCCGTATCCCCTCGTCTTCAAATGTCTGAAGGAAAGTGCCATCACAGCATTTTTCACGCGGAGTTCCGCCGCCAATATTCCGGTCAACATGCAGCTGTGCAAATCGCTGGATCTCGATGAGGACATCTATTCTGTCTCCATCCCTCTGGGTGCTACCATCAATATGGAGGGCGCCGCGATCACCATCAGCATCATGACACTTGCTGCCGCCAATACGCTGGGTATCGAAGTGGATCTTCCGACCGCCATCATCCTCAGTATCCTTTCAGCTGTGGCAGCATGCGGTGCATCCGGTGTCGCCGGAGGTTCACTCCTGCTCATTCCGATGGCCTGCAGCCTCTTCGGCATCTCCAATGATATCGCTATGCAGGTGGTCGGAGTCGGTTTCATTATCAGCGTCATCCAGGACTCCGTCGAGACAGCGCTCAACTCTTCCACCGATGCGCTTTTCACCGCTGCTGCGGAATTCCGTACCTGGAGGAAGCAGGGCAGGGAAATCCGGATAAAATGATTTTTCTTCGTCTGCCGCCGGCCGCACATCAGAAAAAAGACGGTACAGCTCCTATCCCGAAGAGCTGTACCGTCTTTTTTCTCGCTTCTTTATTTTTATTTATCTTTTCGGTTTCGGCCGAACCGCAGCCGCGTTATCGCATTTTTTTACAGCTTTCTGACAAACAGCGCCCGTATTGCGTTGAGAACGGCGATGATCATGACGCCGACATCGGCGAAGATCGCCAGCCACATGTTAGCGATTCCTAAAGCACCCAGTACCAGGCAGATCATCTTGACACCGATGGCAAAGACGATATTCTGATAGACGATTCCCAGACACTTCCTCGAAATTCTGACGGCTTTGGAGATCTTCAGCGGATCGTCGTCCATCAGGACCACATCCGCGGCTTCTATGGCGGCGTCGGAGCCCATAGCCCCCATGGCGATGCCGATATCGGCGCGTCTGAGCACCGGTGCATCGTTGATGCCGTCTCCCACAAAGGCGAGTTTCGATTTTTCCGTGCCTGCCTCCATGAGTTCCTCCACCTTTTCCACCTTTCCGGCCGGCAGCAGCTCGCTGTACACCTCATCGATGCCCAGCTGTTCTGCCACCTGTTCCGCCGCTGCCCTGCGGTCTCCGGTGAGCATCACCGTCTTGCGGACGCCGGCGGCTTTCAGCGCGGATATCGCTTCTTCCGCATGAGGTTTGACGCGGTCGGAGATCAGGATATGTCCCGCATACGCTCCGTCGATCGCCATGTGTATCACCGTTCCGGCCTGATGGCAGCTGATATACGGGATGTTAAGACGTTCCATCAGTTTGTCGTTTCCGGCGGCGACAGGAATGCCGTCCACCTTTGCCGTCACGCCGTTGCCGCTGATCTCCCGGATATCCGTGACCCGGGAGCGGTCGATCTCTTTTCCGTATGCCCGCTGCAGGCTCCTGCTGATCGGATGGGACGAAGAGCTCTCTGCCAGTGCGGCGTATTCCAGAATCTTATGATCCTCCATTTCGCTGTGATGGATGCCGTTTACCTCAAAGACGCCCTGCGTCAGCGTACCGGTCTTATCAAATACGACGACGCCGGTCTTTGAAAGTGTTTCCAGATAATTGGATCCCTTGACGAGGATTCCCTCCCGGCTGGCTCCGCCGATGCCCGCAAAAAAGCTCAGCGGTATGCTGATCACCAGCGCGCACGGACAGCTGATGACGAGGAAGGTCAGTGCTCTGTAGATCCACATCCCCCACTCCGGGGAAATGCCCATCGCCAGCAGACGGACGAGAGGAGGCAGAACGGCCAGAGCCAGAGCGGCGATGCAGACAGCCGGCGTATAGATTCTCGCAAATTTTGAAATGAAATTTTCCGATTTCGATTTGCGCGAGCTGGCGTTCTCCACCAGATCCAGAATTTTTGAAACGGTGGACTCATCAAATTCTTTTGTCGTCCGGATCCTGAGAACACCCGTCATATTGATACAGCCGCTGATCACCTCATCGCCCGTCTCCGCGTCGCGGGGAAGACTTTCGCCGGTCAGCGCGCTGGTATTCAGCGTAGAGGATCCTTCGAGCACGATGCCGTCGATGGGTACCTTTTCTCCCGGCTGCACGACGATCACACTGCCCACGGCTATGTCATCCGGATCCGCCTTCTGCAGCTTTCCGCCGATCTCCAGATTTGCGTAATCCGGCCGGATATCCATGAGATCAGTAATATTGCGCCGGCTCCTGTCCACCGCATAGCTCTGAAACCACTCTCCCACCTGATAGAACAGCATGACGGCCACGGCTTCCGTATAGTCACCGCTTCTGTCGTAAAGAGCCAGAGCGATGGCGCCGATGGTGGCGATGGCCATCAGAAAGCTCTCGTCGAAAATCTGCCGGTTCCGGATGCCTCTGCCCGCCTTCAGCAGGATATCATATCCGATCACGAAATAAGGCACCAGATACAGCACGAATCTCGGTATTCCGGCAACCGGAATAAAATGAAGGGCGATCAGCAGAGCTGCGGCCACAAGAATACGTATCAGCATCTTTTTCTGTTTTCTGGTCATAATACTCTCTCTTTCCTCCGTATCAGAAACATCGTTTTCCAGGCGGATATGCCACCCGGCAATATCACACCGCTGCAGTCAGGCTTCCGGATCCGCTCCGGTACTGCGGCAGCCGGCTTCCTGCTGCGGATTCCGTTTATCATTCTGCGAATCTTTTATTCAATTAAACGTTTGCTTAATCGTTTATATTTATGATATGACAGATACGGATCTGAGTCAATATTTCCCGGAAAGTATTTTTGGAAAAACAGAAAAAGAATATCCGTCACGGGCTGAGGCAGCGTATTACTGTGCCTTATCTTGTTTTTCCGTTCTTCCATACGGAGCGGCTTCTTCCGCTGCCATGGGATATGGCAGCTGAGATACCGGCTTTCTTTCATACACGACAGGCTGTTTTGCTTCTTCCTGTTCCAGAACAAAACGCCGCCAGTCGGCAGTCACCTGTGTATCCACATTGACACGACTGATAAATGCTTCGATCCGTTCTTTCTTGCTACGAAGCTGCATACCTGCGTCGACTGCCTTTCGATCAGACCAATCGGCAGTTTGTATGCAGACAACTAAAAAAGTATGATGGAGTGTATTCGATTTCCATGCTATGGGCAGCAGTATTATCAGATAACAGCGATCGAGGAATACAGTCGCAGACGGGTACTGAAGATCGTGAAAGAAAAAAGCACTTATGAAACCGGTGAATTTCTTAGAAACCCGGAAACGAAGATGGGGTTCCCGATCCGGATCATCCGGGTGGACAACGGAAGTGAATTTGTAAACGATGAGAACAGAACGGAAAAGAAGGGAAGATTCCAAAGGATTGCGGAGAGTCCGGGGATGCAGGCAGGAGGACGAGACCCTGTTCACCATGGCAGAACGGAAAGGTAGAACGTTCTCATAGAGAAGACGGAAAGATCCTATATGGAAGGAAAGTATTTAACAGTGAGAAAGAACTTCGGAAACAAGTGCAGAAGCATGAGGATCGATACAACCGGACAGCTAAGATAAGTTTGAAGTTCAAAAGTCC
>CAJFPD010000127.1 GCA_904398315.1 Candidatus Alangreenwoodia gallinarii | reverse complement strand
TATCTGTTTTTTTGGTCGAAAACTATTTTATCAAAGTATCTCTCTTTTTTTATCTATTTTTGTAACATATGTCTTATCACATTACAAATTTTTCACACCACGTTCTGCCCGTCCGGCAGCCGGACACAGATCGTCAGTCTTCCCTCTTCATACCGCGCGAAGATATCCCCCTGCATCTGCTCCATCAGAGCCTTCGCGATGGAAAGACTGAGTCCGGCGGAATTTGCAGCCTGCCGGGCCGACTCTACGCTGAAAAAACGGTCGAAAAGCTTTCCCGTCTGCACCGCATCCAGAGCCGGCGCTGTATTGGAAAAAAAGATTTCTCCTTTTTCTGTCATCCGGATATCCAGATCCCCTCCGCTGTACCTGGCAGAATTTTGTAAAATATTTCCAAATATTCGGAGAACCGCCTTACGGTCCAGCACGCGCCGGACCGGCTCAGCCGGAAATGTTTTCGACGATCAGTATTTCTTTTGTATCTGCCATTTCCATTTTTAATATTTCCTTCTTCCGCTCTCAAAAGAGCCGGAAAGCGTTATAATGAAATTACGAAAAATATTATTATCCGGGAGGGATTTATCATGACAGGCAGCACAGGAACAGGCAGAACAGGCCATTCAGGTAAAGGTAATACAGGCAGCACAGGTGACACAGGAGCCGCCTCCGTCAGAGCATACGCGGCGATCACACTGCAGTCGCTGATCACCGGCTTTTCCTTTATGTTTCTCAAAATCGCCCTGCAGAGCGCTGATACATTCGACCTTCTGGCTCACAGATTTACGCTGGCGGCGCTGTCCGTCCTTCTCTTCGCGCTCCTGCGTCCCGGTGCTCTCAGGATACGCTTCCGTGATTTTCTGAAAATCCTGCCCTACGGCATCGCTTATCCCCTCGTCTTCTTCCTCTTTCAGACGCTGGGTATGACACAGATCTCTTCTTCCCAGGCCGGAATCATCTATGCTGTCGTCCCGATTCTCACGGTGATCGCAGCCGGAATGCTTCTGGGAGAAAAGATCCGCGGCACACAGGCTTTCTTCATGCTGCTGTCTGTGGCAGGCGTCATCTTCATCAATATCATGAACGGATTTAATCTGAAAAACTACAGTTTCGCCGGATTTTTTCTGATCCTGATCTCCGCCGTCTCCCTGGCCCTCTATAATGTGCTCGTCCGCAGGCTTACCGGAGATTACACGCCTCTGGCTATCGCCTGCGTCATGAACATCACGGGTTTTCTCTTTTTCAACGTCATCGCTCTGGCCAGGCATACGGCGGCAGGAACGGTCACAGATTATTTTATTCCCTTTGCCTCGCCGTCTTTTCTCGTCGCTGTCCTGTTTCTGGGAGTCCTGTCCTCCCTCATCACGTCGCTTCTGTCCGCCTTCGCTCTGAAGACGCTGCAGGCGGTACGGGTGGGACTTTTCAATAATGTGGGGACCATCGTGAGTATCCTGGCGGGAACGCTCTTTCTCCACGAGGAATTTCGCTGGTATCATCTCCCCGGAATCATCGCCATCCTCACCGGCACCATCGCTTTCAACCTCATCGGAAACGGCGGAAAAAGAGAATCCGGCGAAGAAGATGCAGCCTCCGGACCGCAGAAGCAGAAGACGGAAGACTGATATCTCATTTCATAATCCGGATCGCGATCCAAAAAGAAAGCGCCGTGATTCATCTCCCGGCGCTTTCTTTTCTTTATCCGTTTCTTAAGCTGTTTCTTTTCTGTCCGCCGTTTCCTCTGTCCGTATCATCCCTTTCGCTACATCAGAGTACGGACAGATCGATTTCATCCGCATCGTTTAAGAGCATGATCTCCGACAGGAGCTCCTGCTGACGCTCGTATACCAGCAGTTCCTTGTTGTGTTCGAAATACTTCTCGCACCCGTAGCGGCTGATGAATTTTGCGGAATAGTAATTTACGGTGAGCTCTGTGACCACCACCAGCATCTCCTGGCCGCTGCCGAACACGTCCTCGATAAAGCGGAACATATTGTCCAGCATGAACTGCGTATCGGACAGATGCTGCTTCATCTCCGCCACCGTCTCGCCGAAAGACTTCCGGATATATTCGAATCCTTCGGTGAGATCCGTCACACCCTCCTGCATCAGAGCATTTTTGTACCCCTCGATGGCTAAAATGACCTTCCGGAGAATCGTCTCCCGCTCGGCGGACAGTACGCTGCTGCGCTTTTCCTCCCGGTAGGAGGCTGTGCGGGCCACGATATATTTCCCGAGAATCGTATCGATATTCTCTCTGTTTCTGTCGGCACGCTCGCAGACCATCTTCAGCTCTTTCAGAAGTTTGTGAAGCTCTGTCACATAATCCTCCGTCTCCACGTCTTTTCTGATATGCTCGCCCACCGATTCCAGAAGAAGACCGATCAGCGTCAGGCGCTCATCAAACTTCGCATTTGACGCTCTCTCCCGGATTTCATCGGAATACGTTCCGTCGAGGATATTCTGAATCTGATAATCCGATTTATATTTATTGTAGAGATCATAATAGATCGCAAATTCCTTCGCCGTCTTTTCATGCTGAATATACTGGCCGATGAGATTTTCGTCCACCTTATAGCCCTGCTCCTCGTAGAGCTTGATCATGGTGGAAAGATCCTCCCAGCCACGGGCTGTCATGAACTGTACACCGTCGATGGTGCTTTCGATCCGGTAAAAGTCGCTCTTTTTGATATCCAGATACGTGGTGATGGCGGCGTGAATGCCTTTTTTATACGCATATTCCTTCCATACGCCGTAATCCGGTTCCACCACGATTTTTTTCACACGGTCCAGCGTGACGATATCGAACTCACGAACGGACTTATTGTGTTCCGGCGGGTTTCCGGCCGTGGCGATGACCCAGCCGTCCGGAACCTTATGCTTTCCGAATGTCTTATACTGGAGAAACTGGAGCATGGCAGGCGCCAGCGTCTCCGAAACGCAGTTGATCTCATCGAGGAAGAGGATTCCTTCCTTCAGACCTGTCTCCTCGATGCAGTCATAGACCGAAGCGATGATTTCACTCATCGTATATTCCGACACCATATATTCCTGACCGTCGTATACCTTCGTCTCGATCTTCGGCAGCCCGATGGCGCTCTGGCGGGTGTGATGCGTCATAGAATAGGAAACCAGACCGATTCCCAGCTCCTGAGCGATCTGCTCCATGATCGCCGTCTTGCCTATGCCCGGATCGCCGATCAGAAGAATCGGGCGCTGACGCACGCGGCTGATGCGATACTCGCCGAATTCATCTTTCATCAGATACGACGTGATAGCGCGCTGAATTTCATCTTTTGCTTCTTTTATATTCATATGAGAACCTCCTCCATGATGTCGGTCGTTTCGAGAACCAGTTTCATCGCCCAGCTCGGGACTTCATATTCAAACTCATCGTCATCGACGAATACGAATGCTGTTTCATACGGCGGACGCCGCTTCGGATACGTCCCGTTTCCGTCGGTGAAATAGATCAGTCCTTTCAGATCGTCGAATTCTCCCCGCTCGATGAGTTCGTTGACATACTCGAAGACGGGACGGAAATCCGTTCCTCCGAATCCGCGGAATTCCAGATCTCTGACATAATCGTCAAATTCCTGCCGGCAGGTGATCTTCACATCGCTCTGAATCTCCGCATCACACTGAATGATATGCAGATTGATTTTCTTGAAGAAATTCTCCTGCTGCGTAAAGAGAGAATAGGTCTTGTCAAGGAACTTCTGCACCACTTCGCCGGCGCAGGATCCCGATGTGTCGATGGCGATGACGAAATCGCGGACCTTTTTCACCTCTTTGTACTCCAACGGCTCGATCAGCGGAATATTGCCGTATCTCTGCATGCCGTAGGTATAATAGACATAGTCAAACTCGTCCGGATTGATCTGGATATCCTCTCTCATCGTGGCGAATTTCCGCAGAAACGTGGAATAATCATACTTGTCGCGGTTCAGCTTCTTTACACCCTGCAGCATCGTATCCGACTTATCTCCCCACTCTTTGGACGAGGTCTGCAGATCCACCAGCATTCGCTCGCTGATATCCTTCCATTTATCCTTCAGAGCCTCCCGGTCGGATTCTCCGTGCATGAAGGACGGCTCCTTCTCTTCCTCTCCCTGATCCGGAGACGCCTCTGTCGGCACGGCTTCCTCCCGCTTCTGGTCGTCGGAGGAGATCTCCTGTTCGTCGCCGGGACTCATATTTCCCTCCAGCCGGCGGCGGTCCTCTTCGTTTTTCTCCCCGTCGCCTCTGCGGTTCGCACCGCCGGAATCATGCTGCCAGGCCGACTGAGAACCTTCTCCGCCTCCGCCGGTACCTGCCGATTTCTGTCCCTGCTGCCCCTGCGATTTCGTATTGCTTCCGCCCTCGCCGAGAGCGCTGTTTGACCCCTGCTGCTGATCGCTGAAAGGATTCTCATCCTGACTGTCATCCCGCCGGCCCTCATCCGTGCTGCCGCTTAAGGAATCGGCTCCGTTGTTCTTATTCTCAGGTTTATGATGATCATCTTTCCCGTCTAATCCTTCTCCCGTCTGATCATTCTTTCTGGAAGAACCTTCCTCCTCAGACTGCTGAGGATTGTCGCCGGGCTTTCCGCCGCCGCTGCCGGAATCATTGTTTTCCCGGTCGCTTTCCTGAGTGTCGGAATCCGGATCGGCAATATCGTCGGGATTTTCTCTCTCCAGCGTCTGGCCGGGAGTGCTGCTGTATTCTTCTTCGAATTCCTCTTCAGAAAGTCCGTCTTCTTCGGAATCCTCCTCACCGTCTTCGCCGTTCTCCTCTTCCTCTCCGCCGCCGTCAGAATCATCCGTTCCGTCTTCTTCGGAATCCTCTCCGCCGTCCTGCTGAGACTCTTCATCGCTTTCTTCGCCTTCTTCACCGGCTTCCTCATCATCCGGACTGTCTTCACCGTCCTCCTGATCTGTCTCACTCTCTTCACCGGACTCATCCGTTTCATCGCTTTCTTCATCCTGCCCGTTTTCATCGCCGTCTTCTCCTTTTTCCTGCTCTCCGTCCTGATTTTCCTCCTCAGGCGGCCGGTTCCGAGAATCCTCTGAGCCGGATTCTTCCTGTTCTTCTTTCTTTCTCCGCTCCATCTCCTCTGCGATCTGCTTTGCGATCTCCCACCAGATCCTGTGATCGTCGCGGTAAAAGACTTTTTTCCACCGCTCGATATCGCGGTTTGAAACACTTCCTCCCAGCAGAAGCTGATAGACATGCTCCGCTGTCACCTGTTTCATCATTCCCTTGATCCGGGCAACCTCCTGCGAGACTTCTTCCCTGTCCTGTGTCGCCGTCTGCTTCAGATCAAGCTCATCTATAATCGTCTCCACGGCGATGTCCGCCGCGAGATTCCAGTATTCTTCATTCAGATTTTCCGAGACGAAAGGATGACGGAAAATACAGTGAAGCACCATGTGCAGATAATCCCTCGAAAGAGCCTGCCGGTCCTTCATATAGCTTTCGATCACATACTGACTGTTGTACACGATGTGCTGTCCCGTCGTCGCGATTCCCTTCATCTTATCCGTGCTGAGATACTCAAACTGGCAGAGCGCCAGATCGAGAAATCTCAGAGACACAAACAGTCCGTTTCTCGTCAGGACGAGAATCTGAGAAGCGATTCTCTTCGCCTCTTCCCTCACACGCTCGGTCCGTTCTTCTGCCATATTTCCGTCCGTATAATTCTTATCAGCCATTTTTTCTCACCATTTTCCATTCCTCCCGGGCAAAATCGCTTTCCGC
>CAJFPD010000126.1 GCA_904398315.1 Candidatus Alangreenwoodia gallinarii | reverse complement strand
GTCAAACATGAGAATCTGTCCGTCATATTTTTTATTCCAGAGAATGTCCCATCCTCCCAGATCCTCTTCGTCCACCATGTCTTTATTATAGATGATGGCCACCGTTCCCCACTGGTACGGCACAGAATATCTGCCCTCCGGATCGTATTCCGGATTCCGGAAATCCTCGTCGATATACTGCGCGTTCGGCACGTTGTCCCAGTCGATCTCCTCCAGCATCCCTTCTTCCGCCATTCTGGAGACCATGTAATCCGACGGTACAACGATATCGTAAGAGACGCCGCCGCTGCGGATCTTTGCGTACATCTCTTCACAGGTGGAAACTGTGGTGTAATTCACCCGGATGCCCGTCTCCTCTTCAAACTGATCTAAAAGATCCGGATCGATATATTCTCCCCAGTTGAAGACATTGATCGTATTTTCGGGATCTGACGAAGTGCAGCCCGACAGTCCGAAACACATCGCCACGATCAGCAGAGCAGCCATGGCAACCGCCGCGGTTCTCTTCGCCGCAGTTCTTTTTCCGCGCGCCCCGTTTTTTTCCGGCGCTCCCGGCCGGATCCTACTCAGCACATTTTTCATACAGGTCTTCATCTCGCCTCGCTCCTTTCCCTCTCTCTTTCGGCGCGAAGCTCGCGCAGATTGATGATGATGAGAAGCAGCAGGACGAAGACGAACATCAGCGTACAGAGCGCATTGATCTCCGGACTGATCCGCCGCTTCGTCATGCCGAAGATGAGAACGCCCAGCGTCTCGGAGGTCGGGCCGGACGTGAAGTAACTGACGACCACATCGTCTATCGACAAGGTAAAGGCTATGATCATTCCCGTCACGATTCCCGTCGAAATCTGCGGCAGAATGATGCGGAAAAAAGTCTGCATCGTATTCGCGCCCAGGTCGAGAGCCGCTTCATACTGTCGCTTGTCCATCTGACGCAGCTTCGGCATGACGGACAGCAGGACGTACGGCGTATCGAAGGTGATATGAGCGATCAGAAGTGTTCCGAAGCCCAGTCTGAAGAAATTCATGTGCAGTGTCTGGGCGAAAAAGATGAACAGGAGCATGAGCGAAACACCCATGATGATATCCGGATTCATCGAAGGTATATTGTTCACTGCCAGTACCAGCCTGCGGGGCTGCTTTTTCATGGAAAATATTCCCAAAGCTGCTGCTGTCCCCAGAATCGTGGAAATGACTGCGGCGCACACAGCCACCAGAAGTGTCACCTGGATGGAATGTAGAATCTCCGAATCCTGAAACAGCTCCTTATACCATCTCAGCGAAAATCCGCCCCATACCGAGCGGCTCTTGGTGCTGTTGAAGGAGAATACCATGAGCAGGAAAATCGGTGCGTACATGAACAGAAAGATGAGCACCATGTAGATTCTTCCGACATATTTCTTCACAGCAGCACGCTCCCTTCTCCTTCATCGTTCCGGTCGATTTTCCCGGTGAGCCAGATGAAGATCATGATAATCACCATCATGACGAGGGAAATCGCCGCACCCATGTTGGCGTTGTAAGCTCCGCCCAGGAACTGCATCTCGATCAGATCGCCCACCAGCATATTGGCTCCGCCGCCGAGGATCTTAGAGATGACAAAGGTGCTGACCGCCGGCACGAATACCATGATGATTCCGGACAGTACGCCCGGAATGGACAGCGGAAAGATGACCCTCGTAAAGACCTGGCGTTCGCTGCAGCCCATATCTTTCGCCGCCTCGATCAGCGACGGATCCGTCTTCGTCAGCGACGTGTAGATCGGAAGAATCATGAAGGGCAGGTAATTGTATACCATGCCCAGCCCCACCGCAGCCGGCGTATTGATGATCGAGATCTCCGGAAGGTGAAGCCAGCTGAGGAAATTGTTCAGCAGACCGTTATTTTCCAGAATCGTCAGCCAGGCATACGTCCGCAGCAGAAAGTTCATCCACATGGGCAGCATGATCAGGATCATGGCGATAGTCTGATATTTCCTCTTCAGTCTCGACATGATATATGCCAGCGGATATCCCAGGATCAGACAGATCACCGTAGAAATCACCGCCAGGCGGAACGACCGCCAGAAGACGACCGCATACAGAGACATATAGGAAAAATTATCTAAAGTGAACTCTCCGGCATCGTTTGTAAACGCGAAATAAATCACGATAAAGAGCGGTACTACGGTAAACAGCAGGAGCCAGAGAATATACGGATAGGAAAATGCCTTGCTTCCTCTCATTTTTCCTCCTCCTCTTCCGCCGATGCCGAAGGATCCGACTCTCTTCTGTGCTCGAGCTCTGTCACCGTTTCGATGCTGCTCTTCTTCATGATATGTATATTGTCCGGATCGACATCGAGATACTTCTCGGAACCGACTTCGCAGGCTACGGTGGAATTTACCATAAAAGTAAATCCGACCGTCTCGATCAGCATCTCGTAATGTACGCCCTTGAACAGGCAGGTCTGAACGCGTCCCTTCAGCAGACGGTCCGCCGGCTGTATAGAGGAATCCTCTCTGTCGATGAGAAGAAGGTCCTCCGGACGTATGACCACATCCACCGGTTCATTCTTCGAAAATCCGGTATCGACGCAGTCATATACCGTTCCGAGAAATTCGATCACCCGGTCCTGCCTCATGATGCCCGGTATGATATTGCTCTGGCCGATGAAATCGGCCACAAAGGCATTGGCAGGCTCGTTATAGATGTCGATGGGAGTGCCCTGCTGCAGGATTTCGCCCTGATTCATGACGACGACCGTATCCGACATGGTCAGCGCTTCCTCCTGATCATGGGTGACGTAGAGGAACGTCATATCCAGCGTCTCGTGAAGCTTTTTCAGCTCGACCTGCATCTCTTTTCTCAGCTTGAGATCCAGAGCGCCCAGAGGCTCGTCCAGCAGAAGAACTTTCGGCTGCTGTATGATGGCACGGGCGATGGCGACGCGCTGCTGCTGCCCGCCGGAAAGAGATGTGACAGAGCGCTTTTCAAAGCCTTTGAGATTGACCAGCTCCAGCATCTCCGCGACGCGGCGCTTCGTCTCTTTTCTGTCGACCTTCCGTATATTCAGGCCGAAGGCGATATTCTGTTCCACATTGAGATGCGGAAAGAGCGCATACTTCTGAAATACCGTATTGATGTTTCGCTTATTCGGCGGGACATCGTTGATTCTCTGAGATCCGAAGAAGATATCTCCTTCATCGGGCTTCTCAAAGCCCCCGATCAACCGCAGCGTCGTCGTCTTGCCGCAGCCCGACGGACCGAGCAGCGTGACGAATTCTCCGTCATCGACAGAAAGATCAAGCGACTTCAGAACGACTTCATCGTCGAACTTCTTTACGACACCGCTGAGCCGGATGAGCTCACTTTTTTTCATTTACCAGTCCTCCTTACAAAAATCCCTGATGTATGATGATATATATAAAGCGATAACGAATGACTGTATGATTCTCCAAAACCAATCCACTTCCTATACTGTATCCTTTATTCCTGATTTTGAACAGTTCTTTTTTCCATGCACGATTTTACGGTGTCCGGCCTGTCTATAGTTTCCGCAATCCGGCCGGTCTGTACGTTTCCGGAGCCCGGCCTGTCCCGCATTCTAAATCTCCAGTTTCATGTCACCCTGCCGGATCCAGCCCCATTTTCTCATATACGCGGCGAAGAAAGCCGACAGAACCGCCGGAGCCGCGAAGAGCATCACGGCGATTTCGGCGAGAACGATCACCGGATCCGCGCCTTCCGACACCATCGTCTGATACATGGTCACGGGACCGACCAGTCCCGAAGTTCCCATGCCGCTGCCCACAGCGTTGTTGGTGAGATGAAGGACACAGGTGCTGACCGGACCGAGAACGGCGCTGGTCAAAATCGCCGGCAGCCAGATCACGGGCCGGCGCATGATATTCGGAACCTGCAGCATAGAAGTCCCGATTCCCTGAGAGATCAGACCGCCTACTCCGTTTTCCCGGTAGCCGGCCACAGCAAAGCCTACCATATTTGCCGCACATCCCACTGTGGCGGCACCGGCGGCGATTCCGCCGAGGCCCAGGATAACGCCGAGAGCCGCGGAGCTGATCGGCAGAGTGAGTACCATGCCCATCACCACGGAGACGACGATACCCATGAGAAACGGCTGCTGCTCCGTCGCCCAGATGATGATATCCCCCAGCGCTGTCATCAGAGAGGAGCACGGCGGACCTGCGATGAGTCCCACCACCGTTCCCGAAGCGATAACGACGACAGGAGTCACCAGGATATCAAGACTCGTCCTTCCGGAGACGAGCCTGCCCGCTTCGATAGCCGCAAAGGAAGCCAGAAAGGCGCCCAGCGGATCTCCCGCACCGGACAGAACGACAGCGCCGGCATCGGAAAGAAAGGTCCCTCCCGTGATGGCGCCGGCATAGGCACCGGTCATTCCCGCCGCCGCAGCGGAAACGGTGACGAGTACGGAAGCTCCGTATTTACAGGCGACACCTACGGCGATACCCGCTCCTGTCACGGCTTTTGCCGCCGACGCGGCGAGTACGATGTATCCGCCGGCGGTTCCGCCGGCAAAATTTCCGATCTGCTCGAGAATCGTCCCTATGATCAGCGTAGCAAAGAGTCCGCTGGCCATCCCCGACAGACCGTCGATAAATATATGTGTAAGAATCTTTTTCATAATCCGAATAATCCGCTTATATTACTCCGGCCGGTCCTTCCGGCGGCTCCGGCGCATCGGTTATCTCAATATTCAGAAGGCTGCGGGTTTCCGACAGCCCTTTGAGAGCGATTTCATAGTCGATGAAGAGATTGCCCGTGATTTTTTCCGGTTCCAGATCATTGACGACACTGTTTGTCAGAACTTCCATCTCAAAGACGCCGAACGGCGTTTCATAAAGGCTGTTAAACCGCTTTCCCTGATGAAACTCCATCACTGTGTCGAGCATAACGCTGCTTCCGAAACGCTTCATGCGGACGGATCCGTCTTTATCGATGCGAAGCGCCGTCTTTACGCCCTTCATACCTGACATTTCACTCTCTTCATAGACGATATAAGTTGCCTCACCTTTTCTGTAAGCTTTTCCCTCTGTCATAAATTCGATCGCTTCATCGGCTACTTCATCGTTTCTGTCGATCTGCCTGCCGATGATTCTCAGCATAATATCTTTCATAGCCTAATTCAATGATCCTTTCGATTGTATCTGAATATGCAGAGCCGGCATGCTCCCAGAGCAGCGGAAACATGCTGAACGAAGTAAATCCCGGAATCGTATTGATTTCATTGAGATAGATTTTTCCGTCAGCTCTGTCGACAAAAAAGTCACACCGCGCGAAACCTTCGCCTCCGAGCATCTGAAAGCCTCTCACCGCATACTCCCGGATACGCTCCGATATTTCCTCCGGAATATGGGCCGGAATCTGCATTTTCGGCTTTCCGTCGTCGACATATTTTGCGTCGTAATCGTAGAAGTCCTCCGTCGCGACGATCTCTCCCGTGACAGCCGCGCTGACGTCATCGCCGTTTCCCAGAACCGCCGTCTCTATCTCTCTGCAGGACAATCCCTTTTCCACCAGCAGACGCCGGTCAAAACATGCTGCGTAACGCAGAGCTTCCGGAAGATCTCCGCTCTTTTCCACCTTGGAAATCCCCACACTGGAGCCCTGATTTGCCGGCTTCACGTATACCGGATATCCCAGCTCCTCTCCGATCTTCGCAGCCACTCCCTCCGGATCACGCTGAAGCTGCTCCGCAGTGACCGCGACATACGGACATACCGGAATTCCGGCTCTGATAAACAGTTCCTTTGCTATAATTTTATCCATTGCAGCCGCTGACGCCGTAACGCCGCAGCCACCGTAAGGAATGCCGGCCATTTCCAGAAGACCCTGAAGCTTGCCGTCCTCACAGTATGTACCGTGTACCACCGGCAGCGCAAAATCGATCACGTCGCCCAGCGTCTTTCCTCCGGCTCCCACCACGGAGAACGCGTATTTCTCCGGATTTTCCGCCAGAGCCCGTACGGCCTCGGCTTCCCATTCTCCCGTCAGGATTTTCTCTGTCGGGCCGTCATACAGATACCACCTGCCGTCCTTCGTGATACCGATGGGAACGATCTCATATTTCGACCGGTCTACCGCATCCATTACGGAAACCGCCGACATTCTGGAAATCTCGTGCTCTTCCGACTTTCCCCCGAAAATAATACCCAGTTTTTTCATCAATACTACTGCTCCCTCTTCACAATCAGCCCGCCGGCCGCCATACAGCGGCCGTTTCGTTTTCTCAATTAGTATATCATAAATAGATTCTCCGTATGTATCAAGTACCGTAAAAATCCGTTTTTCACGCGTTTTTCGGCAGTTCCTGCGGAAAAAGCTGTCTTTCCGCAAGGCGCACAAACAAAACAGCCGCCCTCTTCAGAAGGCAGCTGTTTTCATTGTATGATCTCTTTTTCGGGTTTTCCTTCGGATTTTTATCTCCTCATTTATTCGGTCAGATTCCGGTAAAGTTCCGGGTATCTTTCCTGCAGGACAAAGGATTTCGAATTCTCATCGCAGAAGACCTGCTTCGTCAGTCCGGTGCAGATAACCCTTCCCGTATTCTGATTTTCGATCTCATACACGATCGTAACCACCTTGCCCTTCACTTCCTGCACCTCAGCGGTTACTTTCAGAGGATCGTCGAATACAGCGCCTTCTTTGTATTCGCAGTGGCATACCACCAGAGGCAGAAGAACACCGCCTTCCTCCCACTTTTCCATCTGAAATCCCGCATCACGGAACAGTTTCGTCCGTGCCAGATCGAACCATTTGATATAATTCGTGTGATAGACAGCGCGCATGCCGTCCAGATCGGCAAATGCCACTCTCAGCTCTACGGATGCTTTTTTCATAATGCGTTTCCCTTCTGTTATTTCTGCCAGCTCAAACTCCGGCGTCCGCAGACGGCGGATAACAGACCTTTTTTCGTCTGCTTCTGCGTTTTTCTGCGGTGCCTTTTCCCGATACCGTCATTTTAGCATACTTTATCGCAGAGCCGGCATATTTCTTATCGGGATATCATTTCAGATATGCTCTTTTATGCTCTTCCTCGGCAGTGCAATGTGCAGCGTCTTTTGTACCGCGCTGATCCGAACATCGGAATGTCTGCCTCCGTTTTCCCCGTCCAGAGTCCATGCCATCTCCTCCGAGCGGACGGAGAATTCCCGTGCTGAAAAACGCAGGAGACAGGCAGCACTGAAGTCACTCCTCACAAGTCCCCTCTGCATCTGCTCCAGTTCCCGCACACCGGACGGCTTTTTCACAAAAAGACCCTCCAGTCTGCCGTCGTCAAACTGAACCCCGTCGCAGATCAGCTTTCTGAATCCGCCGATGGAAGTGGAATTCGTGACGGCTCCGAAAATGAATTCTCCTGAAAAGTCCGCGCCGTCCGCGGTAATTTCCATCTTCCGGCACGCCTGCTCAAAATGCCGGTAGTCGATACTCTGAAGAGCCTCCAGAAAATAAGCCAGACTTCCCAGCTTATTTTTCAGCTTCTGATTCGTCTGATAAGAGACCTGTGTAAACAGTCCGAACGCTGCCACGTAGGAAAACCAGCTGTCGTTGAACCGGCCCACATCCAGGGAGAGGATGTGATCGGATACGGCTACTTCGGAGGCTTTCACCGGATCGCGCGGCAGACTGTGAGTCGCCGCAAAGTCGTTTACCGTTCCGGAAGGCAGATATCCCACCGCAACCGCCTGCGGAAGCTGCACCACCGCATTGACCAGCTCGTGAAGCATGCCGTCACCGCCGGAGACGACGATGCGATCGTAAGTTTCACCGTTTTCCAGAATTCTGCGTTTGCCGTCTTCAGGTGCCTGAGTAGGATAGATCGTCGTCTCATAGCCTGCTTTTGTAAAAACATCGACCACATCAACGAGGGCGGACCGTATTTTTCCAGTACCGGAGCGAGGATTGAAAATGAATAAAAGCTTTTTCATAAGAGATTCATCCTTTCCAGCGCCAGCGCCGTATCAGAATGCCGCGGCCTCACGCTACAGCGTTGCCGCCATAACAGCCTTGATGGTGTGCATTCTGTTTTCTGCCTCGTCAAATACGACGGACTGCGGTGAGAGAAAGACCTCATCGGTGACTTCCATCTCGCTGATACCGAATTTTTCTCCTATCTGTGCGCCGATCGTGGTATTGAGATCGTGGAAGGCCGGAAGACAATGCATGAAGATACACTGCGGTCCCGCGTTGTCCATGGCTTTTTTATTCACCTGATAAGGACTGAGCTCCCGGATGCGCTCCTCCCATACTTCGTCCGGCTCTCCCATGGAAACCCAGACGTCTGTATAGATGACGTCCGCATTCTTCGTCCCCTCGTCCGGATCTTCCGTCAGACGGACGCTGCCTCCCGTCTTTTCCGCCAGCTCTTTGCAGTATTTTACCAGAGCGGGATCCGGGAAGTATTTCTCCGACGTACACGCGGTGAAGTGCATGCCCATCTTTGCGCAGCCCACCATCAGGGAATTTCCCATGTTATATCGGGCATCTCCCATATAGGTGAAGCGGATATCTTTCAGCCGGCCGAAATGCTCGCGGATGGTGAGAAAATCGGCCAGAATCTGTGTCGGATGAGATTCGTTCGTCAGGCCGTTCCATACCGGGACGCCGGCGTGCTTCGCCAGTTCTTCCACGATCTCCTGACCGAAGCCGCGGTATTCGATACCGTCAAACATACGCCCCAGAACTTTTGCGGTATCAGCGATGCTCTCCTTCTTTCCGATCTGAGAGCCCGACGGATCGAGATATGTCACACCCATGCCCAGATCGTGGCCGGCCACTTCAAAGGCGCATCTGGTGCGCGTGCTCGTCTTCTCAAAGATCAGAGCGATATTTTTCCCCCGGAACGTGTCCACCGGCTCGCCGGCTTTTTTCTTCGCTTTCAGCTCGGCAGCCAGATCGATGAGATAGGTGATCTCTTCCGGTGTAAAATCTTTGATTTTCAGAAAGTTTTTCCCTTTTAAATTCATTTATCTTCTCTCCTCTCTGAGGTCTGCGATCCGCAATTTGCGATCCGCTTTAACGATATCCCGTTTTATCCCGTTTTATCCTGTTTTATCTGTTTTCCTCTTCGTATTTTTCCTCGCAGTATCTGCAGCGGTACACCTTGTTTTCCGGATCGGTGAGAATAAATTCATGCTTCAGTCCCTGCTCGACAGACGTGATACAGCGCGGATTTCTGCACTTGGCCAGCCCGATAATCTTTTCCGGCAGCGTCAGCTTCCGTTTTTCGATGATTTCCCCGTTTTTTATGACATTTATGGTGATATTGTCGTCGAGGAATCCCAGCAGGTTCAGGTCGATATCCACCAGACCTTCGATTTTGATGATATCCTTCAGCCCCTGTTTTTTGCTGCGGGCATTTTTGATGATAGCCACCTGCCCGTCGTATTCGGCCAGATTCAGCAGATTGTAAATGACGAGGCTCTTTCCCGCCTGAATGTGGTCGATGACATAGCCGTTTTCGATTCCGCTGATATTTAACATTTCGGTGCCTCCAGTCCCAAAAGCTTCATGATGAGCGCCATCCGGATATAGACGCCGTATTCCGCCTGCCGGAAATACATAGCCCGGGGATCGTCGTCCACTTCCACGGAAATTTCGTTGACACGCGGCAGCGGATGCATGACGATCATGTCTTCCGGCGCCAGCTTCATCTTATTCCTGTCGAGAATATATCGGTCCTTGAGACGGATATAATCCGCTTCATTGAAAAAGCGTTCCCTCTGAACTCTGGTCATATACAGAATATCCAGCTTCGGCATAGCCGCTTCCAGATCGTCAACCTCTTCAAATGGTATTCCGTTTTTTTCCAGAACATCGTACCGGACGAAGTCGGGAACTCTCAGCTCGTCGGGAGAGATCAGAATAAAGCGGATATTCTCATAGCGGATCAGCGCCGTGATCAGTGAGTGAACTGTCCTTCCGAATTTCAGATCACCGCAGAGTCCGATCGTCAGATCCGAAAGTCGGCCCTTTTCGGACCGGATGGTCAGGAGGTCGGTGAGTGTCTGAGTCGGATGCTGATGTCCGCCGTCACCTGCATTGATGATGGGAACCGGCGACTTGTCCGCTGCCGCCATCGGAGCTCCTTCCTTCGGATGGCGCATGGCGATGATATCCGCGTAAACGCCGACGACCCGCACCGTATCCGCCACGCTTTCCCCCTTCGAAGCGGACGATGAATCCGCGCTGGCAAATCCCAGAACGCTTCCGCCCAGCCGTATCATCGCCGATTCAAAACTGAGACGCGTCCGCGTGCTCGGTTCGTAAAAGCAGGTGGCCAGCTTCTTCCCGTCGGCCACATGAGCATATTTTTCGGGATGAGCCTGAATGTCCTGCGCCGTCTCGATCAGTTCCCCGATTTCCTCCCGCGTAAAGTCGGTGGGACGCAGCAAATGTCTCATATTCCTCCTCCTTACCGTTTTCACATATTTTTCAGCATATCATTTTTCTTCACATATTTTTTCCGACTATGATTTTATTATGTTTAAGCCATGCCGTCAAATGGCAAAAATATGCTGACTTCGTCGGGTCGCCGCGGCGTTTATAGCAGAGCATATACAATCTGCACCGCTCTGTTTTCCCCGTGCTCTCCCGCTGTCCCCATTTTCCCCGCTCTCTCTGATTCTTCTGATTTTACCGCTTCCGTCTTTGCTGTCTCCGTTCCCGATCGTTTCCGGATAAGCGGAGCAGGCCGGCGGATTATCTGATGGCGGGTAACGATCCGATCCGGAAGAGCGTCCGGCCCGGGGAAAAAGAAAAGACGGCGCCGGTTCTTTTCTGAAAAAAGAAAAAACGGCATCGCCTTTTTCATAAAACTATAAAAATCCTGTAAATTTATTCTATAGAAATACTATTTTATCCAAAGTAGGCTGCGATTTTCTTCATCCGTCCGCTCTGTTTCACGTGAAACGGGCACCGGCTGTCGCAGTGGCCACAGCTGATACAGCTGTCGGCTCTTTTACTCAACGTCCTGTAATGATCCGCAGCCAGATGATCTCCCGCCTTCGCCAAATCGTAATATTTATTGATCAGGCCGATATTGAGCCCTTCCGGACAGGGTCTGCAGTGATTACAGTAGACGCATCTTCCGGCGGCGTCCTCCGGCGTGAAGCCGCCGATGACAGAGTAGTCTTTTTCTTCCGGCGGCAGTTCGAAAAAGCGCAGCAGGCGTCTGAGATCCGCCGCATCCCGGATACCCGCCAGGACGGTCAGCACGCCCGGCTTATCCAGGGCATACTGAATGCACTGATACTCCGTCAGCGCCTTTCCGAAAGGCGATACTGCCGCATCAAGAAGCTGTCCGCCGCTGAATGCTTTCATGACGGAGATCCCCACACCTTCCGCTTCACACCTGCGGTAAAGCGCTGCCCTTTCATCTGCTCCGCCGATGGCGTAATCGCCGTGATGATAGTCATATCCCGGATTGATGCTGAACATCAGCAGATCGATAATCTCCATATCGAGCACGCGCTCCGCCAGCTGCGGCGTATGGGTGGACAGTGCGATATGGCGGATCGTTCCCTCTTTTTTCAGCTGCTGCATGTATTCCAGAACGCCGCTGTCTGCGATATCTTCCAGATCCTCCTCTTCATCGAGACAATGGAGAAATCCGAAATCGATGTAGTCGGTCTTCAGCATCTCAAGCTGCCAGTCCACCGATCGCTTTATCACGTCCGGATCTGTCGTCCATCCGTATTCTCCGGTCCGGTACTCGGCACCGAAATGAATCTGATAGAAGATATCCTTCCGGCAGCCCGACAACACTTTTCCGTAAACGGGAAAAGGCGCCGCATCGGCGGATGCCATGTCAAAGTAATTGATACCGCTTTTCACGGCCAGCTCCAGAGCCTCTGTCATCTCACGCTCTCCGGCCGCTCCCAGGGAACTGGTACCCAGACCCAGCACGCTGATTTTTTCCTCCCCACGCGGGAGTCTGCGATATTCCATATGCGCTAAATGCCTCCTTTTCCTCTACAGTTTACGGGAGGCTGAAACATATTTAAAATACCTGTATTGGATTTCTTTTCATGCCCGGACGGCATATAGTATTTTCCGGACTCCGCAGATTCACCGGTCCGGCTTTTTTCTTCCGTCCGTCTTCCTTCCGGCTTTTCTCTTTTCCGCCGGGCGGCATCAGGCGAACATGACAGCCATGAAGACCGCTTTGGAAGCGATCAGCAGAAAGATCGCAAAAGCCGCGGCCACCAGCCCGGCAGACCGTTCACGTACGGCGCGACGCAGAGTAAAGATGCCGGCCGCCAGTAAAACGATCAGCATGAGGTCTGTATAGACCTCCAGCAGGCTGAGCATCCATGAGAAAAGCGGCACAGCCTCGGATTCCATAAGAGCCATGAGAATGAGAGGCACCAATCCGACCAGTATGAAAAAATAATACACCAGATAGATGCAATAATTGATCACCGTAAACGCCGTCAGAAAGATATTATCGGAAAATTTTCCGCCAGCCGCTGCGTTTATCCGGCTTAGAACTCTGTTCATCTTATGTACCCCCGTTCATACCCTTTTTGATTCTTCCGGACATCAGCCCCGCTTTGACGGCGCTGGCCCCGCCGTGACAGAACTCTCCGTCCGGACCGCATTTTTATATTTTCATCTTATATCTTTTTTCACCGGATATCAATACAGTGCCATGGAGCATGATCTCTTTTTCACGGATTTCTACGAACCATAACGTACCCACCCCGCATATTTTTCATAGCAGGCCGCAGACACGGCCTGCCGGTATTTCAACATATCCTGATAAACCGGACGTTCCTCTCCTCTCTCCGGACCTGATTTGCGGACCCGATTTACAGGAATGGATTCACGGGATCTGCGGCCGCGATGATGTTTACAAAATATTTTCGTTTTGTTTCAGAACTGTTAATCAGAACTCCCGCAGATCACCGTGCCGCTTTCGCCCCGCATGGCCAGAGGAGCCTCTTTCAGGGAAGCGATGACTGCCCGGTTACCTGCTTTCGCCCGGGCGAAGGTGATGGCGGCTTCCACCTTCGGCAGCATGGAGCCTGGGGCAAACTGGCCCTCCCGGCACCATTTCTCAGCCTCATCCGCCGTCATCTCCGAAATTCCCCGCTCTGTCGGCAGGCCGAAATCCAGACATACTCTGTCCACCGCTGTCAGGATAAACAGGTACTCCGCGCCGACGGCCTCCGCCAGCTTTGCGGAGGCGTAGTCTTTGTCCACCACCGCCGGAACTCCGTTAAGGTTCCCCTCTTGATCGCGCACTACAGGTATTCCTCCGCCTCCACAGGCGATGACGATATACTCGTTGTCTAAAAGATTCAGGATCGACGCTTTCTCCACGATGTCCACCGGCTTCGGCGAGGGAACCATCCTGCGGTATCCTCTGCCGGAATCCTCGCGGAAGACAAAGTGCGGGTACCGCTTCTTCAGCTCCTCCGCCTCCTCTTTCGTATAAAAAGCGCCGATGGGCTTTTCCGGATGTGAAAAAGCCTCATCCTCCGCATCTACCAGCGTCTGTGTCACCACCGTCGCCACATGCCACGGCATTTTTCGGATCCTCAGCTCCCGGCCGATCCCCTGCTGCAGATGATATCCGATATATCCCTGACTCATGGCCGTACACTCCATCAGGTCCATACGCGGCACCTTCTCCGACTGCCGTGAAGCGGTATCAAAAGCCGTGTGGATCATTCCCACCTGCGGACCGTTTCCGTGACTGATGATGATCTCGTGCCCCTGTGCGATCAACCCCACCAGCGACGGACAGGCCTCTCTGATTTTTTCCCGCTGTTCCGAGGCGTCGCTTCCCAGCGCATTGCCTCCCAGCGCAATCACGATCCGTGACATTTCCATCTCCTCCTGAATTTTTTTCATCACAGACAGGCCGCCGTAACCTGCCCCGGATTTTCTGCTTTCCTGCGGACAGGCCTCCGGACCCGTGCCGGATTCTCTGCTCTGTCCGTGTTTTTCACACTATCCCCGCACCACCGGAGCCGGCTGCTGCTGTGTAATGCAGTGGATATTGCCTCCTCCGTAGGCTACTTCCTTCGTGGACACTCCCACTACTTTCCTATCGGGAAACATCTGTGCGATCTGCTTAAGCGCCAGTTCATCATTTTCGTCGTCGTACTGCGGAACGATGACGCCGCCGTTGACGATCGTAAAATTCATATAGGATGCGATGCAGACTTCTCCGTTCTCCCTCGGAACCGTACCCTCTACGGCATCTATAGTGTCGGCACCCTTCAGATATACCGGCTCCTTTGTCAGGCATAACTTATGCACTTTCAGCTTTCTGCCCTTCGCGTCGGTGGCTTTTGCCAGTGTCTCATAAGCCGCCTGCGCTGCTTCATAAAACGGATGATTTTTATCCTCTGTCCATATGCAGGCCACCTCGCCCGGACATATAAAACAGGCCACATCGTCGATATGCCCGTTCGTCTCATCAGGATCGATACCGTCTCTGATCCAGATCACTTTTTCTGCATTCAGATAGTCGCCCAGCATCGTCTCGATCTGCTCTCTGGTCATATGAGGATTTCTGCCCTCGGAGAGCAGACACATCTCCGTGGTGAGTACCGTTCCCTCCCCGTCCGCATGGATGGAGCCGCCTTCCAGGACAAAACCGTCGGTTCGGTAGGAATCGATCCCTTCGATGTCGCATACCTTGCGCGCCACCTGATCGTCGTTTGCCCACGGAAAATACAGGCCATCGTAAAGACCGCCCCAGGCGTTAAATTCCCAGTCGACACCGCGGATCTCCCCCTGATCGTTTATCACGAATGTGGGCCCGCAGTCGCGGATCCACGCATCGTCATTCGACATTTCCACCACACGGATCTCCGGCGGTAGCTTAGCCCGGCAGTTCTGATACTGAGCCGCCGATACGCACACCGTCACCGGCTCAAAAGCCGCGATGGCCTTTGCAACATTGGCGAACGCCTCCTGAGCCGGCTTGCCGCCGTCTCTCCAGTTGTCATTGCGTTCCGGCCAGAGCATCCACATGCCCGCCTGCTGCTCAAATTCACCGGGCATGCGGAAACCGTCCTGCCGCGGCGTAGAATCTGAAATTCTTCCTGCCATAAATATCCTCCTTTTCCTTCTGTACCGTTCGGAGCCCCGGCTCCGACCTTCTTTCCTCTTACTCTTCCTGCCGTTCGTGTGGAATATGATCTATCTTCCGGAATTTTTCGGAATCTTCAGTGCATGGATGATAATTTCCCCGATGATAAGAGATACGATCGTTCCTACTGTGATCGGCAGCACTTCCGTCAGCGTCTCGTAATCCAGGCTGAAGGGAACCGCCGTAAAGATAATGGAAATGATCAGAAGAATCATCGGCACATAAGTGATGACCCGCAGCATCCCGCTGCCGCCCGGCACCCGGAAAGGCCGCTCGGTGTCCCCGTCGATCTTTCGCAGTTTCAGAAAGGCCGGAAACATGACGACATAAGAGACCAGAAGCATGACGAGATTCAGGGCGAAGAAACTCCAGAACAGATCGGATTCCGGCAGCAGCGCGCCGATGATGACGATAGCCGAAGCCAGCAGACCGTTCATGACGGCCGCTCCTGTCGGCATATTGTTTTTGCCGCTTCTCTTTCCGAAATATTTCGGAAGATCCCCGTTATCCGCAGCATAGGCGGCTACACTGTTGACACCGAAGGACCAGGAAATCATATTTCCGAACAGCGTCAGCAGAAACAGCACCGATACGATGATGAGCAGGATGCCTCCCGAGCTTCCTAAAAGAAGCTGAAAACTGTCGATCAGTCCTGAACTTGTGGAAATTTCATCGGTAGGAATCGCCACGCCGATACCGAAAGCTGAAAAAATATAGATGAGTGCGATCACGATCCCGCCGGCAATGATGGCCTGGGGAATCTGTTTTTTCGGATTCTGCATATCCGGCGCATAGGTGCAGATGACCTCAAAGCCCAGAAAATTGAAAATGATCACCGAGATAAAGGACAGGCTCCTCAGATCGAAAGAGGGCAGCAGCGAGGAGAGCGTATATTCGTTGGCCACTCCCTTCGTCAGCGCCGTATAGATTCCCAGGCCTCCGACGGCGATGGCTAAAATCAGCTTGATGCAGGCCGATGTGTTCAGGATCCAGGTGCTGTCGGAAATCGGGTAAAAGCTGATGACGACGACGATCCAGATAAAAGCCAGCTCTATGAGAATGGAAAGCCAGGCACTGATCTGTACGCCGGCCAGTTTTCCGATGATTTCCGGAAAAAGTACAGCTAAAGATGCCATCCACAGAGGGAAATTCACCCAGTAATACCAGGCCGTTCTGGAGCCCATGCGCCTGCCGTAAGCTTTGGAAATCCAGTCGTAGATACCTCCTTCGCCGTCATAAGTCGTTCCCAGCTCCGCAGCGATCAGACCGTAGGGCAGCAGAAAAGCGATCATCATAAAAATCCACCAGAAATACTGTGAATTTCCGATGGCCGCCACGGGAGCCGCCGCTTCCGCCACGAATACGACACAGATGACGGCGAGAATCGCAGTAGTCAGTTTAAATTTTTTTCTGTTTTCTCCCATGATTCCTCAGCCCCTCATTTCTTCGATTTCCGCCGGATCTTCAGCCGGGCAGCATCCGCTGAAGATCCGCTCCGCAAGAAAATTGTCCAGCTCTTCCTTCGCTGCCGCCAGCTGAAGGGGCGTATGCGTTTTCTGATTCCGCATCAGATAGACGAGAATACCCCGCATGGCAGTGAGACGGTTTCCGGCCTGTTCGAAGGCGATGGAGACATCACTGTCCAAAACCTCATCGGTCACTTCCTCCCCGCGGGTAGCCGGCAGACAGTGCATGAATTTACAGCCCAGATTGCCCATCTGCATCAGCTCACGGTTTACCTGAAATTTTCCGAAACGGCGGATTCGCTCCTCCTTCGGAGTCTCATTTTCATACAGACCGTACCAGACATCCGTATATACGAAATCCGCACCCCGCATAGCCTCCTCCCGGTCATCTGTCACCAGATATTTTCCTCCGGAAACCTGACAGTTCATGTCCATAATCGCCCTGTGATCTCCGTTCAGCTGAAATTTTTCCGGTCCGTAATGGCAGAAATTCATTCCCAGCTTCGTGGTGATAAATCCGAGAGAAGCACACACCTGTGTAGCGTCGCCAACAAATACCACCTTGCAGTCTTCGAGACGCTTTCCCTTCGGCAGATGCTCCGCCATCGTGCAGATATCTCCGATCTCCTGGGTAGGATGATTATAGTCCGACATACCGTTGATGACGGGGATCGTACAGGATGCCGCCAGCTTTTCGACAGAATCATGTTCGATGACGCGGGCCATAATAATATCGACGAGTCTCGACAGGACTTTTCCGGTGTCCTCAATCGTCTCATGGCCGCCCAGCTGAATCATTCCCGGTCCCAGATACTGAGCGTGACCACCCAGCTGCTGCATAGCCGTTTCAAAGGATACGCGCGTTCTGGTGGATGATTGCTGAAAAATCATTCCAAGCGTTTTGTTTTTCAGCAGCGGCGGATAATATCCGTTCCGGATGCATTTTTTAATCGCCAGTGAAAGCCCCACGATATCCATGAGTTCCTGCTTTGTAAAGCGATTGGTATCGATAAAATCTTTCATCTTTCTTTCGCCTCCTCCATTTTCTGTAGGGATACGGACAGGAAACCGCCGTCGGCGTCGATGTCCGTTTCGCCTTTAGTATGGCTTTTTGCGAAAGAAGTATGCGGTACAGCGGCTGCCGACCCGGCCGGGAAATTTCTCCTGCAAAAAAACAGAGGGAAACGGTATGATACCGTTTCCCTCCGGAAATCCGCGCCGCAGCGCACCTGTCATATTCTGCGGACTGCTTACAAGATCACTGTCTGCCGCCATCCGCTATTTTTTCTGTTCTTCTTTTTCTCCGTCTGTCTCCGCCTCACAGGAAGAAAGCTGTGAGACGAAAAAATCCAGCATATGATCCATGGAACGCACCAGCAGGCGCTTCTGATCATTGTCCATCCCCCGTATGGCCTCGTCTACCACGCGGAAATAAAACTGCTCATGACGCGCCAGCGCTTCTCTGCCCTTCTCGGTCAGGCTGATGCGCACGATTCTCCTGTCCACATCATCTCTCACCCGGGTGACAAATCCTTTTTTTTCCAGTTTATTGATAGCGATGGAAAGGGTGCTCACATTGATCAGAAGTTCCTGTGCGATACTGCTCATCGTTTTGGGCGATTTTCTCCCTACGGCCACGAGCGTATGCATCTCCGAGACGGAAAGCTCGCTGTCCTCCGCAGACTCTCTCATCGCGTGCTCCTCCGTTTTGATGACCATATTCAACATGCTGAGAAGCTGCTTTTTCAGCTTTTTCACATAATACATCTCTTTATCCAGCATCTCATTTTCTCCCGTGTCCGCTTTTCCTCACCGTCGGTCTCCGCATCCGATGTCAGCATCCGCTTTTATGCACCTTCCGTCCCGGCATTCCGTTTCCCTTATCTGATTCCGTCATCTCATCCGGTGGTTTTCCCGGACGCCTGCGGAAACAGCCATGCTGCATTATCCGATCACAAACATTATATCACACTGGCAGGCGATCTGTGTCTTTTCTTCCGCTAAAGCACCTTCCCGCGGCAGAATTTCTGCCGTGCCGCGGGCGGTTCCTGCTCTTGAGCCCAGCTTTTCCATCGTCACGGAAAGACGCAGTGTATCTCCCGGCACCACCTGATTCCGGAACTTCGCGTTTTTGATGCCGCCGAAATACGCCAGCTTCCCCCGGAATTTTTCCCGGCTCAGAATCGCCACCGCGCCGGCCTGAGCCAGTGCCTCCACGATCAGCACCCCGGGCATCACTTTTTTCTGAGGAAAATGTCCCTCGAAATAATATTCGGACTCCCTCACATATTTGATCGCCGTAATCTCTCCTCTTTCCTCATCTATGGATTCGATCTCATCGATGAGAAGAAACGGATCTCTGTGAGGAATAATCTCCTTGATCTGCTCTCTGTCCATCAAAGCCATGGCCCGTCTCCTCTTCTACCATTCTTTCCACTTCTTGAGGATAAGAACGCCGTTGTGACCGCCGAATCCGAGAGAATTGGACAGAGCGTATTCCAGATCCGCATTTCTGCCTTTATTCGGAACGTAATCGAGATCGCATTCCTCATCCGGAACTTCGAGATTGATGGTGGCAGGGATATATCCGTCCTCCAGCGCCTTGACACAGATAAATGCCTCCACTGCACCGGCCGCGCCCAGAAGATGGCCGATCATGCTCTTGGTGGAGCTTACCGGAATCTTATATGCCGCTTCGCCGAAGACTTTTTTGATGGCGTTCGTCTCAAACTTATCGTTGTAAGGCGTGCCCGTGCCGTGTGCGTTGATATAGCTGATATCCTCCGGCTTTATCCCCGCTTCCTCGATGGCCATCTGCATGGCTCTCGCGTTGCCTTCTCCCTCCGGATCCGGCATCGTGATGTGATATGCGTCGGAAGTCGCGCCGTAACCGACGATTTCCGCATAGACATGAGCGCCCCGCGCCTTTGCATGTTCCAGTTCTTCCAGAATAAGGAAAGCAGAACCCTCACCCATGACAAATCCGTCTCTTTCCTTATCGAACGGCGTAGAGCAGCGGTTCGGATCCTTTCTCGTGGAAAGCGCCGTCATATTGGCGAATCCCGCAAAGGAAACGTCAGCAAAAGATGCTTCCGCGCCGCCGGCTATCATGGCATCGTAGGCGCCGCTCTTCAGATAACGGAATGCTTCGCCGATGGCGTGCGTTCCCGTAGCGCAGGCCGTCGTGACACCCATGGAAATGCCCTTCGCTCCGGTTTCGATGGAAATATTGCCGGCCACCATGTTCGGTACCGTCATCGTCACCATGAGCGGAGATACGCGGGAAACGCCGCGCTCTATCGCCTTTTTCGTCTCTCTTTCCAGTGTGGTTATGCCGCCGATGCCCGTTCCGGCGATGACGCCCAGTCTGTAAGGGTCCACATTTTCACCGGCCTTCAGACCGCTGTCTTCCATAGCCTCGCGGACTGCGGTCAGAGCATACTGAGACGAGAGGTCCAGTCTCTTGGCCGCTCTCTTATCGGGATATACGAAATTCTTTACCTCCGCGCCCATGCAGGCTTTGTGATCTGTCGTATCGAAATGCGTGATCTGGGCGATTCCGTTCACCTCGTGACGGATACCCTCCCAGAAATCATAGCTGTTGTTTCCCACCGGGCCGATAACGCCCATGCCGGTAATCACAACTCTTCTGTCTGCCATATCTTTCCTCCTCAACGATCCTGTAACGATCGGTAACTGAAACAAATCGGAAACAACCTGAGACGATCCGAATCCTCCGGCTGCGTCCGTCCTGATCTATCCGGCAGCCGCGGCAGTCTGCATCGCGGCAGTCTACATGATGATGCCGCCGTCGACACCGATCACCTGACCGGTGATGTAGGAAGCATCGTCGGAAGCCAGGAATGCAGCCAGCTTCGCCACATCCTGTACACTGCCGTATCTGCCCATACTGATCTGGCCCAGCGCCGCTTCCCGCTGCTTTTCGGAAAGCGCCATCGTCATCTCCGTATCGATAAATCCCGGAGCGATGGCGTTGACCGTAATATTTCTGCGGCCCAGCTCTTTGGCGTTTGACAGAGTCAGACCGATGATGCCCGCCTTGGAAGCGGAGTAATTCGCCTGACCCGCGTTGCCGCGCACGCCGGAAACGGAAGAGAGATTGATGATCCTTCCGGATTTCTTCCGGCTCATATGAACCGCCGCGTATTTTGTAAAGTTGAAGGCGCCCACCAGATTCGTGTCGATGACCTTCGTGAAATCGTCTTTCGACATTCTCAGAATGAGCTTATCGTTCGTAATACCGGCGTTGTTCACCAGAATATCCACCTGACCGAATTCCTCCGCCGCCTGTTTTACAGCCGATTCCGCGAATGCTTCGTCGCACACGTCTCCTTTCGCTGTAAGGACCTTCGTTCCGTACTGCGCGAGCTCTTTTGCGGCTTTCTCCGCCGCCTCGTCATTGCTGCGGTAGCAGAGCAGCAGATCTGCTCCCTGCTTCGCAAATTCCACCGCGATCCCGAAACCGATTCCGCGCACTCCTCCGGTGATCACCGCACTCCTGCCTTTTAACATGATTCTTCCCTCTTACCGTCTACTGTTCACAGAGAGCCGAGAGAACCTCTTCCAGCGTCTCCGCGTTTTCCACATGATACGTCTGAATCGTCTTATCGATCTTCTTCACAAGTCCGCACAGCGTCTTTCCCGGTCCGAATTCGATGACCGTGTCCACGCCGGCTGCCTTGAGATTTTCCACCGTCTTCACCCACTGTACGGGACTCATCAGCTGCAGAGCCATGGCATCCGCGATATCCTCCGCCGTCTGCGGTGCCCGCGGAGACATATTTTCCTGCCCGGACGCGCCGTCTGTGCTGCATCCGTCCGCGCCGCAGGCGCCGTCGCCCTTCCGGTATTCGGAAATCGGTCTCGCCGTGAGATTGGAATACACCGGGAAATCTGTCGGATGAATTTCCTTTGTCAGAATGAGGCTGCGCATCTTTTCCGACGCCGGCTCCATCATAGGACTGTGAAAAGCGCTTCCCACGGACAGCGGAGTGACTCTGAGACGGGCTTCTTTCGCGATCTCTCCGAAACGCGCCACAGCGTCCACATCTCCGGATACCACCGTCTGTGTCGGTGCATTGATATTGGCCGCCACCAGGATGCCGTTCTCTCTGGCCTTCTCCACGCAGTCGCGCACCTTCTGCGGATCGCCGATGGCCGCGGCCATCGTGCCGATATTTTCGCCGGCTTCATTGCGTCCCGCTTCACCCATATATTTTCCACGGCATTCCATGAGTTCCACGCCGGTGGCGATGTCAGCGATGACGCCTGCTGCCGTCAGCGCCGCGTATTCGCCGAGGCTGAATCCCGCCATCGCCGTGATCTTTGCGTCCGCCTTTTTTTCTTTTTCAAATCTCGCCAGAAATGCTTCATAGGCAGCCATCGTCACCGTATAGACGCAGGGCTGCGTATTTTCCGTCATTCTCAGCTCTTCCGCCGTACCTTCAAAACAGAGACTGCGGATCTTTTCCCCCGCGGCGTCAAATACACGACGGCTCTCTTCATATTTTTCGTATAAATCTTTTCCCATGCCGGGATACTGTGCTCCCTGGCCTGCAAACAGACATGCGATCTTCATATTTTTTCGGCCTCCGTACTGTTCTTATCCGTTTCTGCCCGTTTTCTGCTCATTTTTATTTATTTTTTTCCGCCGGGCTCCTACGCGCCGAAATTTTTCTGCGCGAGCACATTTCTTCTGCGGAACACATCTGCCGCATCTCTCATGATATCTTCGATGATTTCCTGTGCGGTCTGCTCTTTTTTGACGAGTCCGGAAATCTGGCCCGCCATGACGGAACCTCTCTCTACATTTCCGTCCACCACCGCACTGCGCAGCGCACCGGTTCCCAGCTTTACGATCTCCTCCGGATCCGCTCCGCGCTTCTCAAGCTGCAGCATCTGTCTGGTCAGCTTATTTTTGATGACACGTACGCTGTGCCCTGTGCTTCTTCCCGTCACCACCGTGGAAGAATCTCTGGCGTTGAGAATCTCATTTTTATATGCCTGATGTGCGTTGCTCTCCTTTGCCGTAACGAAACGCGTCCCCATCTGAACGCCTTCGGCACCCAGCATAAATGCCGCGGCGAAACCGCGTCCGTCACCGATTCCGCCCGCTGCGATGACCGGAATATCGACGGCATCGACCACCTGCGGCACGAGGGCCATCGTCGTGATTTCTCCCAGATGTCCGCCGCTCTCCATGCCCTCGGCGATGACAGCGTCTGCTCCCACCTTTGCGACACGCTTTGCGATCGCCACCGATCCGGCTACCGGAATCACCTTGATATTTTTTTCCTTCAGTCTCGGGATATATTTGCCCGGATTTCCCGCGCCGGTGGTCACCACGCGGATATCTTCATCGAGAACCATCTGCATGATATCGTCCACGTACTCCGACATCAGCATGATATTCAGGCCGAAAGGCTTATCCGTCTTCTCCTTGCAGGCTCTTACCTGTGCGAGAATCGTATCGGTATCCCACGGTCCGCATCCGATAATGCCCAGTCCGCCCGCATTGCTGACGGCAGATGCGATGGATGCGTCTGCAACCCAGGCCATTCCTCCCTGAAAAATAGGGTATTTGATGCCCAGCATTTCCGTAATTTTCGTGCTGAGCTGCGGTACTCCGTTTTCCATGTTTTCTATCCTCCGGTATGCTCCGTTTTTCTAATTGTTTGATGATCAAATTATCTTCTTTAGTATATTCGCAGATGAGCGGAATGTCAAGGCACAGCTGTCTTTTCAGGCTCTTTCCGCACGGAGAAAACAGAAAAACGAGACACATCACACACCCGTCCGGCATTTACTGTTTTAAGAAGAATCTTTCGGAAAGGACTGTAAAAATATGGAAAATAAGAGCAGCGGCGCACGCATTCACGCTGAAAACGTGCGCATAAATTACGGACGCCGGGCCGGCATTCTGGGAGTTATCGGAAACTGTACGCTTTTTCTGCTCAAATTCGCCGTTGGAACGGCCAGCAACAGCATTGCCATCATCGCAGACAGTTTCAATAATCTCATGGACTGCACCGGCTCTTTTATCACGATTCTGGGATTTCACATCTCCGCCAAGGGCCGGGACAGCCGCCATCCTTTCGGCCACGGCCGGGCGGAATATCTCTGTGGCCTCTTCATCGCCCTGATCATCCTGTCAGCCGCTATTTCCCTCGGAAAAAGCTCTGTGCAGAGACTCATGGAGCCGGAAACGCTGACCGTCACGCTGCCGATGTTTCTCGTTCCGCTTGCTTCCGTTCTGATCAAGACATTCCTGATCATGTACATCACCCGCATCAACCGCTCCCTCGACTCCTCGGCTCTGCGGGCCGCCGTCCGTGAGGATTACGCCGATATGCTGATCACCGCTCTGACGATCCTCACTCTTCTGGCTGCGCCCCGCACCGATATCCCGGCTGACGGCATCGCCGGCCTGGTGATCACTGTCTTCATCCTGTGGTCCGGCCTGACGGCTCTGCGGGAAAATATGGATCTCCTGATGGGAACGGCCGACAGACAGCTGACAGAACAGATCTGCTCCATCATTCTCGGATATGATATCTTTGGCAGAGTCATCTCCTGCGCTGTACACGACTACGGTCCGTCGGCAAAGACCGCCGTCATCTGCGTCGCCCTGAATCCTCACTGCAGCCGCGATGCGAAATCTGTCTCCGCAGCCATCTCGGAAGCTTCGGAATGCCTTCGCAGCCGGCTGGGACTCAGCTGTGTCATATACTGCGATCCCAGGGAGGTCTGAAACGCCCGTCACATTTCGGCAGTACCGGTGGTTTCCGTGTGCCGTCAGCGCTGACTCCGCCCGGCACATTACAAAAATCCGGATCACGTGTTTCCGCGCGATCCGGATTTTTCACTTCCGGCTACGGAGCTTTGGACAAACCGAACCGCAGCTTTCCGTCATCATCACCGGTTCTATATATAGTACAGACGGCTCTCTCCCTTCTTCCGCCGGTCTGCGGCGACACTCACTCTTAACACGACAGCCTTCAAGACAGCCGCAGGAGAAAAACCGCTGACGTTATTTCCGTCTTTCTCAGCTCAGGATATAATCGGCGTAGTAGCCTTCCTCATCGGGCTCGGTATGCCAGGAAAAACTCTCCGTCAGAGTATATCTTCCGTTGTCATACTTCAGCTCCTCCCAGAAATGGGGATCGCTTGCGGCACATCCGTTTGCCTTATCCACCGCGACGATCTGATGACTGCCGAACACCTCCATTTTAGCCGGCTTGCCGGCAGCTTTCAGCTCCTCCAGCTTCTTTTCCGCTTCGGCTTTATCTGTATAGACTTTCAGATCCTGATCCAGACTCTCAAGATAAACGGCAAATAATTCCTTCATGACCTTTCCTCCTTCGCGTATCCCGCTTCCGCATCTCTGTCTCTCCCGTCTGCTCTGTCTGTGCCGTCCGTTCCGCCGGATTCCGCGGCCATCTGCCACTTCTGTTTTCCGTCCGGACCCGGCACCGGGATACATCGTCCTAACTCATTATAATCCTTCCTATTATCCACGGCAAGCAAAATGATAGGTATACATATTATTTTTGCTATATATTTTTTAAAAGCCGGCCTGAATTCGCCGCAGAATTTCTCCAATCGACTAATATATGCACCATATCCTCTCTTTATTCATAATATAAAGCAGCACGACAGGAGGCAGCCGCAAAACCGGCCGGCTCAGACACAGAGCCGGAACGCAGACAGCCGGCCGCACCGGCAACATGAGAGGAGAAATCAATATGTGTAATACATGCAATCGACAACCTACAAACTGCTGCACTCACACATCTCCGTGTTTTACGACATGCAGACCTGTTCTGATGGTCCAGACAGAAAACACGCAGACACAGTGCCGGAAATGCGGCAGACCGCGTCCGGAAAAACGCCCGTACTGCCGTCCTCCGGTCATGATCGCGCCATGCCGATGCTGTTTTCCGCAGGACTGCTGCCGCGACGGATGTTTCTGCCGCAGAGGTTTTCCGGCTAACGGAGGAGTCTGATGTGTGCCGGTGAATGGAACGGCTGCTGTATTCCGGGACACTGCACGGCCGGCCCGTGCGGCAGGGAACCGTTCCCCCGGCCATGTCCGGATCCTCCTTCAACCTGCCGTCCGGATCCTCCCGGATGGCAGGTTCCGGTCAGCTGCGCTCCCGAGAGCCCGCCGCCCTTCGGGCCTCCCGGATGCAGACCGGGACCCGAAATCTGTATCAGCAGACCATGTGTGGAAGACTGCAGACCGAAACCGCCGCGGCCTTTGTGGCAGATCTGCCGTCCGAGACCTCCAAAGCCCGCATGCCCTCCGGAGCCCTGCAGCCGGGATTCCTGCAGAGAAGAATATTTCGCATCATTCCGGGAATTCAGGATCGCACAGCTGATCGAGGCGCTGAACCGCATGATCGGCGGCTGCAGATGACAGCCGTTTCCGGACGCAGACACAACAGACGGAAAACGGTAATCCGAAAAAGGTTAAAAAATGAAAGAAAAAACAGAGAGAAAGGAAAAAAGAAAAAATGATTCCGTACGGCCGGATCTTGCGTTATATCTGTCAAATCCCTCCTGCGACGGACTCGACACTTACGCATACGCCAGGCAGACAGGAACTCTGTCGGCAGGTCTGAAAACCACGGGAGTCGCTTTTGATTACTTCGACGCGTCCGATGACGGTGACTTTGAAATCGATGCGGAGTTCATCACCATCAATCGTCCCGGAACCTACCTGATCATATGTATCATCACGGTTCCCCGTACGGCATCGGTCGACGCGGTATTTCGCCTGATGACGGAAAACCGCCCGCTCGCAGGCACATCCATAAGGATTTTTCATACCTCCGGCGCCGATGACACATCAGGCATGATTCAGACCGTCGTAAGAATCAACGAGCGTACAACGCTGACACTGACTCCTGACCGGAGCGTCGACTACGCGGCAAATGATGAAGAAAGCACTTTAGCATCACTCACTGTACTGAAACTCAGAGATTAACAGATAAAACACGTTTCCTGCCACCGGCCGCCCCTGTCGTGTTTTTATACCGGACTGCTGCAGACTGCCTCTGCAGCAGTCCTTTTCTTCTGTCCGGCCGGCGCCGGCAAAAAACAGCAAGGGAGCGATTGTAAGTTCGCTCCCTTGCCGCTGCATTTGTTTTGGTTTTGTTTCGTGTTCGTTTTACTTTTGATTTTTGTTGGAGAGATTTTTATGAAAAGAATTCTTGCTTCCGGGTTCTTCAAATTTCTTTGTTTTCCCCTTCCGCACTTATATAATAGCTTTCTTATGTGATGAGTTTGTAAAGCTATTTTGAAGAATTACTAAACAAAATATAAACAAAATCTAAAGGCGCGCATTTTTCCGGAAAGATTTCCGGAAGACGCCGGAACACCTCCTTCTTCATCCGCCCTTCATACGCCGCGCCGCCGCATCCGTCAACGGATGAACAGATGCAGCGGATATCCATCAGAAAATCAGAGAATATCGATCTGACACGCTCTCATCGCTTCGAGAGCCGTCGCATGACTTTCCGGCGTCACACCGGCACAGCAGCGTTCATGAATGAAAACCGGAACTTCCGGAAAAGCAGCTTTGCATATCATGGCATTGGAGATGACACAGATGTCCGTACAGACGCCCGCCAGATGAATCTCCTCCGGCATGCCGCCGCACTCGGCTCTGATGATGTCCGGCAGATCCGGTGCGCCGAACGTCACCTTATCTACGATGCGATCCTGTGGACGGATCCGCTCCTGTACCTCTTCGCAGATCTGCCAGCCGTCCGTTCCCCTGATACAGTGAGGTACCGGCAGCTTCTGTCCTTCCCTCGTATCGAGATAATTTTCCCCGTGGGTATCCCTGGTATAAATCACCTTTCCGTCAAAACCGCGTATCAGACCGCAGACATTTCCGACAATACCGGCTCCCTCCGGCGTTCCCAGCGCTCCGGTAAGAAAATCATTCTGCATATCTATGACGAGTAAACATTTCATATCTTAATCCGCTCCT
>CAJFPD010000125.1 GCA_904398315.1 Candidatus Alangreenwoodia gallinarii | reverse complement strand
TACGCGGACGCTCCGGTTATGTTTATACGCGGACGCTCCGGCGGACCGCACCGGATTTCCGCCGCGGATCCCGCCGAAAGCAGACCGTCGCCGCTTCATTTTCATAATTATACATTTCTATTTATATTTATGCAACAGAGAATGCGGAAAAGATTTTCCTGCATGTAAAAAAATACACGAAAGAGGTCAGACTGCAATCCGTTTCGCCGCAATCTGCCGGCGGTCCGGCCTTCTGCCGCCTGCTGCATGCCGGTTCATCCGCAGTCCTCCGGCCGGCCGTTTTTCGCTGCCGGCTGCTCAAAAAAGCGGAAAAACGCAGCTGCTTCCGCCGCCGCGCTCTTTCCGATTCTGATTTTCTCTGTCTCTCTCTTTCCGTTCTCTTTTTCCGATTTTCCGGCCTCTTTCCGACTTTTCTCCACTTTTTCCGACTTTTCCTGTTTTTCCCGTTTTTTTCCGGACGCTTTTTCTCCGGGCCGGAATCTATTTCTTCTCCGGCTTTCTCGTCGGAAAAGCATTCTCTTTTTCCAATTTTTCCGCCACCTCCTTCAGATATTTCCGGATCGGAAGATGCTGCGGACAGGCCTCCTCGCACCGGCCGCAGCCGATACAGTCGCCTGCTCTGCTCCCCGCGCCCAGCGATATGTTGTTGTAATAGGCAATCTGGCTGGAAAATCCGCCCTTCGCCCGCACGGCACTGTTGTACAGAGCAAAATATTTCGGAATCGCGATGCTCTTCGGACAGTCGTGTGTGCAGTATTCGCAAGCCGTACATTCTATAGCGGTGTCGGCGTGAAGGATCTTCGTCACCTCCGCCAGGACACCGTAATCCTCCTGCGTCAGCGGCTGCAGATGCTCAAAAACGCCGCAGTTTTCCTCCACCTGCTCCGGCGCATTCATTCCGCTCAGCACGCAGAAGACGCCATCCTGCTCCGCCGCGAAGCGGAATGCCCAGGAAGCCGGCGAATCATCGGGGTGCCGCGCTCTCATCCGCTTTTCCGCCTCTTCCGGAAGATTCGCCAGCGTACCGCCCCGGCAGGGTTCCATGACGATCACCGGTTTGCCGTGCCGTACCGCAGTCTCAAGACAGCGCTTCGCCTGCACATTCGGCTGTTCCCAGTCCGCATAATTGATCTGAAGCTGCAGAAAGTCCAGACAGTCCCCGTATTTCTGCAGAATCTCCTCTAAAAGCTCCGGCGTGTCGTGAAAGGACATGCCGGTATGCAGGATCTTTCCTTCCCGCTGCTTTTCTCTGACGAAATGAAACGCATCATACCGGCAGCACTTCTCATAGACATTCATTCCCATGTTATGCAGGAGATAGAAGTCAAAATATTTCACACCGCAGTTTCTCAGCTGTTCTTCGAAGATGTTTTCCATATCCTGTGCGTCTCTGAAATCGCGGAGCGGAAGCTTGGTGGCCAGCCGGAAGGATTCCCGCGGATGGCGCTCCACCAGCGCCTTTCTCACCGCTTCCTCCGCCCGGTAGCCGTGATAGGTGTATGCTGTGTCGAAATAATCAAATCCCCGGGCGAGAAAATCGTCAAACAGCGCCCCGATCTTTTCATAGTCGAAAGAGGTCGGGTCATCTTTTTCTTTCAGCGGCATTCACATACAGCCGAAGCCCAGTGTCTTTCCCTCGGCCCATTGTTTCCGGTCCATCGGACATCTCCTTTCCCGCTATTCCGCGATGAAAACGCCGGATTTTCCGCCTTCCTTGCGTACGAGGCGGATATCGGTGATCCGCATGCCTCTGTCGATGGCCTTACACATATCGTATATCGTCAGCGCTGCGATGGCAACGGCGTTGAGAGATTCCATCTCGATGCCCGTCTTGCCGATGGTGGACGCCTGAGCCTCGATATGTACCGCCGACTTTTCCTCGTCCAGCTGAAAATCCATGTCCACGCCGGTGATGAAAATGTTGTGGCACATAGGGATATTGGACGCCGTATTCTTGGCTGCCATGATTCCCGCCGTCTGCGCCACGGAGAGGACATCTCCTTTAGCGATGGATCCTTCTTCGATCCGTTTCAGCGTCTCCGGTGCCATATAGATGCTGCCCTTTGCCACAGCGATCCGCTTCGTGTCCGCCTTTTCTCCCACGTTTACCATTCTCGGTCTTCCGTTTTCATCGATGTGCGTCAGTTTTTCTTCCATCTGAATTTCCTCCTGTATGTCATCCGCATGTCATCCGCCGATTTTATTCATGTCCCGCTCGATAGGGGCTGCGCCTTCATTCAGCAGGTGATGCTCCACTTTATGATGAATGGACCGGTCAAGAGCTTCCAGAACCGCTTCGTCCGAAACGGCCAGCGGCCCTTTCATATCGATCTCCTCGTTGGAATGGAGACACGGCTTGATCTTTCCGTCCGACGTCAGCCGGATCTTGTTGCAGGAAGCGCAGAAATGATGGCTCAGCGCGCTGATGAAGCCAACCTTGCCCTTTCCGTCCGGCAGCCGGTAATCGTCCGAGACGGAAAATTTTTCGTTTTCCACCGGAACCAGCTCGGGAAAGCGCGACAAAATCTCCTGATTGGAGATAAAGCCGTAGGAATCTCCCACGTCGGCATGTCCGATGGGCATCAGTTCGATAAATCGTATGATGTAGTTTTCCCGGCGCGTCAGTTCGATGAAATCGCCGAATTCGTCCTCGTTGAATCCGCCCAGCGCTACGACATTCAGCTTGACCGGCGTCAGACCGGCCTTTTTTGCCGCTTCGATGCCCGCCAGCACGCGGTTAAGGTCGCCTCCTCTGGTGATCCGTTTATATTTTTCCGGATCCATGGTATCGATGCTGATATTGACCCGCGTCACGCCGGCCTTTTTCAGATCCTCCGCCATCTCCGGCAGCAGAATTCCGTTGGTCGTGATACCGATCTCCTCGATTCCTTCGATCTCATGGATTTTCGAGATCAGATCCACCACATTATGGCGTACCAGCGGTTCCCCGCCGGTCAGGCGGATTTTTCGTATTCCCAGTTTCGCAGCTGCCTCCGCTACTCTCACAATCTCTTCAAAGGAAAGAATCTCCTCCCGCGGTATGATGTCGGCATAACCTGCCTCCGGCATACAGTATCTGCACCGCAGGTTGCACCGGTCTGTGACCGATATCCGCAGATAGTTTATTTCTCTTCCAAAATCGTCTCTCATAGTCTGTTTCCTGTTCCGTCAGTTTTCCGTTTTTTCCGGCCCGGTGCAGATCCGGGCCTGTGACCTTCGCACGACCGGACTCCTTTGACCGTCAGATTTTCTATCCGTCCATATCTATATCCCGCATAGTGCGCAGCCGGTTAATTTTATCACAAACAGATACCGCGGGCAAGGAAAGGAGAAACTTCGGCTTGGGGTCAGGTTTCCGGCTCATATCAGTTTCCCGGCTTCCTCAGCCCTCCACTTCAAAACCGCCGGAAAGAATAAATTTCCGCAGCAGTCTGTCCACCCGTATATTGACCTTCGGCGGATTCAGCTTCGTCTGTTCTCTTTTCTCAAAGAATTCCTTCGCCTTTTTTCTGTCCACCGTCTTTTTCAGTTCATCGAAACGGCCGAACTCGTTGATGTCAGCTTCCGTCAGCTTCATCCCCATCATGTCTCTCAGCTTTTCCTCGTACAGTCCCAGAATTTCCGCCATGCGATGGATCTGATCATCCTTGGCCTGATGCTGATATTCCGTGATATAATCTCTGAAAGTTTTTCCCGGCTCCGCCTGCACGTCACCGCTCTGGATATCGTGCAGAAAAAGATTCGCATATTTCTGCTCTTCCTGAGACAGCGTGGCAAACGTCCTGTGAAGCTCGTTTTTCGCCTCTTCCAGAGATTCCGCCGACGCGCCTTCCTGATGAAGCATTTTCAGGTATTTATCAAACCTGCTGTTCATGTAGGCCGCATCGATCACGCCGGTATCGATCTCCGTGAGATAACCGACGAGATCATAAGGCACATCATCTTCCGAAACGCCGCCGCTCTCTTCTTCCCCGACCCGGCGCGCGGAAAGCTCCTTATATCTCTGTGCCAGAATCAGGTAAACCGTCTCATCGAACGCGACCTCGACAGACCGCACTGTTCCGTCTTCCTCCTGAAACTCATATGTCTTTTCCGACCACTGAAAGCCCTGCACCCTGGCGGCTTCCAGCAGCTCATTCCACTTCTTGTAGAGCGAGGCGAATTTCGCTTTTTCCGCCATATCCTCAGGCAGTTTTTCAAAATCCGGTACTCCGGCGCGGGAAAACAGAAGAGAAATATCACGGAACACCTCATTCATCTTTTCGAGATGATAGGGCAGCTTTTCCACGAAGAGCTGAATCGGTTTATCCCCGGAGTACAGCTTCACCGCTGCTTCGATATTTTGCTTCATCGTATGGGGCCTGCGGTAATACCGGATCAGGCCGAAAGGCTTTTCCGGCCCGAACAGGCGGTTTGTCCTGGAAAAAGCCTGAATGATATTCTCATATACCAGCATCTTATCCAGATACAGCGTATTGATCCACTTGGAATCGAATCCTGTGAGCATCTGATCCACCACGATGAGAAGATCCAGCTGTTTATCCGGCGTCTTTTCCACCGTCCGGTATACCTCCTTGTGCGCCAGGCGCATGGCTACGTCTTTTTTGAAACGGGCATGGGACGCTATGGAAAATTTCTGTCCCTCTCCCAGATCATAACGGCGATTATAATCATCGAGGATCTCTCTGAGACCGTCTTCCTTGAAGATGACGCCGCCGTCATTGTCGATATTGGGATCGAACAGACAGGTAACCTTCAGCTTCGGCATTTTCGCCCTGATCAGCCGGTAATATTCGATGGCCTCCGGAATACTCGATGTCGCAAAGATCGCGTGAAATTTTCCGCCGCGGCTCAATGTTTCCCAGTTTGCGCTGATATCTTCGACGACTTTTTCTCTATGCTCATCTGTAAGATACTGGGAATTTGGGATGTAATCCTCGATTCCTTTGACATAGCTGCCGTCCGCTTCGGTAAATCCCGCCATCTTCACTTTTGAGGAATCCATATAGCGGTAATAGACTTCCGCCTTTTTCGGATCTCCGATGGCCTCTGATTCATCGGCAGCCTTCGCTTTTTCCAGCGCCACCGCTCTGCGCAGATCGCGGTCCCGGAACGTCATGACCATATACGGGTCAAATCCCAGCACATTTCCGTCGCGTATGCCGTCGGCGATGCTGTACCGGTGCAGTTCCTCGCCGAAAACATCCATCGTCGTGTTCTTTTTCTTTTGATTTTCCTCCTGAATCGGCGTCCCGGTGAAGCCGAAGAAAATCGCGTCGGGAAACGTTTCCTTAATCGTGAGCAGCATTTCGCCGAAGGTGGAACGGTGCGCCTCATCGATGATGAAAACGATTCTCTTGCCGCGGATCTGCTCGATGTCCTGCAGATTGAGTCCGCCCTCTTCGATCCTGATGTTGCTCATCTTCTGAATCGAAGTGACGATCAGCGTATCAGCCGGCGAAGAGCTCTTCAGCTTTGTGACGAGCACGCCCGTATTTTCGGTGGCCTGAACGCTCTCGTTTTCCTCCGCAAAGGAACGGTACTCCTTCAGCGACTGCGTCCCCAGCTCGATCCGGTCCATCAGAAATACGACTTTGTCCGCGTTCTGAGAATTGGCGATGAGCTGAGCCGATTTAAAGCTGGTCATCGTCTTGCCGGAGCCGGTGGTATGCCACACATAACCGCCCCGCTGATTTTTTTCGCCCCATTTTACATTCGATACTTTATCTGAAATCTTATTGATCGCAAAATACTGGTAGCTCCGCAGCACTTTCAGCACGCCGTCCGACGTGTCGGCAACCGTGTAAAATCCGATCAGCTGATGCGCCATGGGGATCTTCAGCATGGAGTCTACCAGGTCTTTCCAGTAGTTGACCGGCACATTATTAAAATCTCCCCAGTGAAAATAGTAGCTGTCGTTAAACTGTCCGTCCGGACCCGGATTGGCAAAATAGACTGTCTCATTCGGCGTCATGGCGAAAAAGACCTGAATCAGCGAAAAAATTCCGGTAAAAATGCCTTCGTGAGCATATTTTTCGATCTGATAATACGCTTTACTGACCGGAACGCTGCCCTTTTTCAGTTCAATATGTATGACGGGCATGCCGTTGATGAGGAGCATCAGATCGCCGCGGCGGTCCCGGAGAACCGGCGATTTCGTGGAAAACCCCGGCTGCTGCACGATCTGATACCGGCTCTGTCCCGCTGCGATCTCCATGCGGTCGTAGATTTTGAGCGAAATCTCTTTTCCGAAATGCAGACTGTCGTCCGGATTGTCCCGGGTGATCGTCACCGTCCTGCCGTTGATAAATCCGTTCAGCCGCAGCGGCGTGCGCAGGGCCGCGACCTGTTCGAGAATCTGCTGCATCTCTCCTTCTGTCAGAGGATAATCGTTGAGCCTGTCGATGCTCCTGTTGTTTTCGTACAGGATGTCCGCCCAGTTGCGGATCAGATCCTTTTCCGTCGGATGCCTCAGGACCTTCTTTTCCCATCCGTTTTCTCCCAGCAGCCGGATGATCGCCTCTTCAAAGTCTGATTCTCTGTCAAATGTCATACGTTTCCTTCTTTCGTTCCTCCCGGACGTTATTCCCGGAGGCTCTCGTTATATTTCCGCTCAAATTCAGACAGCTCCATTT